>JAQBNT010000074.1 GCA_028288445.1 Hymenobacter sp. | reverse complement strand
GGCCTGGCCGCCGCAGCCGCCGGCGGTACCGCGGCGCCGGCGAGCTGCTGCAGCGCGTGCACCAGCTTGCCCTTGGTAAAGTCCGTCTCGCCAAAGGCCAGCGTGCTGCGCAGCACGGCGCTGCGGCCATGCTTTTCGTATAGGCCCACGCCCTGGGCATAATCCTGCCCGCTTTCCAACCACTCTCGTATCTCCTCCACGCTGCAAACCTGCGTCGTATCTTCCCTGACGAAAAGGACAAAAAAAAGCCGCTGACCTTGCGGCCAGCGGCTCAAAACGGGGGGTCTCTCCTCCCTCACGCTTCCCTTCGTGCCCCCGTTTTTCTTTTTGCCCTGGTGGGGCCGGCCGTATCCGCGGCCGGCCCCACACTCGTTGTGGGCGATGCATCGACCAAGGCTGCCGGCTCCGGGGCCGGCACTACGCGCAGCCACTCGAAGCCGCCCGGTAGTGCCACCAACTCCGCAGCCTCGGCGAGCGTGAGCTTGGTCAGGTCTACCTCGCGGCCCAACCGCGGCACGTACATGCGCGTGGAGTGGGTGGTCAGTTCGTAGTGCGCGGCCACCTCGGCCGGCAGTTGGTTGGTCGTTTCCATTGATTAGGGCGTTACCACGCCGGTCACAGCGTTGATTTTGGAACCATCGGGGCGGGTGATGTCGCCCTCGTAGAACAGCAGGCCGTTCTGGTAGCCCTCGCCCTTGAAAGTGAAGCCGCGGCGGCCGCTGCTCAGCGTGCCGCTATCGTAGCTGCCCAGGATTTCGAGGCCCAGCCCGGCGGTGCCCAACTGCAGGAACTCACCATCCGGCGTTTCCACCAGCACGATGGCCGAGCCATTCTTCACCTGGCGGTCGAATTCGGCCACGGCCTTCGAGTTGCCGGGGTGGAAGAACTCCAGGCCGATTTTCTTGCCGCGGCCGTCGCGCTCGCCCACGGGGTCGAGCTTGAACTTGTTGGTGTCCTGCGTGGTGTAGCAGCTAATGAAGCCTTTGCCCTGGGCAAAGGTGTGCGAGCCGTCGATGGTAACCGAGTCGCCGGCGAGGGCCGTCTTCTTCGGGCCTTTGATGGCGATGAACTCGTCTTCAAAGCCGATGAAAACGCGGGTTTTCAGGCCCGGTTGGTTGTCCTTGCCGCGGGGGCCGGGCAAGTCGGTGAAATCAGCCATGGTGCCGTTCTCCTTCTAAATTGGTAAAACCATTGCGGAAGCAGCCGGCGGGCTACTTCGACGCGTCTTTTTTGGCGGGGGCCTTGGCAGCCTTCTCCAGCTTCACCAGCACGCCCGACTTGGCCTCGACCAGCTCCTTCACCAGGTCGGCGTTGGTTTTCAGGTCGGCGGCCGCGTAGGTCACGTGCTTGTGCTGGAATTTGGGGGCCAGCACCTTGTACTGCTCCTTGGTGCCGTCCTCGGCCGTGTGGGTCACCACCACGGTCTGGCTGATTTCCTGGCCGGCCTGGGCGTTGGCCAGCTGCTCCTGCAGGCCGCTGATGATTTCGGTCGACTCCGAAACCTCGCCTTCCAGGTCTTCAACGCGGGTACTGAGGCCGTCAATCTCCGTTTTCTGCTCGGCAATTTTCGCCAGAGCTTCCTCCAGCGTGAGTTCTTTTTCTTGTCCCATGGGGCGATTTTTTAACTACTAAGTGAGGAATGCGAAGGGGCCAGCGCCCGGGGGCGCTGGCCGGTCATTCGAATGAGTTAGGTCAGCTCGACGTCGTTGGTGAAGACGATTTCGGGGATGATGAACCCGATGCCCATGCTGAAGTCGGTGAAGAACTTGAGCAGGCGGTCGATATTCTCCACCTGGATTTTCGTCTGGTTCTGCATCCGCTTGCGCAGCTGCACGGCGTTGGCCTTGGGCGTGCACCAGATTTTGTTGGTGGTGCGGTGCGAGGTCAGCGCCTGCAGCGTGATGTTGGTGTTGTTGATGGTCAGGCCCAGGGCGCCGCCGCCGGTGTTGCGGCCGTACTTCTTCTCCTGGCCGCGCAGGAAGGCCCGGGCGATGCTCTCCGAGCAGCCCAGCATCATCGGAATGTTCCAGTAGTCCTTGTGGATGCCATCGGCGAAGGCCTCCATCTGCTCCGTCACCGACAAGGGGTCGGTCGTATCGAACACGCCCGTGGTGATGGGCGTCATGCGGCCGGCCCCGATGTGGCCGTTGATGGTCTTCTTCAGGCCGTCCATCGACGTGCCGGCGGCGCCGGGCGTGCCGGCGGTCGGGGCCACGAAGCTGCCCTGGAAGATTTCGTTCATCTCGATGTCCTGCTTCACTTGCGGAATGAGATACACCTCGCAGTACCACTTCACGAAGGGCCAGGTCTTGCGGTCAATGTCCGCGTCCAGGCCGTCGAGGAAGCCGAGCCAGGTGGATTCGAGGTCGTCCGGGTACTCCTGGGCGTCGACCTTCATCTTGAACTGCTGGATGGCCACCGGCACGAACGTCACGCCGGCTAAGGGCGTGAAGGCCTTCTGGAAGGGCTGCACCACGCGGGTAAACAGCGCTTTGGCGGCGCGCCAGAGCGTGTCGTCGGTGTTGATGGGCGTGAACATCGACTCCGTGTTGGTCGTCGAGCGCAGCAGCGAGTACAGGCGGGTCAGGTTCTGGCCCTGGTTGAGGTAGTAGGCACCAAACTGGGCTACTATGTCGGCGGTTTGTAAGGACATCGAAGTCGACTTAAAATGAAAATTAGATAGGGGGGTACAGTAGGCGGCGTGCGATTAGCTCAGCATGCGTTCGTGGAGGGCATCCACGAGCTTCTGCGGGTCCTCGGCGCCGTCCTCCTCGATGTCGCTCTTTTCTTTGAGCGACGTGGTGCCCAGGGCGCCGGGCTGGTCACCGAACTCGGCGGCCTGCTGGCGGGCCTGGTCGCGCTGGGTCACCAGCTCGCCGATGTTTTGCACGCCGGCGGCCGCGAGGGCGTCGGTGGTGGCCTTCATGGATTGCTCCATGCTGTTGAAGGCGTCGGCGCTGATGAGCGCGGCGCCGGTGATGCCCTTCTCCTCCAGCTCGTCGTTGGCGGCGGAGATGAGGGCCGTGGTAACGGCAGCGCCTTCGAGGCCTGCCAGGGCCGCAACGGCCGTGAATTTGTTCTTCCCGAACATATTAGCTTGGTTTGAATGGGTGGCTGAGGTGGGGCCGGTATCGCCGCCGGCGTCGGAGCCATCGGCCAGCTCCAGGGCCAGCTCGACGGCGCGGTTGAAGGAGCCGATTTCGTCCACCAGCCCGTTGCCGGCGGCGGCTTCGGCGAAGTACATCCCGCCGCGCAGGAGCTTCTCCCCTTCCTTGGTGGCCAGTTGGGGCCGGTTTTCTTTCACCGTGCCGGCGAACATGTCGCGCAGCGGGTTGAGGACGTTGGCGATGTAAGGCTTGTAATTGCCCTGCAGCAGCTGGTAGAAGTCTTCGTTCTTCTCGTCCGAGTCGTCGGCACGCAGGTCGTGGAAGTTGACGCCCAGCTTCTCCAGCGCCGGCTTGTAGTCGACGATGCTGCACATCACGCCGATGGAGCCCACGGCGCACGTGCCGTTGTTCATCACGATGCGGGCGCACGAGGCGGCCGCCCAATAGGCGGCCGAGGCGATGATGCCGTTGGAGTAGGCCACCACGGGCTTGGTCAGGCCCTTGAGCAGGGCACCGAACTCGGCCGTGCCGTCGACGGCGCCGCCGCCCGAGTCAATCATCAGCACGTGGGCCGCCACGTTGTCGTGGGCGTCGGCGGCCAGCATGCTGCGGCCCAGGGTGGCCGTGCCGGGCGTGTACGCGCACAGTCCCTCCTGGTCGTCTTTCATCATCACGCCCCGCAGGGAGTGGATGGCCACCGACTGCTCCGGGGCCTCGTCGTAGCTTTTCACGCGCTGGCCGCCGGCGACGGTGGCCGCGCCCGGCATCCCCAGGCTGGCCACCATCGTGGGGCGCACCCGGCGTTTGCCCTGCGGCCCTTCTACCTGGGCGCCCTCGCCGCGCATGAGCACGGCGATGCGGGGCAGGTAGCCGAGCACGGTTTGGTGCTGGATGGCAAAAGGCCCGCCGAGGATAGTCGCTAAAAGGGTGTGGTCGCGCATAGGTTGTGGCAGTTTTCTGACACAAAGCTGCCGGCAGCCTGAACCGATAAAAAGGACAGGAAAAAGCCCCGCCGGGTGGGGCGGGGCTTTGCTTCAGCAATGGGTGGCCAGCAGCACCAGGGCGGCCAGGGCCAGCAACAGCCAGGCCCTATCCTTGGCGTAATCAAACCAGGTGGGGCGCAGCATCAGCGGAATTTGTCATACCGGGGGCCGTTGGCTTGCGCGACGTGGTACGCAAACAGGTCTGCCAGCACCAGGGGATTCTTCAGCGCCTCGCGCAGGGCGTCCCCCTGGCGCAGCAGTGGCTCAGCCGTGGCCGCCATGCCGCCCACGACCTCGCGGCGCGTTCCATCGGCCAGCAGCTCGTCCCAGGTTTCGACGGCGGCCCCGATTCGCTTCAGATACCGCACCTCGCCGGTGGTCACGTCCACGGCCGAATTGTTGTTGGCTACTAACTCCACGAGGTAGCTGCTCAGGCCGCGGCCGGTGGGCAGCGGCTCGCCAGTGGCCTCGTGCAGGTAGGCCACGCGAAAGCTGAGCACGGCCGAAAGCTCGTGCGTGTCGGGGCTAATCTCCACCTTAAAACCGGCCAGCGTGGCGTTCTGGGGAATTTCTACGCTGCCAAACAGGCGTTTGGCGACGGGATAGCTTAACGGGGTGCGGGTGTACTCAAGGAATGGCATCGCTCGGTTGGGTTAGGAAAGATTCAGGGTGTACTGGTGGTTCAGGGCGGCGCGCAACGTGGCGATGGCGGCATCCGAAAGGGCGGCGCGGTATACCAGGATGTCGGCCAGGTAGCCGTTTAGCCCGAAGCCGCCTGTCGCGGCCCGGCTGCCGATGTGCAAAGCCGCGTTTATCAGCCATTCATCGGACGGGGGGACGCTAATGGCCGGGGACGTAACGGCATCGTTGGCGTAGAGCATCACGGAGCCATCGCCGCCGCCGGCCGTCGCATCGTAGCGGAAGACCAGCAGCGTGTCGGTTTGGGTAGGCGCGGGCAGGGTGCGGCCTTGGTAGCCTGGCCCGGTGCGTACGGAAGCCGTTAGCCCAGGAATTGCGTCGGTGTAGTCCGTCGCAATGGCGAAGGCGTTGGGGGTGCTGTTGTAGTTCTCCGTGTGCTCCAGCACGACGGTGGCCCCGGTGGCCGCCGCTCGGATAACGACCGCGATGGTCATTGCCTTGGTCGCGCTCAAATCCAGTGCGTCCACTTTCAGGCCCTGCGCACCGCTGAACAGCAGGGCGGGGTGGCCCCCAAGGCTGGCCAGGCTGGGCCGATAGCCCGGCGCGGGGGCATAGGCCGCCAGGCCACTGATTTGGTCCGTCCATTGGCTGACGAGGCCGCCGGCGCTGGCCACGCCCTTACCGGCCGTCCAGTGGGCGTACAGGTTGGATAATGGCAGCGCGGCGGCCGTGGCCAGGATGGCGACAAAGCCGGGGTTATGGAGTGAAAATGCGCGCATTAGGCTGTTGGCGCGTAAGCGGCTATTACGTCGGTTTCGGCGGTTCCGAAGCTGGTCAGCGAGAGGATACCCTTTTTGCCGGCGGCCAGGCTGGTCGGGGCTGCGGTGCCCAGCCAGTCCCACGCGCTGGGGAAGCTCAGCGTGCGGTCGATGCCGTCGCAAATGATGCGCAGCACCTTCTGGCCGCCGCTGCGGCGGTTTGCCGTGGTGAACGCGGCGTTGCCGGCCAGCACCAGCGTTTGCATTGGATTGGCGGCCAGGTCCAGGGCCACGTTGCCGGCGTAGGCCACGGTGTCGGGCGGCACAGTCCCGCCGATGGTGGTCCAGGTGTCGGTGGCCGTGCCGGTGTAGGCCAGGCACTGCTCGAACACGGCCGCGTCGGTGTCGTCGGCGTTCTGGAAGCGGAAGCGCAGCGCCCCCTGGTTCCCGCCCTGGCTGCCCTCAAAGATGAGCACGGTCGCGCCCAGGCCGTGGTCCTGGAAAGAGGAATTGAACCGCAGCCGGAACTCGCCGGCAGTGGTGCCGGCGTCGGTGTTCTGCGCGTGCTCGTGGGCACTGGTGAGCGGCGCATAGGGCTTGTAGTACACGTCCGACTCCAGTCCGGTCGGCACCGGGTTCTGGGGCTGGCGCAGGTCGTTACGCACTTCCACCAACCGCGTCTCGCCGCCCGGGAACGTGTATTTGTACACGTCGCCCGCATCCAACGGAGTATCTTCCAACGGCAGTTCCACGTAGCTGGCAATCTTCTGCTCGTCGGTACCGCTGGTGCGCACGTAGCTGGCCTTCACGGTCAGGATGGTGTCCGGGTCGGGGTTGAGCAGCGCGTCCACGTCGCCGGCGCTGTTGCGCTGGAGCGTGAAAAACACCGGCGGGGCCACCACGCCGGTGCCGCCCGTGGCCGAGTCCACGCCGTTCACTGCTTCCACCTGCATGCCCAGGATGCGGTAGTCGGCCGGCACCAGGCCCAGGTTGTCGAGGTAGGGCACCGGGTAGGTGGCGCCCTTTACCCGCTTCACGCTCAGGTGCCGCCAGTCGGCAAACACGGTGGCCGCGCCGGCAAAGGCCGTGCGGAAGTCCGCCTCCGTGGTCAGCCCGAATTTATTATCGGCAAAAATTTGGTTTACCTGCGCCAGCCAGTTCTCAACGGACGGAATCAGCTCCACGGGCGACACGATGGGGTCTCTCATGCCCCAAAGGTGCCGCGCCCGCCAAGTGCCTGAAAGGACGCAATCGGCCGCTTTAGCGGGCCTGAATGCGCAAATCCGTGCGGAACGGGCCTTCCACGACCAGGTCGTAGCCGGCCGGCACCACCAGGCGCAGCGCGCCGTGGCCGTCGAGCACGCGCACGGTGGTGTGGACGGCGGACACCGGGGCCGCGGCGTCGAGGCCGCCCACGAGCAGGGCACCGGGATAGAACGGGGCCAGCGCGGTGGCCAGGCCCGTGAAGAGCAAGTCCAGGCCGGCGCGCACGCCCGGGTGCTGGCCCTGGCCGCCGGCCAGCAGGCGCAGCGGCTCCTCCACGCTGCCCACCATGCGCAACTGCCCGTCGGCCTGGCGTACCAGGGCGACGACGGGCCGACGCGCCATCGTGGCCACCGCGTTGAGCACGGCGGGCGGGGCCTGGGTGCGCTCGCCCTGCAGCTTCACCTGGTAGGTGGTGCCGTGGCGGGACTCCTTCGGGGTTTCGGTGAGCTTGATGGTGTTCTGGCTCAGGGGCAGTTGCTGCCACTGATAGCCGGCCTGCGATACCAGGTTGCCCACCACCTGCCCGCCGGCCACGGTGAACGGCGCCAGCGCGTCGGCCCAATGGTAGTACACGGCCGTGTACCCAACGAGGCCCGGCAGCGGAGCCTGGCGCAGGTCGAGCAGCGGCTGCGCTACGATGGGGTCGTTGGTTGGATTAGGGGTGTTTTGGGCCACTGGACAAACGGTAAAAAAAACTGGACAAACGCTGGAGTAAAAAAGACAAACGCTAGAGTGCCATGGAAGCGGCACTACTCATGCCCGCCGGCGTCGGTACCGGGATGCGGAGCAGGGTTTTCTCCAGTTGCTTCAGCTGCTTGGTCGGGGTCAGGTGCGGGGCGCGCTGCTTCTTGAGCTTGCGGTCGGCCGCGAACCGCTGCCAGGACTTGAGCAGCGTGTCGAAGGCGATGTCGCTCTCCTCGAACTTGTAGCGCTTCATGAACTGCTCGATGGCAAACGTGACCGGGTTGCCATGGTCGGTAGCCATGTCGACCCAGGCGTGCAGCTCGGCGCGCACCAGCTCGTGCACGAAGTTGTTGAACTGGTAGCACGTTTTGCCCGTGAGCTTGCCCAGGCCGTATTTGTCCGGGTCGTAGGAGCCGAAGTTGACGGTGAACTGGCCCGTGTAGCGGGTCAGGATGTCGTCGCGCCGGGCGTCCTTCAGCGGCCGCCGCAGCAGTTGAAACAGCAGCAGGCCGAAGTGGTCGGATTCGGAGAGGAAATAATGCGCCCCCAAGTGGGACTGCAAGTATTTCAGGACGTGGAGCCGAACGGGAATTTGGATGCTATCCACTAAATGAATTAGTAAAGGTTATTTCCTCAAACTTAAGACGATAAACGATGCGTGCAAAGGACTAGCCAAGTCCGGCCGAATGAACCGTAATTACCAGTAAAATAGTGCATTTTCTAGCTCAACAGAATAGCAAGCCACTATTCGTCGGGGCCTACGAGCTGGGCTTTGTAAAATTTAGCATGGCCATGGGGCCGGAAGTACACAGGGCCGCGCTTCCGGAGCCACTGCTCTACGTGCACCGCCCGCAGCAAATCCAGCGGCGTGCGGTACAGCCAGCCCCGGTCGCCCTTCAGCGACGTGACGATGGCCACGTCGCTGAGGGAAGGCACGAGCAGCACGGCGTCGGCCGGCGGGGCATCCGCCGCGGTATCGAGGTAAAGCCGCAGCTCGTCGTCGAATGCCGTCCACCACTGGCCACTCATTTCGGGAAGGTGATGTACTGCTGCAGGTTCAGCGACTTTTGCTGCACCTTCCCTAATTCGGGCCAGGCACCGGTGGCGACCGGGTGCACGTGCAGCATGATGGCCACCACCTCGACCACCTTCAGCTTGAACTTGCGCGGCCGCTGGCTGGGCGGGCCGATGGCATCGGCTTCGCGCTGCGCCACGCCATACAGCCGCTTGGCCACGCGCTGCAGCACGGGCAATGCCAGGACCAGGTTGCCGTCGACGGGCTTCGGTGGCTCCAGTGAGGTCCTGGCTGCTACTCGGCGCAGCACGTTGCCGATTTGCCAGTAGAGCTGGCAGGCCTGGCCGTGGTACAGTTCGATGGTTTGGTCGAGATTGGGAACATTCATGGCTTCAGCAGCTTCAGGTCCGAATTCATTACCCGCTGAAAGAAGGTCTGCTGCTTATCTTGGTCGAATTGATAAGGCATCAACACCTGCAGCAACTCCACCTGGTTCATGGCCACCATGTCGAGTTGTATCTGCACCCACTCTTGCAAGGTGCGCCAGGCCGTGCGCTCAGCCTGAGCACGCAACTGCTCCCGCTTTTTGGCGTCGAGGTTTCGGGTGCTGGCCACGAAGTGCTGATACACTAAATCTGCATTGGCTGGCAACTTAAAGGTCAGCGGCACATCGCCAACGCTTATTTGAAAAAAGAAGCCTTGGCACCGTTTCGTGTCGTCGAAGAACTTGCTTATGGTAGAGGCTCCTGCCTGCACCAGCAGGTGCTCGATGGTGGCCTGGCTCTTAGCAGGCGTCACTTCGGAGGTGTAGTTGCGGAGTTTACTCATTGGAATTGTCGAAAGAAGGAGGCCAGGGAATATTGAAAAAGCGCCGGCGGTCAGGGCGTGCGCGCCACTCCCGCCACTCCAGTACCACGACGCTGGCCAGCAGGCCCACGGCCACCAGCTGCACCGCGGCCATCAGCCAGGTGAGCCAGTGGCTGGGCCAGCCAGCACGCACCACACTGACCAGGCCCGGCACCAGGCTGATGCTGTTGCCCACGAGTAGCAGGTGCAGCGGGTCGGTTTTGATGTAACCGAAAAGACGTCGGTGCAGGGGCCGCTTCATTTACAGGGCAATGGTGCTCACCAAGCGGCTGGTTTGTTGGTTGATGACATTATGCTGAAAAGGCGCGTAGTGCTTGAAATCAGCCGCTTCGTACACTTGCACCCGGTAACCCTCGGCCTGCAGGCGCTGGATGTCGGCCATGGGGAACCACGTCAGCAGATGCTCCAGGCTGTCAGCCGCGGAGAGAAAGCCCGTTAACTCGGGGTCGAATGGCATATACAGCTCAGACGCCGCGCAGAAGTCGTAGCGTCCGTGGATGAGGCCGGTGAATCCGCCCTGCATGTCGTACCACAGCCCATTGTTGGTCGTGGGGTTGGCGATGCGATAAAAGGTGTTCATTTGTTGTGTTTGGTTAAGTAAAACATTAGTATTCTTCGGATTCGTCGAAGACCGGCGGCACGTAGCCTGGTACCACGGGCTTCGGTTGGTACTTGCCGGCCCACTCCAGTATTTTGAAATCGTTGGGGGTTTTCTCGCAGATGCGGTAGTACTCCAGCTGGTGGCCAAGCTGGTTGCGCAGCACCCGCAGCTGCTCCAGGCCCTCGGCGTCGTTGGTGTAGCTGTAGAAGGTGCACTGGCGCTTCTTGTCATCGGCTACTCGGGAGCCCGGGGCGCGGTCCTTGAACACGGCCCACAGCCAGTATTTCTTGGTTTGGCGCAGTTGGCTGGGCTCGGCTCCCCGCGCCGGCAGCGGCTTAGTCGGCGGGGTTTTCGTCAGGAAATCGTTGAAATCCTTAAAGCCCCGGTAGATTTCGTTGTGCGCCTTCACCTTGCCTGGCATGGCCTGGCGCAGCACGTGCAGGGCGCGCAGGCCGGCCGCGTCGTTGTCGAGGCAACTGTGCACCTGGTCGTACTCCAGCAGTTTGGGCAGGGCCAGGCCCAGCAGGTTCACCGAGTTCAGAATCAGCACCGTGCTGCCGAAGCTGGCCTTTCTCCAGAACGTCAGCGCGCTGAGGTAGTCCATGAAGCCCTCGAACACCACCACGCCCGGCTCCGGGCCGGGCAGCCAGGTGAGGCCCTTCTCGCCGATGCAGCCCTGGAAGCGCGCATTGCGCACCTCCAGCCCGGCTTCTGTTTTCCAGGAAAGCCCGAAATACGGCTTGAGGCGCTCTTTGCCCTGGATTTGGTATAACACCTGCTGCAGGTGCGCCTGCGTGCGGCTGCTGCGCTGCACCAGGCCCCAGTCGATGCCGCGGCCGGTGAGGTAGTTTATCAGCACGTTGTAGGTAAGCGGCTCGGTGCGCACGTCGGTGAAGGTGAGCCCACCGGTGGCCACCGTGCGGCCGGCGGCCCGGGGCCGCTCCAGCGCCGGCACGTCGCCCATCCACTGGCCCAGGGCCTGGCATGCCACCGGCACCGTGAAACCAGTCAGGCGCATCACCAGCTTCAGCACGTCGCCGCCGTAGGCTTTTTTGCCGGGCTCGGGGGTCTCGCCGAAGTCGACCCAGTTGTTTTTGGGTTCGCACACCACGAAGCTGGGCGTGCTTTCCTCCCGGAAGGGCGAGAGGAAGTAGTGGTTGCCGCCGCGGGCAGTGCCGAGCGGTTCATGGCCCAGGCGCGACATCAGCACCAGGAGCGGGATTTGTTTGGCGGCAGCGGTAGTGAAAGCCTGCACAGACGTGGTTTTTCGATTTTTTTGGAAATAGCAGCCCCTACCCACGCCGGCCGGCGGCGTGGTGGGCACCGGGCGAGCCGATTTTCGGCCGCCCCCCGTTCTTTTTTTTTCAGCTAGCCCCGGTTATTCACACCTCGGACGGTGGATAAGTCGGTCGAAAACCCGGGTTCCTATGCTTCATAGTATTTATGGAGGTCCAGAACTATAAAGCTGACTTTTATGCCCGCTTTGGGTTTTTTAAGTACGCCGCACGGCGTTTTGCGAGATTTTTTGGCTGAGGAAATTGCCGATATCCAGCAGGCTGCCGAGCCCGCCGGCAAGGCCCGCCATTGCGCTGGAAACGGCCGCTGGCGGCGTCGTAGAGGTGCGGGCAGCAACGGGCGCCGAAACGGTGTTGCCTCCCTCAAACACGAATAAATCGGGGTTGAGCAGCAGCTGCAGGCCGCCCTTGATTTGCACCTTGGCCCGCAGGAAGCCGTGCTCGATGAGCGTGAGGATGTGCCGGTAGGCGGTCTTGGGGTCCAGGTTGCCGCAGCGCTTGGCCAGCGAGGTGCGCGTGGTGCGGATGGCCACGTTGATGGCGCGGTCGGCCGTGGTCCACTCCCGCATGAAAATGGCCACAATCTCCTTCAGCGTCTGAAAGACGTTGCCCTTCAGCGCCGGCAGCTTAAACGAGTAGGTCGGCTCCATCAGGGCCGCCAGGTGCACCGGTACCGGGTCGGGCGCAATCTCCTCGGGGTTCTTGAACAGGAAGGCCACGCGGGCCAGCGTCTTGCTGAAATTGATGCGCCGCTTGGGCGCTGGGAGATGGGAGCTTGACATGAGAAAAAGGTTGATTGGGAGGAATGGGAGGGCAATAGGAATTCGCGGGCTGCCCGTTGGCAGTCCATAGCGCACCCGGCCAGGCTCGAACTGGCATCCGTTGGCGACGAAGTATTCCACCTTAACTGTGAGGGTAAAACACCAACGGACCTCCCTCGTGAGGGCGGGGCTACTGAAGCATCAGTGTGCCGGCGATGGGTGGCGGCCGGGCAGCCATTAGGCGTATAGTCATGGTATTGTGCGGTTTAACGATGCGAACCACGCATCACTGTTGGCCGGAAGTCAAGTCTTCCGGATTGTTTATTTTCTCCTCCTCGAAGGGCTTGCCGCAGCTGGGGCAATAGGCGTGCAGCACCGGCATCGTGAGCTTGCGCGGTTTGCCCAGCGTGCCATCCTTCTTCTTCGGTGTGAAGTCGACCTCAATCGTGTTGTAGGTGCGCAGCTTCATGCCACCTTTTTCGATGATGAGGTCTTCGTTTTTGCACGAAGGATTGGAGACAAGCGCGTTGTCACCGTGCTTATTCTTAAAGTGCTCCTGGACCTGATTACAGGCCACTTTTAGGCAATCGCACATAGATTAGTGGGAGTGTTTAGGCCGCTCCTCGTAGGTAAGCGGCGTGCCAAAGAGGTTAGGGGTGAATGCCGGCAGGGCCTTGGGTTCCGGCTCGGGCACCGAGCGCTCCAGCTCCGCCAGTACCAACCAGCGCATGCCCAGCAGGCACTTCGCCGTCAGTCCATCGCGGGACGTGAGCGTATTGAGCCATTTCAGAATTTCCTCGGGCCGGGCGCAGTGGCTGGGCCAAGCGGCCCGGTCAGTGGGCAGTGGTGGAGTGGTCTGGTCCATGCTCAGCGCGCCCGACGTGCCAGCAACAACAGCGACCAGGCAATGCCCACCACCACCAGCACCACGGCGGCGGCCCACGGCCCCCACACCGGCGCCGTGACGGCCCACCAGCTCCAGTCAGCTACGCGGGTCAGCCCCGTGCCTTTCAGCAGGGCCAGCAGCAGGGTTAGCAGAAGCAGCACGCCGGCGGCGCGCACGAGCAGGACGGAGGGCTTCTTGGTCATAGAGCTGGAAATCGTTGGTGATAAATTGATGTGAGACGAGGGACGGTCGTTTAGCCACGGGGACCTCCTCGCAAAATGTCATCGAGCTGGTGGCTGATTTCCAGTGAATCGGCCGTACCGCTGGTGTAGCCCCGGGTGTGGCCGATGCGGTAAGCCAGGTAGCTCACGCCGCCGAACACGGCGAAAAAGAGTAGGATGAGGAGCCACTCAGGCACTGGTCACCTCCTCTCCTACTGGCGCAAACTGCTTCTGCAGCACCGCTTCGATTTCGGCCACGTTTTGCTTTTCCGATTTGCGGGGACCCTTGGAATAGTATTGCTCCTCGACCAGCTGCTCGGCCCGCTGGGCCACGTCGAACTCGTCACGGTAGTCAAGCGGCAGCACCTTGACATAGCGCTGCTGCACCTGGAGTACTTCCGACTGCTCCAGACCGCTCCGAAACTTGAGGTCGAAGTAGAGCACCACTTTATCGACCACGCTCATGGTGCGGAGTTGCCGCTGCAGGTACTCCTGATGCGGCGTAATTTTCTCTCCTGACCGGTACTGATTATCCAGGTCAGCACCGGTGGCCTCCGGCCAACCGTACTGCTGGTGCAGGTATTCCAGAGTGCTTTTTGGGGTGCGGCTGTATCCGTACAGAAAGGCACTCTCTAGAAAACTGTTGATGAGCGCGTTGGCTGCTGGGCCATTGCTACCAATCTCATTTGAGAACAACTGCCGCAGCATGGCTGCCTGTAGCTCGTTGATTTGGCGCTTAATCCGATTGCTGCGAATGGTCGCTGCACGCTCCGCTTTTTCTTCTTCTGCCGCATTTACACTTTTTGGCGCCGCCCCTTTATCGAGCAGCACCCACTTCGTCGCGCCGGCCTCGACACCGTCCGCCAACAAAGCCGCCACTGCGCCGGGCGTTTCAGGCGTGGCCTCGCGGTACTTGGAGTGGTCGATGGCCGCCTTATTATCCGTTTGGTAGTAATTAATTGACACCAACACAGCCGGCTTGCCCGTCTCCTTCTTGACTTCCCGCTGCCGGCGGGCGACGAACAGTTCCTTCTTCTGGGCGAAGCAGGTGCCGTCCAGGCACAAGTCGTGCGTT
Source organism: Hymenobacter sp. (assembly GCA_028288445.1). Classification (GTDB taxonomy): domain Bacteria; phylum Bacteroidota; class Bacteroidia; order Cytophagales; family Hymenobacteraceae; genus Hymenobacter. The sequence continues at coordinate 9,449 of JAQBNT010000074.1, read as the reverse complement.
AGGTCATCCTCTTCGAAGAGCAGGTGGCAGGCGCCGCTACGTTTGGGGCACGTGGTACATGGCCCGGCCAATGGATATAGCTCCGCGTCGTCCTTGGGAAATGCCGCAGTTCCTAGCTCTCGGAGCACTTTATCTTTGATAGTGCTCCGAATCCATACCGCCCCAAAATTGTAAGTGGGCTGATTACCCAGAATCCGCACGCCCTCCCGCTCAATCAGCAACTGACTCTCATGAGGAAGGCGGGCCAGTTCGTGCGCGGCGGCCAAAGCCAACCCATTGTTCCGGAGCAGCTCCATCCAGAACGCCGATAGTGCCACCAGTTTGGCCCGCTGCAGCACGAACTTGACAGGCTTGCCAACCTTCAGCGCAATCTCCTCAGCCGAGAAGTGATGCTCATCGAGCAGCTCAGCGAAGGCCACCGCCTCATCGGCCGGGTGCACGTCCTGGCGCTGCAGGTTCTCCAGCAGCTGCACCTCCAGAAACTCGCGGTCGGTGAGCTGACGGATGGTGGCAGGAATTTCCTCCAGCATGGCGCGCTGCGCCGCGAAGTACCGCCGGTGCCCCGCCGCTAACTGGTAGCGGTCGGGGCGTTCCGGATGAGGGCGCACGAGTATGCTCTGGAGCACGCCATGGGCTTCGATGCTTTGCACGAGTTCGACCATGGCCGGCTCATCATACTGCTGGCGCGTGTTGCGAAGCACGTCGATTTTGAGCAGCGGCACATATTGCAGCGCGTGCTGCACCGGGGCAGTTGACAACACTGGCGGTTCAGCCAACAGCAGGTCCCTGCAGATAAACTCCGTGGATTCTGCCTCAAAGCCGGAAACCGCCGGAAATTGAACAGTCACCATGCCCCGGTCGGCGGCTTCCTCAATGTAGTCTACCTGACCAGAACGCCCTTTCAGTTTCTCGTTGATTGGAACGCCCGGTGCCACCACAACCCACTGCCCCGCTTTGAGTAAGGCTCCAGAGGCATCCACAATAGCCTTTAAGCCCGGCTTTTTGGATGCCTTAGCCATTATCCGGCCCTCCTATCTCCGTGCCGAGCACGGTCATGATGCCAGCTAATCGACGCCGCCGAGCGTCCAAGTCAAACCGCAGGCCGTTTTCGCGGCCGGCATCAGGTTGCGCTTCCCCACTGGCGAAACAGGCCAGTTCGGCCACAGCCAAACTAATCGCTTCTTCCAACTCAAGGCGCTCCGTGCGCAGGGCTTGCCGGCGCTGGAGGTCCGGCGGCGGCAGGGCCGACGTGGGGCGGATGTCGAGGTGCTGGCCCTGGGCGGCGGCCATGAGGAAGGTGGCCATCTGCGGGCTGGCGGGCTCCGAAGTGTACACGATGAGGGCGTTGACGAGGGTGCACATGCTCAGGCAGTAGCTACAGCGGTGGCACCATTCATTTCGGCAGCCTCAGCCGCATCCTCATTAATTTCCTCCAGGCGCACCTTGTGCACTTTGCGCAGGGCACAGAGGCGGGCAATGCGGTCCAGGCAGTCTTCGTGCGCGATGGTGCCGACCTCAAGGTCCTGCATGGAGGCACTTGCCTTAACTATGGCCTCGGCATACAGGCTGAGGGCCTCTTCATGCTCCTGGACGGTAAGCTCCATAAACTCGTCGGTGGTGAGGGTTTCGATTGACATTGGGTTACTGAGAATGAGGTTGGTGAATGGGAAAAATGAAATCGTATCAGGAGGCGATTCGCATTGCCGGCTCACCCGGAGGGAGTTGCGCCAGCTTGGGCGGGGCCACCGGTGCCGGCAGCGTGGCCAGGTCGAAGGCCTCGCCACGCTCGTAGGCCAGCAGGGCCGGCCAGGGGATGCGTGCCTCCGTGGTGAAGTAGTAGGCCTGCAGCTTCACGTTGTGGTCCGGGTCGTGGGCCAGCTTGGGGTCGCGGCTGGGCTTGCCCGTCTTCAGCCATTTGCGGATGGTGCCGTGCGTCACGCTGAGGCAATCGGCCAGGTCCTGGATGCTGTAGAGCACGACCTGCACCGGCGCAGCAGCCGGCGTTTGCTGATTGCTCAGCAGCACGCGAAACCATTGGTCGAGGTAGCCCACGGTGGGCAGGTCGTTGGCAGTCATTCGTTAGGCAGCTTTAGGAAGAAGAAATTGGAAGTCGCGGCGGCAGTCCGTCACGTCGATTTCGCGGATACCGCTGGGCATCGGCTTCACCAGCCACATTTCGGCGGCTGTGTTGCCGTCCTCGTGCGCCGTGCGCAGGTCCAGCGGCATCGAGCCGTTCACGTACACCGTCAGGTGGTCGTGCTTTCTGTAATAGCCTAGGATGGGCTCCACGAGGGCCGCGCCCTGGGGCAGCCCCGCCACGCGCACGCGCTTGCCGGTACGGGCATCGGTGAGGGAAACGGGCCTAAGCATGCTGGTACTGCTGGCTGGCGGTGGAAAATCCCCGCGTGTGGCCCCCGGCCACCTGCAAGCTGTGGTACTTGGCCCGGCGGCGGGTTTCGTGCTGCACCACCAGGGGCGTTTCCTCCACCAGGTGCGGGTGCTCCGTTTCGATTTCCTTGAGGTGGCGCTGCAGCTCCTCGAGCGGTATCAGCTTCACCGTCTTCATGCAGAGGTGCTGCGTGGTGAGCTCGTGCAGGTCGCGCCAGCAGGGCTTCTTCTGGGGCGGGTGCGCCGCCACTTCGTCGGTGTTGAGGTGCATCATGGAACTGAGAATGAATGGTTGGTGAATGGGAAAAGGATAGATTTTATAAGCTGACCAAAGCCAGAGTGCGGGCGTTGGCATAGCGCACGTTGCCGAGCAGCAGCAGGCGCGCTTCGCTGAGGCGGCGCACGCGCTGGGCGGTGAACAGCGTGGTGAAGTCCCACTCGGCGGCGTAGCACACGCGCAGGCGGCAGGTGGCTTCGGCGTGGCCAGCAGGAGTGCGCTGCCAGGTGTAGTCCAGTTCGAAGCGGTCGTGGCGGGGGCTGTGCCAGGAGGCGGCCACGGTCACGAAGTCGGCCTGCGCCCGCTCCAGGGCGGTGAAGCCCTGGGTGCGCAGCCAAGTGGCCAGAGGCACCGAGAGGTCGCGGTCGCCACGCGGGGCGGGCTGGTTGGGAGCCTGGTCTTCCATCTTAGCTCAGGGCGAAGGTGCCGACGGGCCGCAGGCGGGCGGGCACGTCGAAATCGGGCATGGAGTACTTAATCAGCGCGCACAGGTCGTTGAGGTCCGGCACTTTGCCCAGCTTCACGTTGCCCAGGCGCACAGCGGCGTTTCGGTGGTGCTTGCCGTAGCCGGCCTGAATGGTATAATCGACGGCGTAATGCGGCAGCTTGAAGCATACCAGGGCCATCAGGAGGTAGAACTTCTCCTTCTCTTCCAGGTGCCCATTGATGAATTCCTCCAGCATCGTGTTTGGATGGTTTCGGAATTCGCTACTTAACTAGCACCCGAAAGCCGTACAAACATACGGGGATGCAAATAATAGATGCAAAGTTTTGACACACAAAAATCAATAAGTGCGCCTTCGATGACACAAATGACTATTGGTCAGCGAATAAAATTTATCATGGATGCCCATGATTTGAGCATCCGTAAGATTGCACGCACGCTTGATGTGAGTGATACGAACATCCGCAACTATATCGCACGGGATTCAAAGCCCAGTTCCGATGTACTGGAGAAGATACTGCGAAGTTTTCCGCAGGTCAATCCTGCGTGGTTGCTCACAGGTGAAGGCGAGCCCTTATTCTCCAAAACGCCGGATTCTGGAGAACTCAGCACCACCTCTACAAAAAATAATTCTGGTAATTCCATCGGCATCAACCACGGAAAAGCAAGCCAGCAGCAGGGCACAAGCCCCTCGCCCACCGAGGCAGCGCTGCTGCAAAAAATCGAATACCTCGAAGCACAGCTGGTGATGAAAGACCAAGTGATTGCTTCCAAGCAGGAATCCATCGACTTGCTCAAGGCGGCGTATGGCCGGCCCAATTAAGTATGGCACTATCTACCAAGATGAAAGTCGGAATTGGGGTCTTAGCAGTCGCTGCCTATGTCGTAGCACTTGAGAGCAAAGACCAAACACCTGCTCCGCCTCCAGCGGTGAGCCAATCTGCTTTTAATCATCCGGTTCGAGTCACTGGTACTAATGTCAAAATCAGAAGATTCGACGACGATAAGTCGGAGGTAATTGCTACAATTTCAACGCCTGATACCGTCGACAACCTTTCAGTTAGCTTCAGAGCATCCAAATACATTTCGGTTCGCCTGCGCGATGGGCGAGAAGGATATGTATCGACAGACGATGTAGCCGAGGGCAAATACGAAATCCGGGTTCTGCAACAAAGGGAAGCTGCTGAAAAGAAAACCGCCAAAACAGCTGGCTCCGGCCTTTAATCCTGGCCGATAAAGAGCGCACAGTTCAAATTCTACTCAACCAACTGTCTTAACCCACCAATTCCTTTCCAGTGCCCATGAAACACCTCTACTCGCTTCTTATAGCATTGCTTCTGCTTTCGTGTGCACCAAGCGCGAAAATCCCCACCTACTCTATGATGAGCCCGACATTTTATTATGTCCTTATCCCGGAGGCCTCATTGTATGAAAATCCATCCGGAACGTCAGCTAGTTCTACTGTTAAAAGCGGAGAGCCATTATTGGTTGTAGGTCGGCAAAGTCCTTGGTTTGTTGTTAAACGCCAAGGGATTACATATTACGTCCTAGAGAATTCTTTGGGCCCTGCTGAGCCTGCACCATCAGTTTATTCTACGCCAACCAGCACAAGTTCAGGAGGTGGGGGCACGTATCATAATGTTCAGACAGGTCCCCGCGGCGGACAGTATTACATCAATAGCCACGGCAACAAAACATATATCAAGCGCAAATAGCGGGTTCTGCATCATGAACACCTTCCGCTACTCCGTCCACCGCGCCCTTGATGCAGACGACGGCGGCACCGCCGGCATCGAGCGCTTCATCGACACGCTGCTCATCGGCCTGGTGCTGCTCAACACGGCCGCCGTCATCCTTGAATCGGTCCCGCACCTGCACCTGCAGTATGCTCGCTGGTTCGCCGGCATTGAACTAGTATCGGTCTACGTCTTCACGCTGGAGTACGTGGCCCGGGTCTGGTCGGCTGTGGAGGACCGCCGGTACCGCGACCACATCACTGGCCGGCTGCGCTTTGCTCTCACGCCGTTTGCCCTCATCGACCTGCTGGCCATACTCCCCTTCTACCTCACCCTGGGCGGCTTCGACCTGCGTTTTTTGCGCGTCGTGCGCCTGTTCCGGGTGCTGAAGGTGACGCGCTACGTGAAGGCGCTGCGGCTCATTCAGCAAGTGGTGCGCCGCAAGCGGGCCGAGTTGCTCGTGACCGTGGGCGTAATTGCCGTCATGCTCATCCTCGTGTCGAGCGTGATGTACTACGTCGAAAGCGAGGCCCAGCCCGACAAGTTTGGCTCCATCCCCGAAACCATGTGGTGGGGCGTGGCCACGCTCACCACCGTGGGCTACGGCGACGTGTTCCCCATCACGCCCCTGGGCAAGGTGCTCAGCAGCCTGATTGCGGTACTTGGGCTTGGGCTATTTGCCATCCCCACCGGCCTGCTGGCCTCCGGCTTCACCGAGCAAATCAGCGAGCAGCACGCAGCTGAACAACACGCCAACTTTTGCCCCAATTGTGGGCATAAGTTATAACTAACGCCCCCCGACCTGCACAGTGAAAAAGTTTTGGTGGTAATAATCAAGCTCAACACTAGCAGCACCTAAAAACAGCAATAAAGCCATACATAATGGCACAATATTTCACTAACCCTTCACGCTAACCATTCTTCCGATAACTCCACACCTACCCCCACATGGTCTGTCGCATTGCCGACCGCCTGAGCCACCTATGCGTGGCTCTCAACCTTTCCATTGCCCAATTCGCCGAGCGTCTCGGCCTTACCCTACGACGAGCCAGGCGAGTCATTAGAACCACCCACAAGCCCAGCGTGGGCCTGCTGGCCCGGGTGCGCCGGGCCTTCCCCAGCGTTAATCCCGACTGGCTGCTGCTTGGCGAGGGCGAAGTTTTTCTCAACCTGCTGCTGGCCCCCAACGCCGGCAACTACATCGGCATCAACTACGGCCATTGCGTGCAGATTATTCGCCCCTGCAGCTGTGACCACCATAATTAATACAATGGCTCAAACCGACCCCACCGACTTCAATAACCAGCGCGAATTCTTGCTGCAATGCTTCGAAGAATTCACACAGCTACAGAATGAAAACCCTGCAATGGCCAAAGCATTGGGCTTTCCTGGCTACGTGCAATATACCACAACCGTCTACCATGGCTTCGAGCAGTTGGAGCAATTGCAAGGCTTGGCGGATACGATGGATAAGGTGCGCAAAGCGCTAAATACGCGGTAAGATGGAAGTCTCCCGCCAGCTGCTCACGGAGCGCGCCGGCAAAAAAGGCCTGGCCCGCATCCAACTCACCTTCTGCTGGGCGGGCCAGCGCCTGCGCCTGAGCAGCGGCCAGAAGGTGCAGCCCAAAGACTGGGACGAGAAGCACGAGCGGACCAAGGCCAAGCCCAACACCTACCTCGACGACGTTAACACCGTCCTCAAGAACTACGCCGATGCCGCCACCGCCGCTGAGCACGAGGCGGTGATGGCAGGCCAGCAGTTGGACAAGGCCGCGATGAAAGCCGAAATCGAGCGCCGCTACCAGGTACTGGCGGCCGGCCCCGACGCGCCGCTGCCCATTCCGGAGCCCCCAGCGCCGGTGCCGCGCACGGTGCCGCAGGAAATGGCGCACTGGGTCGAAACCGTGGTGGCGGCCCGCATCTCGCGCCGCACCGGGCAGCCCATCGCCAAAAAGGTGGTGCAGAACCACCGCCGGGCGGCGGCCGACCTGGCCAGCTTCGCCGAGGCCTGGCCGACCGCACTCACCTACGCCAGCTTCGACCTGCGCTTCAGCGAGGCCTTCCGCAACCACCTGCTCGGCAAGCTGGAGCGCGGCCCCGGCACTTACAACCACTACCTGGCCCTGCTGCGCGCCTTCCTGACGTGGGCCGTGTACGAAGGCCACCCGGTGTACCGCCGCTTCCGCGACGAGCTCAAGCCCGTCGAGCACCACACCTTCGTCGACTCGCTCACCGAGGACGAGGTGCGGGCCATCGCCGATATCGACTTCGACAGCCCGGCCGTCTGGGCCTACGTGCACGAGCACTTCCCTGAGCAGCCCACCGCCGGCATCCGGCGGATGATAACGACCGAGGAGCACCACCGGCGCCTGCGCATCACCCGCGACAAGTTTCTGCTTTGCACCTACACGGCCCTGCGCATCGGCGATGCCGATACGCTGCGCCCGGCCCAGCTGCACGGCGACGTGGCCCGGGTGAAGGCCAGCAAAACCGGCATCACCTGCATCATCCCCTTGGTCGACGACGACGTGTTCCAGCCGGCGGCCCTGCTGCGGGCCTACGCCGGCGTTGACCCCAAGTTCTGCCTACCCCGCATCAACTATCCGTACCTTTACCTGCCGCACGTGCAGGCGCTGTCCGGCATCGAGCGGGTACGCATCCGGTACCACCTGGGCCGCAAAACCTTCGCCACGCTCAAAATTGCCCAGGGCGTGCCCCGCTCCCAGGTGATGATGACCACGGGCCATCAAACCGAATCCAGCTTTAACTTATACCTGGGCATCGATGAGGCAGAACTGCTCACCTGGTACCGCAAAACCGCCCGCCGAAACGCAAAAAGGGTGGCATAAAAGGGTGGCAGATGCGCGATAAACGTGGAGTAGCCTGGATAACATTAAACTTTAAAAAGCACATTGAGCGCCTCCAAAGCCAATATATCACCCGCCAGAGTAGCGCAGCCTTATAGTTCTGGGTTCTGGCTGATGTGCCTGTCGTCGTTCCTGTTTTTTCTCAGCTTCAACCTGCTGCTGCCCGAGCTGCCCGACCACCTCACCCGGCTGGGCGGCGGCGAGTACAAGGGCTTCATCATTGCCCTGTTTACCCTCACGGCGGGGCTCAGCCGGCCGTTTTCGGGCAAGCTGGCCGACACCGTGGGCCGCATTCCGGTGATGGTATTTGGCTCGCTGGTATGCTTCGTGTGCGGGTTTTTCTACCCGTGGGCGCTCACGGTCACGGGGTTTCTGGGGCTGCGGCTGCTGCACGGGTTCAGCACGGGCTTCAAGCCCACGGGCACGGCCGCCTTCATCGCCGACATTGTGCCCGTGGAGCGGCGCGGCGAGGCCATGGGCCTGCTGGGCGTGACGGGCAGCCTGGGCATGGCGGCCGGGCCGGCGTTCGGCTCGTGGGTGGCGGCCACGTTCTCGCTCAACACCATGTTCTATTGCTCCAGCGCGGCGGCCCTGCTCTCGCTGGTGGTGCAGGGCACCCTCACCGAAACGCTGCCGGTGGCCCAGCGCGAGAAGTTTAGCTTCAAGCTACTGAAGCTGAACTGGGGCGAGGTGCTGGAACCCCGGGTGCTGCCGGCGGCCCTCACCACGCTGCTGTGCCTGTTTCCGTTCGGGGCAGTGCTGACGGTGATACCCGACCAGAGCCGGCTGCTGGGCCTCACGGGCTCGCACAAGGGCTGGTTTTACCTGTGCTACACCATTGCCTCGCTGGCGGTGCGGCTGGTGGCGGGCAAGTCGTCGGACAAGTACGGGCGGGTGCCGGTGCTGCGCTGGTCCACGGCCGCGCTGGCGCTGGGGCTGGCCCTGCTGGTCCTCACGCCCTCGGTGCCGGGGTTTCTGCTGGGCGCGGTGGTGTTTGGGCTGGGCACGGGCCTGAACTCGCCCACCCTCTACGCCTGGACCATCGACCTAAGCGACCCGCTGCGCCGGGGCCGCGCCGTGGCCACCATGTACATCGCCCTCGAAGCCGGCATTGGGCTGGGCGCGCTGGCGGCAGGCTGGATTTTCAGCAACCACGCCACCCACCTGCCCTACGTGCACGGCCTGAGCCTGGCGTGCGTGCTGGCCGCGCTGGTGTACCTGATGCGGGTGCCCAAAGACGGGCCCGCCGGCCACTCGGCGGCGGCCGATGAAGTCCCCGAGCCCTCGGCCGAAGAGGTGGTGTAGCCGCGCCGCTGGAACTGCGGGGCAATTTCCGTTCGGGTCTTGTGCAAAATCGATATTTCTCGTGTCGCTAGCTACGCCAGCCCGGTTTTCCTGACGAGGTGAATACCCCCGATGCTGTAGGCCATGTCAATAGAAACCGGTTTGCCTTTCAGATAAAAAACACCGTTTTGAAAAGGCGTAATTCTATCATCAATCAGGAAAAAATAGTTTTCCCTATCCGTTAAAACACTTAGATTTTCGCTGGTGAGCGCCACCTGGTCAACATACTCGATTAGGCCTAGCTCGTTCAATTCCGGGACTGTTATTTTCTGCCCGTTCATTTCACAAAAGTGCTTCTCGCCAAGTCCGGGCATTCCAAACCACGGCATCGCCTGCATCACTTTCAGGGCAATTCCTGAAGTATCGCCAGTGAAAAGGAAATACCGGCTTTT
>JAQBNT010000064.1 GCA_028288445.1 Hymenobacter sp. | reverse complement strand
AAATGAATGAAGAATGAGGAATGAGGAATGAAGAATGAGAAACGACCGGACAGTCAATTCTTCATTCCTCATTCCTCATTCCTCATGCAATTACATGCTAGGTGCCCCGTTGACGGTCGTGTACTTCAGGGTGTACTTTTTGTCGGGGAAAATGTATTTGAATGCGCCTTGGCACATCAGCGCGGCCTCGTGGAAACCGCAGAGGATGAGCTTGAGCTTGCCGGGATAGGTGTTGATGTCGCCGATGGCGAACACGCCGGGCAGCGAGGTGCTGTAGTCGAGCGTATTAACCTTCACCGCGTCATTCTCAATTTCCAGTCCCCACTCGCCGATGGGGCCGAGCTTGGGCGTGAGGCCGAACAGCGGGATGAAGCAGTCAAGCGGGACGGTTTCGGCCTCGCCGTTGTTGCCGGTAATGGTTACCTCCTTTAGTTCGCCGTTGCCGTGCAGGTGCGTGACGTTGGAACTGAGCACGAGCTTGATTTTGCCGGATTCGTGTAGTTTCTGCACTTTCTCGGCCGAGTCGGCCGCGCCGCGGAAGGTGGTGCCGCGGTGCACAAGCGTCACATCCGACGCCACGTTGGCGAGGAAGTTGGTCCAGTCGAGGGCCGAGTCGCCGCCGCCGGCGATGACGATTTTCTTGTCGCGGAAGTGCTCGGGGTCGCGCACCATGTAGTGCACGCCCTTGCCGCCTTCGAAATGCTCCAAGTTTTCCACGGCCGGCTTGCGCGGCTCGAAGGAGCCCAGGCCGCCGGCAATGGCCACGGCCTTGCAGTGGATTTCGGTACCGTCGGTGGTGAACAGCTGGAAGGAACCGTCGTCGAGCTTCTGGAATTTCTCCACCCGCTCGCCCAGCGTGAAAGTGGGGTGGAAGGGCTCAATCTGCTTCATCAGATTATCAACCAGGTCGCCGGCCAGGATTTCGGGGAAGCCCGGAATGTCATAAATCGGCTTCTTCGGATAAATCTCAGAGAGTTGGCCGCCGGGCTGCGGCAGGGCGTCAACAACGTGGCAGCGGAGCTTGAGCAAGCCCGCTTCAAAAACTGCAAACAGACCGACCGGGCCGGCCCCGATGATGCAGATATCGGTGGAAATGGTGTTGGACATAAATGCAATAAGTGCCTTTAACCGGGCATCGGGTTTGAAGCGGCCACAACGTAGGAGGCCGTTGGCGCAAAGGTACGAGTCGGGGTCGGGGCCGCCAATCGGCGGCCCGTTTTATAACAGCGCGGCCCGCGAAAACGTTGGTGGCGGCACCGGCGGTTGGCCTGCGCCGGCTGGCCTGCCCGGCGGGGTGGTAGTGCCGGCCAAGCGGCGAACACGAGAAAAATGACGGAACGCCCGCAACCCATGTACCACCAGCGGCGGGGGCGCGTTAAAGCGGTTATGGTTTTCGGCCGCGGGGCAATTCGTTGCGTAATGCCTATACTTCGCCCCAAAACCTTGCCTAGCGTTTCTTCTATGCCGATTTCCGTTTCCGTGGGCTTGCCCACGCCGCGTCTGTTTCGTTGTTTCCGGCTCGCCGGAGGGCTTTTTGGGACACTTTTATTGCTGGCCAGCTGTGGCACCGAGCCGGCCGAAACCACAACCTCGAAGCCCGCCAAGGGCACAAAAGCGACGGCCGAAGCAACTGTCGCTGCTGAAGTGGCTCCGTTGCACGTCAGCGTTTTTCTGGAATACTCGGGTGGTATGAAGGGCTTCGTGCCGCGCGGCGGGGCCGACCAGCCAGCTACCGAGTTCCAGCAGCGCATCGGCGCGCTCATCACCGAAACGCAGGTTAGCGGGGCCGTGGCCGAGCGCAAATACTACCTGTGCGAAAACGCCGCGCCGCGCCCCGTAAAGTTCGAGCAGCTGCGCGATGTGGTGCAGGGTGAAGTGAGCCAGGCCGCCCTCGGCACCGAGCTGCCCCAGATGCTGGAAGGAATTTTGAATCGCCCGAAAGCAGGGGAGGAGGTGAGCGTGGTTATTTCGGATTTCATCTACGGACCGGCCCGCAAGTCTGATTTCTCGCAACTGCCAAACCTCATTCGCACGTCCATCGCGCCCGTGAGCCAGCAGCAGCTGGCCGTGGCGGTGTTCGGCGAAACCTCGCATTTCTACGGCAGCTACTTCCCAGCCGTGAAAACGCCGGCGCAGAAACGCACGCTGAACGGCGAGAAAGTGCCTTACTACGTGTGGGTTATCGGCCCGCCCGCGCAGGTGGCGCGCTACGCAGCAGAAGTGTTCCGCAACGCGCCGGCCCAGCAGGCGTTTTTTGGGCTGAAAACCAAAACCCCGGCTTTCGCGCCACTGCTTACCAAGCTTACGGACCCAAAATTAAAGTCGAGCGGGGGTACGGTTTATGCCGAAAACAACGGCCTGACCCTGAACCCCTCCGACGACCCGGTAGACTTTTCGGTGGGCCTGGATTTGAGAGAATTGCCTGCTGCCTGGCAGAAACCGGCATTTCTGGCCCAACATCTGCAAGTGCGCCTGCCCAACGGCCAGGCCAGTCTGCTGCCCAACTCGGTGCGTCCGCTCACGGAAGTGGAGCAGAGCGGCCAGCCGGTGCTCGCGCCTTACACTCATGTAGTGCGCCTGCGGGTGAGCAAATTGGCCAGTCCCACGGCTACGCTCACCGTGAGCTTGCCCGCTCCGGAAACGCCGGACTGGGTTTCGGCCTGGTCCACCACCAACGACAATACGCCCGCACCCCGCACGTTTGGCCTCGACCAAATCCTGACCGGCGTCCGTCAATCGTATCCAACCACGCTGCCAGCCGTATTTACGGTCCAGCTTCCGCTCAAAAACGACAAATAACCCCGCCCCTTTTCTCAACCTATGCAAACCTTCTTCACCAGCCTGTACTCGGCTCTGATTTCCATTTTCCAAAGCCAACGCCCGGCCGATTACGGCTTGTATAAAACGGATTTGTTCTCGCTCGTTGGCTGGAGCACGTTGGGCGTGAGCTTGTTGCTGGTATTGGCATTTTACTACGTGTTCAACTCGGCCATGCGCACCGGCATGTTTCGCAGCACCCACTGGGCTTTGACGCTGGCACTGGCCGCCGGCCTGGGCGTGTTCCTCGCCAATAGCCTCAGCAAAAGCCACGGCGCGGAAGTAAGCAGCTACCTGGGCTATTTCATGGTCGTGAATATGCTGGTGGCGGCGCTGTGGTTCCTGCTGTTTTCGGTGCTGCTGAAGCGCTGGAGCACATATGCGCGCACCACGCCGTTTGTGGGACCGTTTTAACGATGTAGCGCGAAGCTCCAGCTTCGCGTACCGGCCCGCGCCAGTAGCGCCGCCCTCAAATATCCTAAAGTCGTTCAACGACCCGCGAAGCTGGAGCTTCGCGCTACTCTCAACGCTATGTCCAAACTATTCATCTTCGCCGTGGGCGGCACCGGAGCCCGCGTGCTACGTTCCCTCACCATGCTGCTGGCCTCGGGCGTGCGCATTCCGAACTGCGACCAGGTGGTGCCCGTCCTCATCGACCCTGACACCCAGAACGGCGACGTGACCCGCACCGTGGCCCTGCTCAAGCGCTACGCCCGCATTCACGAAGCCCTGTACGGCGACGGCCAGAAGGAGAAAACCGGTTTCTTCAGCCAGCCCATGAACACGCTGGCCCACCTGAACACCAGCGGCGGCGGCGAGGAGCTGCGCGACTCGTTCGTGTACGACTTCGGCGGCATCAGCCAGCCCTTCCGCGACTACCTGAAATACAACGACCTCTCGGTGGAAACGCAGGGTTTGGTCGATTTGCTGTTCACGCAGGACAGCCTCGCCGCCAACCTCGACGTGGGTTTCCGGGGCTCGCCCAACGTGGGCTCGGTGGTGCTGAACGCGGTGGTGCAATCCAAGGAAATGCGCTACCTCGCCCAAAGCCTGCAGGACGGCGACCGGGCCTTTTTTATCAGCTCGATTTTTGGCGGTACTGGCGCGGCCGGCTTCCCGCTGCTGGTGAAAAACCTGCGCGATGCTAACTCGCCATTGGCCCATCCCGAAATCCGCCGTCGCCTCAAAGCTGGTGCGCTGGTGATGCTGCCTTATTTCAAATTGCAGGACCCGTCGGCTGATGAAAAATCTGCTGGTCAGGACTTCATCGACTCGAATACCTTCATTACGAAGACCAAAACGGCCCTCTCGTACTACGCCGACAACCTGCAGGGCCTGGAGGCCATGTATTACCTCGGCGACCAGCCCGGCCAGCCGCTGGCCAACCACCCCGGCCGCGCCGAGCAGCGCAACCAGGCCCACCTGCTGGAGCTGCTGGGGGCCCTGGCCGTGCCGCACTTCATGGAAGTGCCGGATAACCAGCTCGACGGCAACCAGCCCCTCTACCACGAGTACGGCCTGAAAGCCGACACCACCGACATCGACTTCGGCCAACTGCCCACCGAGATGCGGCAGGAAGTGGCCCGCCCGCTCATTCAGCTGCACTACTTCGCCCGCTACTTCCTCAAACACACCCCCGACGACGCCAAAGCGCCCTACTACGAAGCCGGCGACCTCACGGCCCAGCTGCGCAACAACCGCGCCCTGCGCGAGCTGACGGACTTTTTCGGCGACTATAACGAGTGGCTGCGCGAGCTGGGCGTGAACCAGCGCCGCTACACCGCCATCCGCGCCGATGAAATGGACTTCAACAAAATGGTGAGCGATAAAACGGTGGAAACCGGCATTTTTAGCAAGGGCATCACGCCGGGCTTCTTCCGGGATGAGCTGACGAAGGCCGTAGGAAAAGCCACGCTGAGCAACCCGACGGAGAACGAGGCGTTGCGCTGGGTGGTGAAGGCTTTTGAGGAAGCAACGGGCGAGATTCTGGACAAGAAGCTTCAGTATTCCTAAGCACCCAACCTCATCTCCAGCCCTTCTCCCTGGGGAAAGGGGAACCCGATGACATTCTGCCTAAAACAAACTTTGAATCAACAGTAGAGGCAATTTCTAGCCAATAACACGCCGCCGTGCGTCCCCTCTCCCCAGGGAGAGGGGACGGGGTGAGGTGAACCGGCCATGCCTCTCGCAACTCATAACATGGCTAAAATCCTGCGATTACACGATACCGGCTCCAGCACCCACGAGGGCTGGGGGCCGACTGGTAAAATCGGCCCCCACGAAGTGGAGCGCCTACTGGACCCGCAAGGCGGCCGCGCCGCCAAGGTGGCGGTTTCCATTCCCTCGCCCTTTGCTCGTATGCACCTGGTCGAAACCGCGCTGCGCTTCGTGACACAGGGGGGCGTGAGCCAGGATTCGGTGTACCACCAACTGGTGAGCCACTTCTGGGACGTGTGGGAAATGGTCTTCAACTTCCACCAGCGCAAGCTGGCCAGCCAGCGCCTGCAAATCCGGGCCTGGCGCAAAGACGAGGAGCTGGCCAAGCTGCGCGCCAACCCCGCCACCCGCCCACTGGCCGATGTGCTGGCCCTGTACCTCGACGGCCGCTTTGCGAAGCTGACGGAGATGCACCTCATCTACTTCCCCGGTGCCAACGGCGTGCCGCAGCTCATCGGCGGCACCTCGCCGCTCACGCTGTTTTTCCCGGCCCCGAACGTGAAGCCGCTGCCGGTGCAGCGCCCGCAGGGTGGAGGCTATTATTTTGATAACCAGTACGTGCCATTGGCCAACCGCGAAGCTGCCTTCCGCGACTACGTGTACCAGGAGTTCGTGGGCGACCCGGCCCTGACCACGATGGCACCGCTGGTGCGCGACACGCTCGACCGCGGCCTGCTGCAAAAGTGGGCCATGGACGGCACCGCGAGCCTAAGCAACTTCCCTATCCTCACCGACGCCTCGAACAACCAGATTGATGTGGCCGGCGTGCTGCTGCGCGTGCGGCCCGACGAAGGCACCGTGCGCGGTTCCGACCTGTTCATCCGGCCCACGCGGGCGGGAGTGGCCGGGCCGCTGCCCATCGTGCTGCGCCCGGGGCTGAAAGCCAACGGCAAGAAATACTACAACGAAACGCTGTTTGCCGATAGCGGGGCCATTGTTCCGCTCGCTGATGCCCGCCCCTTGAAGGAGCGCACCTTGCCCGGCCCGGAATTGCCGTATCCCTACCTCACGGTGAACGACCTGCTGGAAGAAACCCTGCTGGCCGTGCCCTATGAAGTGGACGAGGCCAAGTTCTTCAGCGGCAACCTTAAAATCGCGCCCGGCTTCCGGCCCAGCAGCTGGCCGCTGTTGCCCATCAAGCCAGCTTATTTTGACTACTTCACGCAAGCAGATTTGGCCGAGCATTTGACGCTGGAGCTGGAATCGGCCTGCATTCGGGTGAAGCTGCGGGTGCCGGTGAGCGGAGGCGACTATGTTGATTATGAGCGCGCTTACTATGATAACCCGCAAGGGGAGGGCGTGGGCCGTCTGCGCGTGACCAACGTGGCGCTGTCGGTATTCCCGTTCGTGAAAGTGGCCGATGCGCCGCAGTACAACGACTTCTACAAAGTCATGCTGGTGGATGCCAACAACATCGACCCGAGCATGGTGACCAAGAAAGTCGACCTGAAATTCTGGGCCAACGGCCACCAGCTCAGCGAAACCGGCACCGACCAGAGCGCCACTCGCTACGAGCGCACCCCCAAAACCAGCCAGGACGAGGGCAGCACCTACTACGAGGTGCGCGGTACGCATTTCGACTACCTCGAAGTGCTGAACCCGGCCCCGGCCGAGGGCCGCGCGCTCATCATCCCGCGCTGGCCCGAACACCGCCAGGGCACCAAGGAATACCGTTTTGCCATCGACTTCGGCACGACGAATACCCACGTCGCCATGCAGGACAGCCCCGGCCAGGAGCCCAAGCCGTTCAGCTTCGGCGTGGCCGATTCGCCTGTGGCCCTGCTGAAAAAAGCCACCGCCGAGCCCGACCGTAGCGTGTACGAGCGCCTCTATCGCGGCATCGACGATGACCCGGCCAACTTCGTGCAAATCAAGCGCTGGCAGCAGTACCAGGAGCGCGAGTTCGTGCCGCCCATCATTGGGGCCGACAGTTCGCCCTACGCCTTCCCGGCCCGCACCGCTACCTATGAAGCGGCCAACTATGCTACGCAGGAGCTAAGCGTGCTGGGCAACATCAACGTGGCTTTCGGCATCATCACCGAGGAGCAGCGCCGGCCGAATTATCACACCAATCTGAAGTGGGATAATTCGCTAAACATCGCAAACACCAACCGGGTGCGGGCGTTTTTCAAGGAAATTCTGCTGCTGTGCCGCGCCAAAGTGGCCCTGAATGGGGGCAACCTAGCGGCCACGCAAATCACCTGGTTTGCCCCGCTGAGCTTCTCAACCTACCAGCGCAACCTGTACCAGCGCGAGTGGGACACGCTGTTTCATAGCGTCTTTCATACCACCAACTCCATGCCCTGCATGGTGGAATCGACCGCGCCTTACTACTACCTCACCCGCCGCAACATCGTGACGCTGGGCCCGGGCGAAAACGCGGCCTTCATCGACATTGGCGGCGGCACCACCGACGTGCTGCTCTACGCCGACCGCAAGCCGGTACTGAGCACCTCGTTCCGCTTCGCCGGCAATGACTTGTGGGGCGATGGAGGCGCTGAAGTGCGCGGCTCGAAGGACAACGGCCTCGTGCGTTTCGGGGTGGCCGGGGTGCAGAGCGCGGTGCTTTCGCCCGCTGCCCGCCGGGCCCGCGAGTACGTGCTGGTGGCCGAAGGAACCGACAATTTCGGCTCCGAAGACGTGGCCAGCTTCCTCTTCAACTACGACCAATTGCTGGGCTTCAGCGAGCGGCTGCTGCGGGCCGAGCACCTACGGGTGCTATTCTACCTGCACTTCGGCGCGCTGATTTACCACGTGGCACAGGTGACGGTAGCCAACGGCCAGCAGCTGCCGCGCT
>JAQBNT010000052.1 GCA_028288445.1 Hymenobacter sp. | reverse complement strand
CGCAGCATCTCGTGCTCGGCGTGGTGCGTGTTAAAGACTGGATGCGTCAGGTACTCGCTGCTGCGCACGAGGCCGGCGGGAACGTGCAGCTCGGCGGCTTCAATGGTTTCGGCCAGCTGGTCAGCTTCCTTGCCCAGCACTTTGGCAAACACGTCCAGAATGTCGGCCACGTCGTGCAGCTCGGTGTTCTGGTTCAGCGAAATGCCGACGTGCTGCTCCTCAAAGTAGCGGAAGTTGATACCGGCGGCTTCGGCTTCCACTTTTAGGGCCTGCTGCAACTCGGCGCTTTCGAGGCGCAGGTTCAGCGTGTCGAAGTAGTGCTCGTTCACCTGCGCCACGCCCAGCTTTTTGAGGCCGGCTTCGAGGGTTTGGGCCAGCAGGTGGGTGTTGGTGGCAAACTGCTGGAGGCGCTGCGGGCCGTGGTACACGGCGTACATGCCAGCCAATACCGACAGCAATACCTGCGCGGTGCAAATGTTGCTGGTGGCTTTTTCGCGGCGGATGTGCTGCTCGCGGGTTTGCAGGGCCATGCGGTAGGCCTTGTTGCCGGCGGCATCAATGCTCTGGCCGATGAGGCGGCCGGGAATGACGCGCTTGAACTGCTCCTTACAGGTGAAGAAGCCCGCGTGCGGGCCGCCGTAGCCCATTGGCACGCCGAAGCGTTGCGAATTGCCCACGCACACATCGGCACCCAATTCACCCGGGGAAGTCAGCAGCGTGAGGGCCAGCAAATCGGCCGCCATCACCACAAAAATGTTGTTTTTCTGCGCGGTCGCAATAAAGTCTTTGTAGTCGAATACCTCGCCGTCAGCGGCGGGGTACTGCACCATCGCGCCGAAGAAGCCGTCGCCGGCCAGATTGAGGTCGATGAGGCGGTGGTCGCCTACCACCAGCTCGATGCCCACTGGCGTGGCGCGGGTGCGCAGCAGGTCGATGGTCTGGGGCAATACCTGGTCGGAGACGAAGTATTGATTAGCTCCTTTTTTCTTGGTCTGGCTGTGCAGCATGTGCATGGCCTCGGCGGCGGCAGTGCCTTCATCCAGCAGGCTGGCGTTGGCAATTTCGAGGCCGGTGAGGTCAATAACTACGGTTTGGTAGTTGATGAGGGCTTCGAGGCGGCCCTGGGCGATTTCGGCCTGGTAGGGCGTGTAGGCGGTGTACCAGCCGGGGTTTTCCAGGATGTTGCGCTGGATGACCGGAGGCAGGGTGGTGTCGTGGTAGCCGAGGCCGATGTACGACTTGAACACCTGGTTCTGGCTGGCAATCTGCTTGAATTTCGCCAAAAAAGCCCGTTCGCTGAGGGCGGCGGGCAGGTCGAGGGGTTTTTTCAGGCGGATGGCGGGCGGCACCGTTTCATTGATGAGCTGCTCGATGCTTTCGACCCCGATGGTGCGGAGCATGGCGGCCTGGGCGTCGGCGCCGGGGGCGTTGTGGCGGGCCTCAAAAACGTCGACTGGCGAGAATTTCAACGACATAAAGACGGGAATGGATTGGTGAGAAGCCGGTTAGGCGGGTGGGGTTTCGGATTCAGAATCCTTAACAAAGGTACGCCCGAAACGTCCCGGCGAACGGTGGGAAAGGCGTAATTTTGACCTGCTTCACAAAGCTAGAGCGGCCGGCTGAGGGCCAGCGAAGCATCACTGCTACTCCGCTGGCCCTCAGCCGGCCGCTCTTTTCGGCAAAACCCCGGCTTACCGCTATTCCTTCCTGACCTTGGCGGTTGTCTGCTGGCCGTCGGCGGTTTGTACGCGCACCAGGTACAGGCCCGGGCGCAGGTGCTGGCCGGCCTGAAAGTCGTCGCGGCCGGTGCCGTGCTCCACCAGCTTGCCCGCGAAATCATACACCTGATAGGTGAAAGCGCCGGGCGTGCGCAGGTGAATGGTGCTGGTGGTGGGGTTGGGGAAGATAGCCACCGCCAGGCGGCCGTTGGTGGTGCGGGTGGCCGTAACCACGTTGTTGGTGCTGTCGGCCAGTACGATGTTGGGGGTGGGGGCGGGGCTCATGCCGGTGCCCAGGAAAAAGCTGGGGTGCGGCGGCTGGTTGTAGGCCGAGTTTTCGTGGGCCACGGCCAGGCGGTACTGCGAGTCGTGCATCAGGGTGTAGATACGGGCCGTGGTGGGCACGGCGGTGGAGTACAGCAGCAGGCTCTGGTTGTCGCGCGCGCGGAGCAGGATTTCCTCGCGCCAGTCGCCCAGAATGTCGGCCGTCAGGCAGGGATTGGCCTTGGTGGTGTTGTTGGTTTGGGCGTCGCCGTTGGCCGCGTCGCTGAATGTCAATATGCGGGTGGCGCTGCCCGTGGTGGCCGGGGCCACGGCGGGCACCCACTTGTCGAGGCGCACCACCGACTCGTCGGTGGTGGCGTTGTAGCTGGCGTCGAACAGCTCGCGGCTCAAGTCGCCGTCCCACCACACGGCGAAGTTGACGATGCTGGGGCGGTTGGTGCCAATCTGGGTGCCGGTGCAGGTGTAGAGGCCGCCCACGGTCGAGCCCCACACCTCGTAGCCGGGGTTGGCGGGGTCGATGTCGGCGGCCAGGGCGCGGCCCACGTCGGCCCCGCCGCCGGGCACGCCCCAGATGGGCGCGCCGGTGCGGGCATCGCGGAATTCGAGGCCGTAGTTGCCGTAGCGGGCGGGCTCTTCGTGGCACTGCCACACCTCCTGGCCGGGGCGGTTGGGGTCCAGGTCGCTCATGTGCAGGGCGTCGCCGTGGCCGAGGCCGTTGGCGTACAGGCCCGCGCCGTTGTCGTCGATGGCGCTGGCCCCGTTCACCACTTCGTCCTTGCCGTCGTTGTCCACGTCGCCCACCGTGAGCTGATGGTTGCCCTGGTTCATGTAGGAGCTGAGGCCGGTGTTGTTGCTGTCGAACGTCCAGCGCGGGGTGAGCTGGCCGTTGCGCCAGTCCCAGGCCACGCGCACGAGGCGGGTGTAGTAGCCGCGCCCCATGATGAGGCTGGGCCGCACGCCGTCCAGGTACGCCACCGTCGACACGAAGCGGTCGACGCGGTTGCCGTAGCTGTCGCCCCAGCTGCTCACGGTGCCGCGGGCGGGCAGGTAGGCGCTGCTGGCCATGGCCGCGCCGGTGCGCCCGTTGAACATGGTCAGGAATTCCGGCCCGCTCAGCACGTAGCCCTGCGACGAGCCGGCGGTGGCCACGCGGTAGTCGGCCGCGGCATCGCCGATGACCGTGCCCGCGCCGTCCACGGTGCCGTCGGCGGTTTTGCAGGCCACTTCGGCCTTGCCGTCGCTGTCGAAATCATACACCATCAGCTGCGTGTAGTGCGCCCCGGCCCGGATGTTCCTGCCCAAGTCAATGCGCCAAAGGCGGGTGCCGTTCAGGCGGTAGCAGTCGATGTAGACATTGCCGGTGTAGCCGCGCAGGGAGTTGTCCTTGGAGTTCGAGGGGTCCCATTTCAGGATGATTTCGTACTCGCCGTCGCCGTCCACGTCGCCCACACTGGCGTCGTTGGCGCTGTAGGTGTAGGCCACGCCATCGGGCGAGGTGCCGCCGGCCGGCCGCTGAATGGGGATGCGCAGGAACTTATCGGTCCACACGCTGGCGGCGGCCGAGGCGGGCTGCTCCACGCCGTTCAGCACGGGGCGCACGGTGTAGGGCGCGTCGGTGGTGGTGTTATCCACGAGGTTGGTGGCCCCGGTGATGGGCGCGGAATTGACCAAAGTGCCGCCCCGGTACACGTTGAAGGCCAGGCCGGCGGGGTCGGTGCCAAACAGCCGCCAGCTCACAAACACGCTGCCGGCGCTGCTGCGCAGGGCCACCACGCTGCGGTTGAGCTTCTCCAGGCGGCGCTGGGCCTGGGCCACTGGCGCCAAGAGGAGCAGGGCCGCGCACACGGCCAGGAGCTTGCGCCAGCCGCCCCGGTAGCGGGTGCCGAAGCGGTGAATGGGTAATAGAATCTGCTTCATAGGAAAAGGATTGAGTGGGATGTTGATGATGCTAATTACAAGCGCTTTGGGGCGGTGGGTGTCCTGTACTGTCATGGTATTTCGGCTAGGACCAAAATCCTGCTGCGTTGGGTGAGCCCGCATTTGCAGGCAGTCAGTCAGGGCCAAAAACTATAGCTTTGCTTTCCCAACCCACCCAATTCCCGCCCCCTCCCCATGCCCCTCACCATCGGCCTCATCCGCGAAGGCAAAACCCCGCCCGACAAGCGCGTGCCCCTCACCCCCAAAAAGTGCGTAGAGGCGCAAACCAGCTTCCCCGGCCTGCAAGTCGTGGTGCAGAGCAGCCCCATCCGTAGCTACACCGACCAGGAATACCGCGACCTGGGCCTGGGAGTGCGCGACGACCTGAGCGCCTGCGACGTGCTGATGGGCGTGAAGGAAGTGCCCGTCGACCAGCTCATTTCCAACAAAACCTACCTGTTTTTCTCGCACACCGTGAAGAAGCAGCCCGCCAACCGCAAGCTGCTGCAAGCCGTGCTCAAAAAAAACATCACCCTGATTGACTACGAGCTGCTGACCAACGAGCACGGCGAGCGCATTGTGGCCTTCGGGCGCTACGCCGGCATCGTGGGGGCGTATAACGGCCTGCTCACCTACGGCCGCAAGCATGGCCTCTACGACCTGAAACCCGCTTACCAGTGCGTGGATATGGACGACATGCAGGAGGAGTTTTTCAAGGTGAAAAAGCTGCCGCCCATCAAAATGGCCATTACCGGCAGCGGGCGCGTGGCGCAGGGCGCGCTGGAGGTACTCGACCGCATGGGCATCCGGCGGGTGAGCGTGTACGATTATCTGTACCTCGATTTCAACGAGCCGGTGTACACGCAACTGCGCAGCTCCGACTACAACCGCCGCCGCGACGGCCGCGTGTGGGACACCCAGAATTTCCATCAGCACCCGGAGGAATATGAGTCCACGTTC
>JAQBNT010000023.1 GCA_028288445.1 Hymenobacter sp. | reverse complement strand
GGCTCCCGCCTTGGCCATTTGCCGACGCGCCGGCGGCCCGTGCCCCAGCCCACCTTTCGTACCTTAAGTGCCATGAAACGCCCGCTGCCCCTGCTTCGGCTCCTGCCGCTCTTCCTCGGGCTGGCGGCCTGCACCCGCAACACCGACACCGGGGAGATACTGCCTGAGCCGGCTGCCGGGTCTGCGCTCTACCGCGTCACCTTCGAAGCCACCTGGAGCGCCGCCACCCACGCCAACTTCCCGGCGGGCGCGCATTTCTCGGCCATCATCGGCGCCTCGCACCGCCCCGACGGCCTCCTGTTCCGGCCCGGCCAGGCGGCCAGCCTGGGCATTAAAAATATGGCCGAGCGGGGCAACAACACCGCCCTGCGCACCGAAATCAACGCCTTGCAAAGCAGCGGGGCCGCTTTCCGCCTCCTCGAAGGCACCTACTTCAACTCGCCGGGCACCGCCTCCGACACCATTCGGCTCGACGCCGCCCACCCCCGCCTCAGCCAGGTGACCATGATAGAGCCCAGCCCCGACTGGTTTGCGGCGCTGGAAGACGAAAACCTGCTCGACGCCACCGGCAAGTGGGCAGCCCAGCGCCGGGTGCCCGCCCGCGCCTACGACGCCGGCACCGACAGCGGCCCCACCTTCACCGCCCCCGACCAGGCCACGCTGCCGGCCGGCGTGGTGGCCCCGCTGCTGCTGCCGCCCGCCGTTGGCCCCGCGCCCGACGGCCCGCCACTGGGCACCTGGCTCCTGGAGCGCATCAACTAGTTCGGCGGGGCAAAAGAAATTGCTCAGCCCTGTGCGTCCGGCCGCCGAACACCTCGGTCGGCAGTCCACTCACTCCGGGCCAAGCCCGGCAATAAGCTATTGCGAGGACAAGCAGCGGCGGCAGCGCGCCCGATTCACGGCGCACTTGCCGGCCTACCGCTTACTTTTGTCCAAGTTTCATCATTCGCATACAGTGTTTTCCCATGAATTATTTACGTCTTACGGCCTTCCTATTGCTCCTGCTGCCCGGCCTGGCGGCCAATGCCCAATCGAAGAAAAAAAGCAGTGGTGGCGGCAGTGGCAGCGGTTCGGGCTACAGCACAGGCCTGGGCCTGCGCGGCGGTGGCTGGTCGTCGGGCCTCACGCTGAAGCACTTTCTGGGCAGCGGCAAAGGTGTGGCCATCGAAGGCCTGCTCACGACGGAATACAAAGCGCACGGCGGCCGCCTCACCATCCTCGGTGAGAAGCACATCGGCGTAGCCGATGCTAAAGGCCTGCAGTTTTACTACGGCGCGGGCTTCCACGCCGGGGCCTACCAGGGCCGCTACTACTTCGCCGACGAGCGGTTTTACTACAACGGCCGCAAGGGCGACAAATACTTCCTGGTTAGCAACCGCGACGGCTATTACTACGACGAAAACACCTACCTCGCCATCGGGGCCGACCTCATTCTGGGCCTCGAATACAAGCTGCCCGACCTGCCCTTCGTGGTGGGCATCGACTATAAGCCCTTCTTCGAGGTATTCCACGGCTACACCGGCTTCTACAACGACGCGGCGGTGAGCCTGCGCTTCACGTTCTAGCCCGGCACCGTCCGGCGCAACGCATTCCTAAAAAAGCCCCGTCAGTTACTGGCGGGGCTTTTTTTGTGGGCCGATAACCGGCAACGCGGCTACTCCGCCCCTACCAGAACCGGCGGAGCTACGGCGCGCCGCCGCGCCAGCAGCCGCTGGCGCAGTTTTAGAAACGGTTTTTCTACCGCCACATTCAGCAGCCACGCGCCGGCCAGCACCGTGGCCAGGCACAGCAGCAGCATGGCGTTGCTTTCAAGCCCGATGCCGTGCACCGAAAGCCACGCCTGAGTGAGGTGAATAATGCCCTTATGCGTGAGGTAAATGGCAAACGACAGCGCCGCCACCCGCGCCGACACGCGCGATGCCGTGCCGTGCAGCACGCTGCCCGGGCTGATGGCCGCCACCACCAGCAGCCCATACCCCAGCGCCACCAGCGGAAACCCGAAAACGGACGCCCCAAACGCCTGCGGCTCGCGGCACAGCCAGAATGCCCCGGCCAGCACCGCCAGGCCCAGCAGCGCCAGCCCATTGCCGTGCCGGGCAAGGCGGCCCGCCACCTGCGGCCGGAAGTGGAACAGCGCCGCAATGGCAATGCCCACCAGCAGCCCATCGAGCCGGTTGTAGGTGGGGTAATACATGTACTTGTACCACCCGAGCTGGGGCACTACGGCCCCGTACCAGCTCAGCAGCCGCGCTCCGAAGCCCAGGGCTACCAGCACGGGCAGGGCCGCCGCCGCCCATTTGCCGGAGCGGCGGGGGGCCAGGGCCAGCAGCCCCAGCGGTAGCAACAGGTAGAACTGCTCCTCCACGCACAGCGACCAGGCGTGCGAAAACGTGCCCCCAACCTGCAAATCCAGCCCAAAATTCTGGGTGAAGGTGAGGAATTTCCACAGCGGCGGTAACGCCTCCCGTTCCCGAAAAGCCGGCATGCCGAAGTACAGTGCCACCACCGCCCAATAAGCCGGCAGAATGCGAAACGTGCGCTTGATGAAATAGGTAGCCAGCGAAAGCCGGCCCCGCTGCGCCTGCTCCCGAAACAGCTGCGCCGCGATGAGGTAGCCACTCAGCACGAAGAATAAATCGACACCGGTCCAGCCAAACTGCCCAACCGTGGCCACCCACTCGGGGTGCGGAAAAATGGAGTAATGAAACAGCAGCACCAGGCCAATGGCCAGGGCGCGCAGGTGGTCGAGGCCGGGCAGGCGGGTGCCCTGGGCCGGGGCCGGAAGCTCGTTTGTCATCATGAGGAAGGGCCGGGCCGTCCGGTTTGCCTCAAAAGTAGCCGGCCCCACTGCTCCGCCGTGCGGTACCAGTGCCGGTCAGCGGCCCTGCGGCGGCGGCATATTAGCATTTGACGCTACTTTTACCCATCATCTTTCCCCGCCACCCCATGAGCTCCCTGATACAATTCGTTGCCAACTACGACGACCTTTCGACCGACAAAGGCTTCCAGTTCAAGTTTCACTGCGACAAGTGCCGCAACGGCTACATGTCGCGGTTTCAGCCCAATGCCATCGGCATTGCTGGCAGCCTGCTCAATGCCGCCAGCAGCCTGTTTGGCGGGCTGGGCGGGGTCGAGAACGCGGCCTATGAGATTCAGCGGGCCGTGGGGGGCACCTCGCACGACAAGGCTCTGGAAGCGGCCGTGGCCGAGGGCAAGCAGCAGTTCAAGCAGTGCACCCGCTGCGGCCACTGGGTGTGCCCGGATGCCTGCTGGAACCACAGCGCCGGCCTCTGCGAAGACTGCGCCCCCGACGAGCAAGAGGAGCTCCGCGCCAACCAGGCCCAAGCCACCCGCGAGCAAATCCGCACCCAGACCCGCGCCCAGGACTACACCAAAAACATCGATTTCCTGAACCGCGATGCGCTGATACAATGTCCCAACTGCCAGACTAAGCTGGCGCCCGGCCAGAAGTTCTGCCCCAGCTGCGGTACCGCCACCGCCGCCCAAACCCAGCCCCGCCACTGCACCAGCTGCGGCGAGGCCCTGAAGCCCGAGCAGAAATTCTGCCCCAGCTGCGGTACCAAGGCGGGGTAATAGGGAATAAGGAAAACGTTGTCATCCTGAGCGCAGCGAAGGACCTTATCATGCTCATACCGACTATTGGCAAAAAGTAAAAGGTGCGTTCGTGATAAGGTCCTTCGTTGCGCTCAGGATGACAACGTTTTCCTTATTCCCTTTCCTTTATACTCAATTCCCCCATCCCATGGCCACCGTCAAGCCCATCCTCCGCATTTTCGATTACGCCAAAGCCTTGGAATTCTACATTGATTGGCTGGGCTTTCGCATCGACTGGGAGCACCGGCCGGAGGGCAGCCCCGGCTACCTGCAAATCACGCGGGAGGACGTGACGCTGCACCTCTCCGAGCACCACGGCGACTGCGCGCCGGGGGCGCGGGTGTTTATTGACGATTTTGCGCACCTCACGGCCTACCACGCGCAGCTGCTGGCCCGGCAGTACAAGCACAACAAGCCCGGCCTGGACATCCCCTTCTACGACCCCACGGCGCTGGAAATGACGGTTATTGACCCGTTCCACAACCGCCTCACGTTTGTGGAGCGCCGGTAGCTGACCCGGCACGGGGAGCCCGTGCTTGTACCTTCGGGGTCTATTGCCCTAGCTGCTTCCCCATGCCCGACCCTGCTGCCCCGATTCTTCCGGCCGACCTCCCCTACTCGCAGGAGTTGTTGCAGGTGGTGCTCAACACGTCGCAAACCGGCTTCATGCTCATGCAGCCCGTGTATGATTCGGCCGGCTCCACCATCGTCGACCTAGCCTGGAAGTACCTCAACCCCGCCGCTCAGCAGATGCTGCGGCTGCCCCAGCGCCCTACCGAGTCGTTCCTCACCCTGTTTCCCACCGCGGAGGCGGCCGGCGTGTTCGGCTTCTATCGCGATGCGTTTTTGAGTGGACAGGTGGAACGCCGCCAGAACAACTACCAGCACGACGGCCTCGACGGCTACTACCTGCTGGTGGCCCAGCGCCAGGGCGAAGTGCTGGTGGTGAATTTTGACGATACCAACGACCACGCCCGCTCCGCCATGGTGGAGGAACTGCGCGCCAGCCAGGCCCGCGAGCTGGAAGCCCGCGCCGAAGCCGAGCTGCAACGCCAGCACCTGGAGCAGCTGCTGCACGATGCCCCGGCCATGATTTGCGTGTTCGACGGGCCGCAGCACGTTTTTCAGTTCGTGAACCCGCCCTACCAGGCGCTGGTGGGCGACCGGCCCATCGTGGGCAAGCCCATTGCCGTGGCCATGCCCGAGCTGGTGGGCCAGCCCATCTTCGGCCTGCTGGACAAGGTGTACCAGACCGGCGAAACCTTCCGGGCCGCGGAAATGCTGGTGCAGCTCGACCACGACAACGAAGGCCGCCGGGAGCTGGAAAAACGCTACTACAACTTCATCTACCAGGCCCGGCACGACCCGCGGGGGGCCATCAACGGCATTTTTGTTTTTGCCTATGACGTCACGCCGCAGGTGCTGGTCCGCCAGGAAGTGCAAGTTCTGAACGAGGAGTTGGCCGCCATCAACGAAGAAATGGCCGCCACCAACGAAGAGCTGCGCGCCAGCAACGACGAATTTCTGACCACCAACACCGCCCTGACGCACTCGGAACAGGAGCTTTCTCACCTCAACCACGAGTTGGAAAGCCGCGTGACCGCCCGCACCCAGGAGAGCCGGCAGGCCCGGGCCGAAACCGAGCGCCAGCGCGCCCGCCTCGAACGCCTGTTCATGGCGGCCCCGGCGGCCATCTGCATCCTGGCCGGGCCGGAGCTGGTGTACGAATTGGTGAACCCCGGCTACCAGGCGCTGTTTCCGGGCCGGGCCTTGCTGGGCCTTCCTATTGCGCAGGCGCTGCCCGAAATAGCCGACCACGCGGTGTACCAGACCTTTCGCCGGGTGTTTGAAACGGGTATCACGCACGAGGAGCCCGGCCTGCTCATTCCCATTGCCCGCCCCGCAGACGGTGAGCTGGAAGACCGGTACTTCAACTACATCCAGCAAGCCCGCTTCGATGAGCAGGGCCAGATTGACGGCGTGCTGGTATTCGCCTTCGAAGTGACGCCGCAGGTGCAGGCCCGCCAAGCCACCGAAGCCGCCGCCCAGCGCCTGCAGCTGCTCACCGATGCGCTGCCCGTGCTCATCTCTTACATCGACCGCGACGAGCGGTACCGATTTGTCAACCAGTCGTACCGCCGCTGGTTCGGCTACGACCCCGAAGCCATGTTGGGCAAGTCGGTGCCGGAGCTTTTCGGAGGCGCGGCTTACGATACCGTGCGGGGCAACATGGCCCGGGCGCTGGCCGGCGAGCGCCTGTCGTTTGAGGCCCACATGCCTTACCGTGAAGACTTCGTGCGGCACATCCAATCCGACTACATTCCCGACGTGCAGCACGGCGAGGTGCGCGGCTTCTTCGCCCTTGTCACTGACATCACCGAGCAGGTGGAAGCCCGCCAGCGGGTGCAGGAGCTGAACGAGGAGCTGGCCGCCATCAACGAAGAAATGCTGGTGGCCAACGAGGAACTGCGCGACACCAACGACCGCCTCAGCCACACCAACGTGGACCTGGACACGTTCGTCTACACCGCCTCGCACGACCTCAAAGCCCCCATTGCCAACATCGAAGGCCTGCTGCTGGCCCTCGGCGAGCAGTTGCCCGCCGCCGTGCGCCACACCCCCGATGTGACCCAGCTGCTGGCGCTGATGCATGGCTCCGTGCTGCGCTTCCAGCGTACCCTGGACCACCTCACCGACGTAAGCAAGCTGCAGCACGCCCACGCCGAGCCCGCCGAAGCCGTGGACCTGGCCGCCCTGGCCGAGGCCGTGCGCCTCGACCTGACCCCTGCCCTGGCCGCCGCCAGCGGCCACCTCTCGCTGGACGTGGCCTCCTGCCCCACCGTGCGCTTCTCGTCCAAAAACCTGCGCAGCATCCTCTACAACCTGCTCAGCAATGCCATCAAGTATCAGGTGCCGGGCCGCGCTCCGCAGGTGCTGCTGCGCGCCACCTGCGCCCCAGGCCAGGTGCGGCTGGAGGTGCATGATAACGGCTTGGGCCTGAGCGAAACAGAGCAGACCAAGCTGTTCGTAATGTTCCGTCGCCTGCATACCCACGTCGAGGGCACCGGCGTGGGCCTGTACATGGTCAAGCGCATGGTGGAAAACGCGGGCGGCACCGTTCAGGTGCAGAGCGCGCCGGGCATGGGCTCCATTTTTTCGGTGCTGCTGCCGAACCGCGCCCTAACCTAACCACTCTGCCTTACGTAGGGGTAACTTATGCTGAAGCTGAGCAGTGTGCTGTTGGTCGATGACGACCCGACCAATAATTTCCTGAACGAACGGATGCTCAAGCGCCTGGCCGTGACGGAACACATTCTGGTGGCTCAAAACGGGCAGGAAGCCCTGGCCGTAATCCAGCAGGCCAGCACCGCGCCCCAGCCCAGCTACCCGGCCCTCATCCTGCTCGATATCCAGATGCCCGTCATGAACGGCATCGAATTTTTGCAGGCTTACCAGCACTTGCCCCTGGCCCAACGGCGCGCCACCACCGTGGTAGTCCTCACCACGTCCATGGACCCGCGCGACCTCACCCGCCTCGATGCGCTGCCGGCCGACGGCCGCATCACCAAGCCGCTCACGGCCGAGAAGCTGGATGCCGTGCTTCAGCAGCATTTCCAGTAGCGGCCCGGTACTTGCGCGGCACCCGGAGGATACATTCCAACAACTAATAGACAATCTCTTGCTTACGCAACAGTAACTAAACATAACTGGCTATTTTATTTAGCCGCACTTTACTGCATGATTGAAGAACTGAAAAGCCCCACCGGCCGCGTCTACCTTACCATTGAAACGGACACCGCCAACCGCTGGATATTCGTGGATTGGATGGGCTACCTCACCGCCGACAGCATTCGGACCGGGGCCGCCGCATACACCGCCGCGCTGGCCAAGTCCAAGTTCAACTGCGTACTCAACGACACCCGCTCCGTGCGCGGCCCCTGGGACCATTCCATGGACTGGGTTATCAATACCTGGGCCCCCAACGCCGCCGCCGCCGGCCTCAAGTATTTTGCCCTGGTGTCCACGCCCGAATCTTTGGCCGATGGCTCGGCCGCCAATTTCTACGCCCAGCTCACCGCCTTCCACGCCGAAGTGTTCGACAACCTGAGCACAGCCCGCGCCTGGCTGCAGCGCATGCAGGCACAAGGCTAACCGCCCTACCCAGCTATTCTGAGCACCAAAAAGGGCCGGCAAATTGCCGGCCCTTTTTGGTGTGCCCCGTTGCGGTGATAAAAAAAATTCCCTGGGCTGTAACGTTTGCTTTCATCGACGGTATCCACATCTGAAAGCTCCCCAATTTCTTGCCGTCTGAATTATGCCATCCCATCGCAACCTTCTTCATTCGGCCCATTCCAAAGCTGCTCTCTCCTTCGTAGCAGCTCCCGCTCTCGCCATACACAGCCGAGCGCCTTGCAATAACAGCCAACCATCTGCCTAATCCGCTTAAAAAAGCAAGCGCTGAATCAATAGATAAATTTTCCTGTAAAATTTTCTCTTTGATAATCAATAAGTAAGCAGGCAAACACAATGCGACAGGCACATTAATTGAAACAGTACCTTGCTTTACAAAGTACCTACCATACATTTGTACTGTTCCACGCCTAGTACTGTACCGGCCGAGAACGTCACACTTTTTCCATTTCACCTTTTTTCTGTAAAAACCATGAAAACCTCTCTCACCTCCCGCCCCGCTGCCACCGCCCAAATCCGTACTGCGCCGTACCTGCGCGCCCTGTTGCTGGGTGGGTTGGCCATCGTGGGCAGCGCCGGCGCCGCTCTGGCCCAGAGTGCTTCGTCCGTGACAGCCAGACAAGCTGATGCCCAGGGCTTGTGGCTCACCGTTGAGAACCCCACGCAACAACGCTTGCAGATGCAAGTGGTTTCGCAGGCCCAGCACGTCTGCCTGGTGAACGAAGTGAACCACCTCACCTCCTACGGCAGCAAGCTGAATTTCAAAGGGATGCCCGCCGGCCAGTATGCCGTACTGCTGCGTGTGGGCCGCGAGCGGTACCGCTACAGCGTGGACGTGCAGGGCAAGGACCAAACCACCATTTCGGTGCGCGAGCTGACGCCCGCTAAATCGTCGGAAGCCGTGGCCTCGACTGCCCGCTAGTTTCCCCGGCACAGGCCCCGAAACGGGGTAGCCTGCAATGTTTCGGCCCCTGACAGCGCTTAGCTATCAGGGGCCGAGTCGTGTGATATCCGCGCTGCTGCCTACGCCGCCAGCGGCAGGCTTTTGCGGCTGTACCGCTCCCGATAAGCCACTGGCGACACGCCCGTAATGCGCTTGAACAGGGTGCGGAAGGCCTTGGTATCGGAGTAGCCCACCGAGTACATCACCTCGTTCACGTTTTCGCGCGATGATTCGAGGCTCATTTTAGCGGCTTCAATTTTCACGCGCTGCACGTATTCGGCCACGGTGTTGCTGGTGGCTTTCTTGAAGCGGCGCTCGAAGTTGCGGCGGCTCAGGCAGCTTTGGGCGGCCAGCTCATCCACCGAAAGCCGCTCGGCGAAGTGCTGCTCGATAAATTCCTGGACCTTTTTGACGGGCTCGTCGTCGTGGTCCTTCTGGCCCCGGAAAATGACAAACGGCGACTGGCTCCGGCGGCCAATATCAATCTGAAACACCTTCGCGCAGCATACGGCCATGTCGCGGCTCACGTATTTCTCCACCAGATACAGTATCAGGTTGAGGTAGGAATAGGCCCCGCCGCTGCTATAGAGGCCCTGCTCGTCGGTGATTACCTGCTCGGCCACGAGGTGCACCGCCGGGTACATGGCCGCGAACTGCGGCGCGCCCAGCCAGTGCGTGGCGCACTGCCGGCCGTCGAGCAGGCCGGTGGCGGCCAGCAGAAACGCGCCCAGGCAGAGGCTGGCCACTTCGGCCCCGCGCGCGTGCTGGCCGGCAATCCAGGCGATGAGGTCCTGGTTCAGGGCCACAGCTTCGGCCAGGTCGCCGTGCGGGGCGGGAATGATGATGAGGTCGGTGCGGAAATCCTCGTCGATGGTGCGGGTAGCGTGCAGCGTGAACAGACCCCGGTTGAAGGTTTTGTGCTTCGTGAGGCCCACCAGCTCGATTTGGAAGGCGGGCGGCTGCCCCGCGCCCACCAGCAGCTCATTCACTTGGCTCAGCACCTTGTGCGGCCCTTCAATGCTGCCCACCACCGCATCGCCGGCCGGCACCAGAATAGAAACGTGCTTCATAGGGGCCAAATGTAAGCAATTCCTTGCCGCATTCAGCCCCCTAATTGGGCAGAATCGCCCCCTTGCACCGGCCATTTTTGCTAATACCTTTGCTAAACAAGTTAGCTGATACGATTTTTAGCAAAAACCTGAGCTTACCGGCCGGGCTGCTCACCACCGCAATTTCATTTTTCACTCATTAAAACCGCTTCGCTATGAAACCCCGCACCACCGCCCGCCTCTATTGGACGCTCACCATTCTCTTCTGCCTGATGATGCTGGCCGACGGCGTGGCCGGCCTGATGCTGGAAAAAAACGGCCAGGAAGCCATCCGCCAGCTCGGCTATCCGCTGTACATTATGACCATCACGGGCGCGGCCAAAATCCTGGGCGCGCTGGCCCTGCTCCAGAACCAGTACCGCACGCTGAAGGAATGGGCTTTTGCCGGCTTTGCCATCGACTTCATCGGGGCGGCCGCGTCGGTGGCGCTGGCCGGCATGGGCTTCGGGGGCACGCTGCCGGCGCTGGTGATGACGGCGGTGCTGTTTGGCCTTTATTTCCTCTGGAAGCGCTACCTCATCAGTCGCGCCCAACCGGCCGGCGCTGATGAAGCTGAAGCTGCTTTTGCGACTCCGGCAGCGGCCACGCTGTAGCGGCACTGCTGCGCGGTCGCGGAACGGTCATCATAAGCTTGCCAAAGTATGACCGTTCTTTTCCGCCTTTCTCATACACTCAATAGTCTCACAATCAACCCCCAATTCCTAAACAACCCAACCCCATGGCTCTCCTCAGTCCTCACCTCGCGTTCCCCGGCGGCACCTGCCGCGAAGCCCTCTCCTTTTATCAAAGCTGCATTGGCGGCGCGCTCAAGCTGATGCGCGTCGGCGATTCGGCGATGGCCGAGCATATGCCC
>JAQBNT010000289.1 GCA_028288445.1 Hymenobacter sp. | reverse complement strand
CAGATTATGCACGGCACCCTGACCACCGACTCGTTCGTGCTCATGGCCTGCGACGCCCTGGATACCCGCCGCCCGTTCGCCCCCGGCAACAACATCGCCATGTGCCTGAACTGCGGCAGCGACGAGGAAATCAACACCCTTTTTGCTAAGCTGGGCGAGGGCGGCACCGTTATCGACCCGTTGGCCGATATGTTCTGGGGCGGTAAGTTTGGGACGCTCATCGACCGGTTCGGCACGGAGTGGCTATTCAATTTCGACAAGCCCGCCGGCGAATAATCAAATCCTAATTAGCCACTTATGAGCAAAGTAATTGCCGCCGAATACCTCACGCTCGATGGCGTGATGGAAAACCCCGCCTGGACCGCTCCTTACTTCAACGACGAGCTGGGCGAATTTCAGGGCGAGCTGATGGCCTCCAGCGACGCCCTGCTACTGGGCCGCGTTACCTATGAGGCCTTTGCTGCCGCCTGGCCCAACATGCCCGACGCCCCAGGGGCCGACCGCATGAACAGCATGCCCAAGTACGTGGCCTCGCGCACCCTGCAAACGGCCGGATGGAACGCCCAAATCATCGAAGGCGACGTAGCAGCCGCCGTGGCCCGCCTCAGGCAGGAGCCCGGCCAGAACCTGCTCATCTACGGCAGCGGCCAGTTGGTGGAATACCTGCGCCAGCACGGCCTGATTGACGAATACCGCCTCATGGTTTTCCCGGTGGTGCTGGGCAGCGGCCAGCGTCTTTTTGCGGAAGCGCCCACTGATTTCAAGCTAAAATCATCGCACACCACCAGCACGGGCGTGCTGGTGCTCACCTACCAACCGGCCAACGCCTGATTTTTATGGACTTTAAACTGGAACTCATCCCCGTGCCGGTGGCCGATATTGACCGCGCCAAAAGCTTCTACATGGAGCAAGTGGGTTTCCGCCTCGACCACGACGTGCGGCCCAGCGCCACGGTGCGCGTGGTGCAGCTCACACCGCCGGGCTCGGGCTGTTCCATCGTGCTGGGCGAAGGCATGGCGGGCATCGTGATGCCGGCGGGCTCGCTGCGGGGCCTGCACCTAGTGGTGGCCAACATCGCCGAGGCCCGCGCCGAGCTGGCCGGCCGGGGCGTGCCGATGGGCGAAATCCAGGACCTGGGCAGCATCAAGTACGCTGGCTTCAAAGACCCGGACGGCAACACCTGGACTTTGCAGGAGATTGCGGGCCGGAAGTAGCACGAACGGCACATTTAGCGCTACGGGGCGGCGGAAGTGCCTCCGCCCCGTAGCGCTAAAAATTCAGGTCGTCGGGCTCGCCCAGCAGGCGGCGGCCTTCGCGGATTAGGGCCTCGTGACGCGCAAAGCAGTCGCCGCGTTCATTGTAGCGGTGCGCGCCGTCGTCGGGGGCAGCAAGGGCAATGCCCAAGGCGACCCGTTGGCTATAATCCTCGTACACATGTGGCAAGGCGGCGATGAGCTGATTGAAGTAGTGCCGGTGGCCGGCCGCAATCACGGCCTGACGCCAGTCGGCGTGTGCTTCGATGGGAATCGACACGGAGTTGCCAGCGTTCTGAAGGCGTTCCAGAGCCAGGGGCAGGTCGAGGCGGTCTTCGGAAGCATCAAAGGCTTCGAGCTGGCGCTTGGTTTCGAACTGCCGCAGCCGGGCGGCGGGCTCGAAGCGCCGGAGCCAGTCGCGCACGATG
Organism: Hymenobacter sp.; assembly: GCA_028288445.1. GTDB lineage: Bacteria > Bacteroidota > Bacteroidia > Cytophagales > Hymenobacteraceae > Hymenobacter. Next base: position 4,772 of record JAQBNT010000289.1, on the reverse strand, counting down.
TCGTCGTACTCGGGGCCATAAGTAGGCACGTAGGGGCGCGGGTCTTCGGGGGCCGGCATATGGGGATGGAGGCGACGGTGTTCCTTCTGCACGGCTTTTTCGTAGCGAAACTCGCGCTCGCCGCGCCGGTCGGGCAGCTCGCGCAGGTAGCCGGTGCCGCGGTGCAGGTCCCAGAACTCGGTAAAGTCCGTGAGAGGCTCGTCGTGGTCATCGTCGGGGTCGTCGGGGTTGGGGCGCATGTGCGGATAGCGGCGCTGCAGCCAGTAGGTATGGGCTGGGTTGCCGGTTTCGATGTCCCGCGAACTGTCAAGGCGCCCCAGGTAGGCAATGAGCAGCTCCAGCTCGTCCGGCGCAATGGGCGGCACCACCGGGCACTCCTCAATGTACTGGTGCCAGTCTTCAAAATCGGCGGTGATGCGGGCTCCGGGCACCTCCACCAGCTCGGCCCGCCACTGGCATTCCAGGTCAAACAGCTTCTGGTGCTGCACAATCCAAAGGGCCTTGTAGGCCACCTTGTCGTGCTGGTGCAGCAGGTATTCCAGGTTCGATTCGTACACTTCGCCGTTGCGGTGCAGGTCGGCCAGCAGGCGGGCGTAGCTTTCCAGGAAGATGGAGTTGTGCAGCGGCTGGTAGCCAGCCAGCAGCTCATGGTAGCGCGGGTCGGCCAGCACCTCCTCCTTGGTGGGCGGGCCGGGCGTGGGCGGTTTGGACTCTTCAGAAGCATCAGCAGCCATGCAGCAGGGACCGGCGGGTGTGGTGGAGCGCCGCCGACGTAGCCAAGGTACGAGGCCGCCGGAATTTCGGGGCTACCCCGCCACCGGCAGCGTGAAGCTGAACGTGCTGCCGCTGCCCAGCTCACTTTCGACCCACAGCCGGCCGCCCTGCGTGGCGATGAACTCGCGGGCAATGCTCAGGCCCAGGCCGGAGCCGCCGCGGTAGCCGCTTTTGTCGGGCAGCTGGGCGAAGCGCTGAAATATTTTCTCGTGGTGCTCGGCCGCGATGCCGGGGCCGTGGTCCTGCACGCTCACCCGCACGAAGGCCCCGGCCAGGGCGGCGCGCACCGTGAGGGCCGCCCCCACCGGCGAGTAGCGGATGGCATTGGCCAGCAGGTTGATGAGCACCCAAGTGGTTTTTTCCACGTCGGCGCGGGCGGCGGGCAAGTTGGCAGGTTGCTGGATTTCCAGGCGCAGCTGCTTGTCGGCGAGCTGGGGCTGCACGGTGGCGGTGGCAAAGCCGATGACATCGGCCAGGCTGGTGGGGCGCACGTCGAGCTGAATGCCCGCGCCCGCGTCGAGGCGCGACACGTCGAGCAGCTCGGCCACCATGCGCTGGAGGCGCTGGGTTTCCTGCCGGATGTAGCCGGTCACGCGCTGGCGCTCGTCGGCGGGCAGGCGCTCATCCTGGAGCAGCTTGGTGTTAAGGTTGATGCTGGAAAGCGGCGTTTTCAGCTCGTGCGACACGGTGGCCAGGAAGTTCGATTTCACCTGGTCGAGCTTCTTGAAATCGGACACGTTGCGCAGGGTGAGGATGTGGCCCACGAATTCGGTTTTTTCGGTGGCTTCGTTGAAGGACACCAAATCCTGCACCGCGAGGCGGTAGAAGGCTTCTTCGCCGCGCTGGGCAATGTGCAGCAGCGGTGCTTCGGCCACGGCGGCCTCGCGGTTGGGCGCGTCCAGCGGCTGGAGCATGGCCTGGAACAGGTCGTTTTCGAGGCGTACGGTGGCGGCGGCGCGGCCCAATAGTTTTTCGGCGGGCATTCCCAGCAGCTCGCACAGCACGGGGTTGGCCAGCAGGATGTGGCGGGTTTCATCGAGCAGCAGCAGGCCTTCGTCCAGGGTATTCACGATGCTGGCGGCGCGGTTGCGCTCGGTTATTAGCCCGGCCTCGGTGGAGGTGCGGTACTCGCGCAGCTGGCTCAGCATGCGGTTGAAGGCGCGGGCCACCTGCCCAAATTCGTCGTGGCTTTCCTGCGGGATGCTGGCCGAAAAGTCGCGCGCGGTGGCGTGGTCGAGGGCGGCAGTGAGCTTGCGCAGGGGCTGCACGGCGGCTTCGGGCACGCTGCCCACCAGGGCCAGGGCCAGCAGCCCGGCCAGCGTGATGAAGACGAGGAGGTTGCGGTTGGCCTGGTCGGCGCGGCGGTTGGCGGCTTCGGTTTTGCGGTTCAGGGCATCGGTGTTCAGCGCCATCATCTGGTAGGTGAGGCCGCCGAGGGCGTAGGGTTCGGCGCTGATGCCTAGCGGACTGGCCTGCCCGATGGCCGCCGCGCGCCGCGCCTGCTGCTGGTGCTGCCGGAACTGCTGCGTTAGGTTCAGCAGGTTGTCGACGACCTGCTGCTCGCCGGGCTCGGTCACGTTGCGCGCTTCCGCGCCCAGGGCGGCCGTGAAGGCGGCCGTGCCCGCCGTATCGGCCAGCGGCTGGCGGGCCAGTTGGTCAAGGGTCTTGAGCATTCGCAGCCCCAGGTTCACGGAGTAGAGGTTGGCCTTGAGCACGTCGCGCGAGCTGCGGTCGAGCTGCCGCAGCGAGTAGTAGGCGTAGCCGCCAATGCTGAGCACCAGCAGCAGCATGGCCAGGAAACCCAGGGTGATTTTGGTTTTGAGGTTCATGGGGTTGGTAAAAAAAGGGGAATAACGGCCCGAAATCGGCTACTATCCTGCCCTATTTCATGTTCAATACGTCACCAGATACACGTCTAAATCACTGCCATCACCCGCCACAGCGCGTAGCAAATCCGATGTCACGCCGCGCCGGCTCAGCTGGCCCCACAAGCCTTTCTCGCGGGTGATGCCGCAGACCAGCAGCGTGGCGTTTTTCTCCTGCGCCACCCGCCGGATAGCTCCCACGATATCGTCGTCTTTCACCCGCAGAATCTGCGCCCCCAACTCGGCGGCCAGCTGTAAGTTATTGAGCAAATGCCGCTGCGTGGCCAGCCCGATGCGGTCGGTCGTTTCCCGGCCCGTCTGCACGTAGAGCACGTACCAGGCGGCGGCCGAGAATCGGTCGGCCAGGCGCGAGGTCTTGCGGATGATTTCGCGGGCGGCCTCACTGTTGGAGTTGATGCAGGCCAGCAGGCGGTCGTCGTTGCGGCGCTGCGGGGCCACGGCGGGCGCGCCGCCGGCTTCGGACTCTACCTGCCGGCCCAGCAGCTGGGCCACTTCGCGCACGGCCAGCCGCCGCAGCTGGAGCAGGTTTTCGGCCTGAAAAAAGTTGGCCAGCGCGGTGGGTACCTTGGCCGGGTCGTAGATTTTACCTTCCTCCAGCCGGGCGCGCAGCTCGCCCACGGTCAGGTCCACGTTCACTACTTCATCGGCGGTTTTCAGCAGTTGGTCGGGAATGCGCTCGGTCACGTCGGTGCCCGTGATTTTCAGCACCTGGTCGTGCAGGCTTTCGAGGTGCTGCACGTTCACGGCGGTTATCACCGAAATGCCCTGCGCTACGAGGTATTCCACGTCCTGCCAGCGCTTTTCGTGGCGCGAGCCGGGCACGTTGGAGTGCGCCAGCTCATCCACTACCACCACCTGCGGCCGGCGCTGAATGATGGCCTCCACATCCATTTCCTCCACCGCGTGGCCTTTGTAAAAAACCTGCTTGCGGGGCAATAGCGGCACGTTTTTCAGCTCGGCCACGGTGCCGGCCCGGCCGTGGGTTTCCACGTAGCCGAGCAGCACGTCCACGCCGTGCTGGTGCAGGTCGTGGGCTTCCTGGAGCAAACGGTAGGTTTTGCCCACGCCGGCGGCCAGCCCCAGGTATACCTTGAGCGTGCCGCGCCGCCGCTCCTGCACCAGGCGCAGAAACCGCTCGGCGGAGGTGTCGCGCAGGTTTTCCTCAAGAGCTGTCATGGGGTTGGTGGGTTAATTGTCATTGCGAGGGGAGCGCGGCGGAACGCGGCAATCCGGCCTGTCAAAACCAGACACTTTTTTAAGCGACCAGTCTAAAAAAAGGCTTTATCACATTATTAGGCTGGTCGTGTCGAGAGGACGGATTGCCGCGTTTCGCTGCGCTCCCCTCGCAATGACAGACGTGGCTAAAACGTCAGGCCCATAAGAGCTGTGAGGGCGGCATTGGTGCGGCGAGGGCTTTGCTTATCGAGGTACACTTCGTTTTTATCCACGAACTGCTTGGCTTCGGCGCGCAGAATCACGCGAGGTACGGGGTTGTAGTCGAAGCCCAGCGAGTAGCCCACGGTGTTGAGGCCACCGGCGCGGGTGGGGGCCAGCACGCCGGCCGGGTCGTGGAAATACTCGACGCGCCCCACCAGCCCGGCGCGCTCCCATAAGCGGCGGCGCACAATGAGCGAAGCGCCCTGCCAGGCATCGTGGCCGCCGGCGCTGCGGGCGCGGCCCTGAATACCGGCATCAAAAGCCGCCGCAATTTTCCACTTCTTCGAGGGGTCATAGGTCACGTAGAAATTGTGGAAGTAGCGCAGCTGGCGGCCCACCGAGTCGGGCTGGTTATAGCCTTCGCCGGCGTAGGTACTGGAGTTCAGCAGCCATTTTGAGGAGGGTCGGAACTGGATTTGGGTGCCCAGGGCCTCGTTCTGGTTGCGGTCCCGAATCACCTGCCAGCCGTTGAGGGACAGCACCGAGAACAGCCACTTCCGGCCCGCATCGTAGGTGAGCTTGGCCCCGGCCTCGTAGTAGGGCGAGTTGTCGGCCATAATGGAGCGGGTGAGCGTGAGGTCGTCGCGCGAAATAGGCCCTTCCAGGCCGATGTGGGAGAGAAAAATGCCGGCATCGAGCCAGAGGTTCTTGGTAATTTTCACCCCGCCCCAGGCC
>JAQBNT010000309.1 GCA_028288445.1 Hymenobacter sp. | reverse complement strand
TTGAGGCGCCGGAGTATCTCTGGCACGTTCTTTTCAGCAGTAAGAGCACGCAGGATGTGCCGCGTTGCGAGATCCTTAGCCTCCAATCCCTTGATCTGCTTCACCAATTCCTCCTTCGCATGCTTGACGTGAATCTCGTAGACACAGGGTGAGGTTTCTGATCGAGCGACGCATCTGCCACAAGGTTTCTGGCCATTGCACTATCACAGGCCCAGAATGGACCATATCGTCAGCATATCGCGCGCCCATACTTGATCCTCTTCGAGCCGTCAGGTTAGAAGACAGATGTCTGTGAGCTTGACCGACCTTGGCTCGCGCCTTCTTGCAATTGAGGCACGCATTTCGTGTGACGGACTCGGGCACTCGGCGACGCTTCGAGGCGGCACCGCTGCTGCTACTGGTGCTTTCTTGAGGAGTTCGAATCACCTGATCTGAACTGGTAGATTCGGATGACTGGTTCATAGGGTCGTTAGTCGACGGCCGTATAGCGCGAAAGGACATTGTCGGCGTCTTGATGTCTTGAGGGTGATCTCCGCTCAAGCCATGGGGAGATGGATGAGTCTGGAGGTGAGTATAGACTAGTGACGCAGTGGCGGTAAGGTGAAGAGTGAGGAAAAACAAGCTTTTGGGTATCGAATGGGTATTGTCGATAGGCCGTCGATGAAGGAATATCAAGGGACAGCAGAGAGTGGAGCAGACAGCTATCTAAGCTGCAGAGAGGTGTTGAAGGTGAAGGTATGGGCTAACCTTCAAGTGGGAAAATGCACGGAAGCCGCTCCGGGTCAGGCACGCATCACCTTTTAACTATCCCCTTCTGTTGCCTCCTCTTCTGCCGTTGGACTCGAGGATCATTGGTGTGTAGCACCCTTTTAGAATTACTGCAAGGGAAAGCCGCGCGGATCACCCGTTGCTAGTTGCAATGGTAGGGCAGTGAAAGAAGGTTAAGTCTAATTGAAAGACAATCTGACTGACGTCTTGATGGCGTAGGGGTTCGAGGGTGAGGACTAGAAGGCCGAGGTGCGATATCGATGAGGCAGTATTGGACTGCGAAGCACAGCTAAGCCTCGCTCCAGCTCTCGTTACGAGAGGCTACCCTCGTACAGCAAGAGACTCGAAGTCCAGCCGGTGCGGAGGCGGCGCAGGTTCCGAGGATTGCCTGGGGCACTGCAGATTGAGAGCTCCCAGTCCTACCAGGCCACACAGGCCCACCAAAAATCCACGCGAGATCCAGATACTGTGCTACGTATCGGTGGTATCGTAAATGTCCTGTGAGCCAAAACCTTCTTCTGCTTGTCTGGCGGAGAAAAAGCCCCAGAGCTCTGTGTCTGATCGTGCAGGGAGTGCAGTATGCCGGTAGCTGATGCAGTGATACAGTGATGCCGGTAGGGCGTCTGTGTTCTCGCAGAGACCTTCCTAGCGGGCCGGACGAGCTTATGATCTTATCCTTGCAGCTGTGGAACACTGCCTGCGATCTGCTTGGCCTCTAACTTCCGTGGGAATGCTTTGAGCGGTAAGTTATGCTGAAGCAGCGCCGCAGCACAAAACAGCACAGTTCAACACGTCCAAAGGTGGCGAATGGCGAAAAGTGCCACTCCAGAAGGTGAGTATTTGCTTGCCTCCAGCCCTAGTCCGGCTCCAGCCGCGATTAGATGAGGGCTCAGGGTGATTGACGAGCTCCCGTCGAAGGAGGTGTTTCCTAATAGGCGAACCAGCGGATTTGTGTGGCCTTTTGATGATCCTTCGGTGAAGTAAAGCTCTCGAGGCTATCTTGTGATCTGTTGATCAACGGGCGGGGCGTCTTTCAATGCCGAATGTGCCTCCAGTCTCCGCGAAGCGCTCCCACGGATCGATGCCGCTTGTTCTAGACGCCGGCAGCGACGGAGGAAGAGACCAAGAAGTCGAGGTTACAATCTAATCTCTGGATGGCGGCAACTGCGTTGATCCCATGGACTTTATCATGATCATACTGGAGCCACCGAGGACATTGAGTAAGAATGTGGGTATCGCGGAACGACAGTTCTTCTTAAAAGGAGATGGCCAATGCTGTCACTGCGGATATATCCCCTGAGCAGGTCGAGTAGCCTCATGAGTTATGGGGTTGCCCCCTGGCGGTTCCACTGAGTTATGTCCTCTGGGGTTGTGTCCGGCTCCGCCAGCGATGATTTCGGGATAGCTTAACTCTCTTTCCCTCAGTTAGGATGCCACGGAATGATCTCCCTTTGCACAGTACTGGCTCCAGGCTGGATCCTGGCACAAGAGTTAGACTCTACAGTAAGTTTAAGAACCAGCGGCGCGGATGGCTGACTTTGTGGGACTTGGTGCAGCATTAGTGTCCTCCCGACGGAAACGCCTCCTGAAAGACAGGGCTCGGAGGCGGAGGTCGATGCGATGGTGACACGGACATCAAGGTCCTTGAACCGTCTCCGCGAGGTACTTAATGGTGCTCTCTGGCCACTTTGATGAGAAATAGAAAAAAAGATCAAGGAGGCCGTCGAACGCCGTCGAGAATGGTGGCACAATTAGACCCCTGAAAGAGCAACTCGTCGATACTGGAAACCCGGACCACGAGATCGAAATCCTCGAAAGCGGGTACCGCAATATGTACCTCCGTATCTGGCTTTGATCAGAAATCACATCACTTTACGTCGGCCAAGCCCAGTCAGACCACAGCTGGTTCGCAGTGTTCGCACAAAGCGCTGAGACTACGGAGTATGTCCCATCGAGAAGTGCGGAGCGACTGTCCTGCGGTGTATAGCCACCTGGAAAGAGGCTATCAACGGAGCCATACGCGGCGTTAGGTGGGCTATACGGAGCTACTAATCAACCGTTTCAGCACTGATCTCAGAAATGGCTGGAGGCAACAGAAGCACTTTTTTATGGTGTCATAGTACGGAGTATGGTAACTAACATAACTGCTTGATGAGCGGAACGACATCCAAGCAATCAGCGACGTTGGTGCAACATCTGAGATCTAGGTCGTCGGACACGGACGGCCCTCCGAGATCTGGTGGTAAGCAACGGGGGCATCGCGTGTCGCATGGTCGCCGAGCTAATCATAACGCTGCTCACTTCCTTAAAGAGCTCCCTATGGGGCTTTGGATTGTTGATCCGGCACGGCTAAAGAGCAATTGTTATCAGATGAAGAAAGGGCTACGGTTTGTTGCACAGTATTCCCGAGATGAAGCTGTGAATATTATGTGACGTTTTTCTGTGCCACTGCGACTCTTCAATTGTCGTTGGAAGGGCGCAACGATTGGCGGGAAGTATCGCCGCGACCAATCACAAGCGCTACAGCCACTCAAGCACTCCGCGCATGCAATCAACCCAATTGAGAACATGGACATTGCTCATAGCATGATTTCGGCATCCCGCTGCGCTGTCGGAAGCATAGAATCCCATAAAGGTCGTTGTCACCAACGAGCCGCAGAACGGCAGTCCGACGGTGGTATTTCCGATTGGTCAGGTTGTCAACTCCGGTTTGCTCGAGTGGCGAGACACAAGTCACAGGATGCACGGTTATAACCTTGTCCAACGTTAAAGCTAAGACGATGTGCAGCATGTCACGTTCCGCCATGGGAAAGCGGGCTGCCATATGTAGCTGCAATGATGGCTCGGCCCTATTTCTGCATGGAGGATAGGCTAAGCTTCTTTACCTTATTCTTGGGAGCCGTGGCGACTCGAAAGTTATCTGATGAAAGAATGATGTAGCCCCAAATACTCGAATGCCAAGAACCAGAGCTATCTAACTAGGACAGTTGATGCGAGCCGTCGCTGTACTGTGTACAACGCCGCCTGATCAGCTTCAAAATGCCCTCTCATGCAAGCCACATTCGAACCAATACCTTCGAACTCGTGCTCAAGCTTCAAGCTGTACCAACCAAGCCCAATGATAACTCAATTTCAATCACGTGATCTGATGCCTAATCAGGACAACACCCTGGCGGGCAAGTTTAGCCGCACTAACTGTAAACGTTGCGTCGAGCTCGCGATAGCAACGTCGATAGCAATCCGATTGTACAATGGCACGATGATGCCATGAGCGCATAACTGACGACTGAGAGAGTGGTATACAGGTGCACATGATGTGGTTGGACACGTGGCGCATAGCATGGACGGCAATCTTTAGCCTGATCCTGTTGCAAGGCGCACTCGCCGCGAAGGAGCATCAGGAGCTTACGAGCCATGGACTGCCAAAGCCGTCGTATCACTATGGCGCTGAGATACCGGTGACGTGTTTGAACCGCTCGATGTAAGTCCTACTTTTCCTCATGTGCTTTCTCTTCCGCAACTTGACTCGAGCTGCGGGAGCTACCGCGCGGTCCTCCCGCACTTGGCCCCCTTCCCACAAATATAAGTCGTACCTTTAAAAGACGTGCTAACTAGCATGCACCACAGTGACACGGGCGAACACATCCACGACTCCAACAACGTCCTCCAATACATCGATTTCCCCACCTGCGCCGAGACAAACAAACCTCTCTCCCTGAAATACAACTCCGACGGCCCCCAAAACTGCACCATCACGATAGACGACCCCCTCTTCCACCTCCTCGAATTCTACATCCACAACGACGCGCCCCTGTCATGCCGTGTCCCCTCTCGCCCTCCCTTCTCCGTCTCCCTGCGACCCCTGAACACCGAGACCGCCGCGGACCTAAAAGAGGAGGAGAAAGATGAGTTCGTCCCGCTGATATTCGCCCTCACGGGCCAGCTGCAACTGAGTCACCTGCATGTCAACACACGGATGAACGTCCTGCTGCACAGCGTCCCGAAACATCATCGGCAGAAGCGGGATTCGGGCGTGATCGATTCCGGGACGGCGTATTCGACGTCCCCTCTTTCAGCCAGTGGTCACACGAAGCGTGTCGTGATCGGCGATGAGCTGACGTTGCAGTTCCATGTCAGGTGGTTTCAGAGCCCGGAACTGGCGCTGGGGGCGGGGGGTGGTGGGA
>JAQBNT010000252.1 GCA_028288445.1 Hymenobacter sp. | reverse complement strand
ACCTCTTTGTCGAGAAACGGCTTCTTGCCTTGCATCTTCTCTCTACGAGCCGCGAACCTTCGCAGAACAGGACTTCTGCAACAGCCACGGTCCTAAACAGAAACTTGGGTGATGAGCATCGTCTGCTGTTTGATGATATTGCCAGCTATAAATACGCGGTTTATAGCGGAGGAAAGCAGTTGCGCATAAAACGAAAGGATTCTACCGCATTTCAGCTTTCAGATAAAAGCGAAGCATTTTCCGCTATGGTTCAGGAATTCGAATTGGCCTTAGCACTTTACCAACCGCAGAAAACGGGCTCACCACCGTCCTCGGGAAGAAGGGAGAATGATGCAGTTAGGAAGCAGCATGCTGATGGGGGAGCACCCTTTGCCCTTCGGGAAAAGACCTTTTTCGAAAAGCAAATTTCCACCGTCCTGATGGCAGCGCTATCGGTGGTGATGGTTTTGCTGACGTGCTCGGTGTTTCTGAGTTCCAGACCTATTAAAGGAAGCCTGTTTTTGGCTTATGGCGGCTATGTTTCTTATGCCACAACTTGGTGGGTTGCCCGCAAGCAGCGTCGGAATTAGGTAGTTGCGATGGTACGGGCCGCAGACCCTTGCCATCAGCCCGCCGCCCCCACCGGCCCCGCCGCCACCAGCAGCAGCGCGTCCTCGGCGGCCCGCGTGAGGCGGTGGTAGAAGAACCGGCCGCGCCGCTCGCGCTCGGTGAGGCCGCGCCGCAGCAGCTCCAGCGCCATGCGGCAGCCGGCGCGCCAGCCCAGGCCCGCCGCCGCTTGCAGCTGCTCAGTGGTGAGCTCGGGGTGCTCCATGAGGGCCACCAGCATGCGGGCCATGCGCCCGTGGGTGCGGGCATCGCGCACGCCCTGGGGCGGGATGAGCCACGCCTGAATGCGGGCCAGGATGGCGGCCGGCTCCTGGCTGGGCGGCGGGGGCGGGGCATCGCGCACGGTGAGGCGCTGGGCAAAGCGGGCGGCCAGGGTAGCGGGGGCTGCATCGGGCACGGGCGGTAGGGGCGACATAAGAGTAGGCGTGGTGTACGGACCGCCGGAAGGTACGCAATGGCGGCCTTACTTAGCGCATTGCCTGCCTCGCTGGTAGCAGTGGCGGCCCGGCTTAGCTCTGTGTCTGCCGTGCTGTGTGCTGGTGCGGCCCCCCTGGGGATATAGTCAGCCGTGCTATGTGCTGGTGCAGACCTCCTGGAGACATAGTCAGCCTCGCCGGATGCTAATGCAGCCTTATCTAGGATAATGCCTGCCTTACTCGGCATGGTGGCTGCCTTGCTGGCCATTGCCAGCACCAGGGCCAGCACCAGGCCGGGTGAATCAAACCTGCCGCCGGGCGAATCTTTCCCCGCCCGGCTGCTGTTTACCTTCGTACCCAATTACAAGGACCGCTAAGCTCAATTACTTGCTGTTACCCCAACACTTCGAACAAAAAATCGGCTTCACCACCCTGCGCGAGCAGCTGGAGGCCAATTGCCTTTCCGCCCTGGGCCGGCACTACGTGGCCCGCATGGAGTTCCAGCCCAAGCACGAGCCCCTGCTGAAACTGCTGCAACAGGCCGACGAATTCACCTACCTGCTGCGCTCCGGGGCCGATTTTCCGGCCTCGCACTACCACGACGCCCAGGCCCACCTCAAGCGCGCCGCCCTGCCGGGCGCGTACCTCGACGTGGCCGCCTTCTTCGAGGTGAAGATGAGCCTGCGCACCATCCGGCAGGCCCTGAGCTTCTTCTCCGATGCCGACCCCAGCCTGTACCCCACGCTGCGCCTGCTGGGCATCGGCATCCAGGTCGACCGCAACCTGCTGGCCGCCCTGGACAAAGTGGTGGACGACGACGGGGCCGTGCGCGACGACGCGAGCCCGCTGCTGCGCCAGATTCGGCAGGAGCTGATAACGCGCCAGGGCCAGCTCCGCAAGCAGATTGCCGGCATCCTGCGCCACGCCAAAAACGAGGGTTGGATTCCCAGCGACTCCGAGCCCACCATACGCGGCGGGCGGCTGGTGCTGCCCGTCATTGCCGAGCACAAGCGCAAGGTGAAGGGCCTGATTCACGACGAATCGGCCTCGGGCCAGACGGTGTACATCGAGCCGGAAGCCGTTTTTGAGCTGAACAACGACATCAAGGACCTGGACAATGCCTATCACCGCGAGCTGATTCGCATCCTCACGGCCCTCACCGACCAACTCCGGCCCCACATCCCCGACCTGCGCAAGGCGTACTCTTACCTGGGGTTGATTGACTTTATCCGGGCGAAGGCCCGGCTGGCCGTCACGCTCGATTGCCGCCTGCCCGTGCTGCACAACAAGCCCCTGCTGAAGTGGGTGAAAGTGCGCCACCCGCTGCTGCAACTGGCCTTCGCCCAGCACAAGCGCGACAACGGCGACCCCCGCGAAGTGGTGCCCCTGGACCTGGAGCTGAACCACGAGCAGCGCATCCTGGTCATCTCCGGCCCCAACGCCGGCGGCAAATCCGTGAGCCTGAAAACCGTGGGCCTCGTGCAGTTCATGCTGCAAATGGGACTATTGATTCCCTGCGCTGACAACTCCGAAGCCGGCGTATTCGAAGATATTTTCCTGGACATCGGCGACGAGCAAAGCCTGGAAAACGACCTTTCGACCTACTCCTCACACCTGCTGGCCATGAAGCAGTTCATGCTGCTGGCCGGCAAGAAAAGCCTGGTGCTGATTGACGAATTCGGCACCGGCACCGAGCCCAGCCTGGGCGGGGCCATCGCCGAGGCCGTGCTCGACCAGCTGAACCGCGCCCGCGTCTACGGCGTCATCACCACCCACTACACCAACCTCAAGAACTTCGCCGAGCGCACCCCGCACCTCGTGAACGGGGCCATGCGCTACGACCCCGAGAAGCTCCAGCCGCTCTATCGCCTCGAAGTGGGCAAGCCGGGCTCGTCGTTTGCCATCGAAATTGCCCGCAAAATCGGCCTGCCGAAAGAGGTAGTGGAGCGCGCCACGCAGCTGGTGGGCAAGGACAAAATCCGCTACGACCGCCTGCTCGAAGGCCTCGAAAAGGAGAAAACCGAGCTCGAAACCCGCACCGCCGAAGCCGCCAAGGCCGAGCGCCGCCTCAAGAGTGCCGCCAAGGAATACCAGGACCTCAAGCAGCACCTGGAGGACACCAAGCTCGAAACCCTGCGCACCGCCAAGCAGCAGGCCAAGGCCCTTTTGGTGAATACCAACCAGCAGATTGAAGCCACCATTGGCGAAATCCGGCGCGGCCAGGCGGATAAGGAAGTGAACAAGGCCGCCCGCGAAAAGCTCGAAACCTTCGTGCGCAAAGAGCTGCAAATTGAGCCGCCCAAGCCCAAAGCCAGCCGCGAGCGCGCCGAAGCCGGCGACCTCAAGCCCGGCGACAAAGTGGCCCTGTTCGGCCAGGAAGGCCACGGCGAAGTAGTGAGCGTGAAGGGCCAGACCGCCGAAGTCATGTTCGGCGGCATGAAGACGCTGACCAAGCTCAGCCAGCTCGAAAAGCTGGGCCGGGCCGAAATCCGCGAGCGTGAGCAGGCCGCCAAAGCCAGCAAGTCGAAGCTCAGCGGCGGCAGCTCCGGCGGTGGCAACGGCGTGAACATCACCGACCGCATGGCCGGCTTCAGCCCCACCCTCGACCTGCGCGGCGAGCGCGCCGAAGACGCCCTCACCAAAACCATGAGCTTCGTGGACGACGCCGTGATGCTGGGAATGCCCGAAATCAAGTTCCTCCACGGGCGCGGCAACGGCGTACTCCGCCAGGTAGTGCGCGACTACCTGCGCTCGCAGCGCGCCGTAGCCAGCGTGGCCGACGAGCATGCCGACCGGGGCGGGGATGGCGTGACCATTGCCGTGCTGAAGTAGGGCTATGTCATCCTGAGCGGAGCGAAGGACCTTATCACATCCGAACGAATCGTGTAAACGTGAGAAGGTCCTTCGCTCCGCTCAGGATGACCCGGAATAACCATTAAACATCAAAAAAGGCGGCCCCCGATTCGGGAGCCGCCTTTTTTGCGTCAGTTTCGCTCAGGTTATTCCACTACTACGCGGCCCGTCTGCACGGACTCGGGAGTAGTTACCTGCACCATGTACAGGCCCGATTTCAGCGCCGTAGCGTCGATGTTCAGGTCGGTGCCGGTGAGGGGCTGGGTTTTGGTGAATACCACGCGGCCGGTCACGTCGCGCAGCACGATGGTGGCGGTGCGGGCCGAAACGCTGGCCAGGTGCAGCTGGAAGCTGCCACGGGCGGGGTTGGGGTACACCTCCATGGTGCTGGCCTGGATGCTGCCGGCTTTGGTAGCCAGCACGAGGCGGCAAACGGTAAAGCCCTGATTCTGCTCGGCAATGCGGGCGGCGTACTCCTGGTAGTAGCGGTTGGTGATGCGCGCATCGTGCACCACGAGGGTGTTTTCGTCGTTTTCGGTATCAGCCGAAAGCGTCCAGTTGTGCGAGCCCACGAATACCGTGGGGTCCGACTGGCTGGCGCCGGCGTCCACAATCAGGGTTTTGTGGTGCATGATGCCGAAGCCGGAAGCCGCGCGCTTGATGATGAGGCGGGTGCCCATGCCGGCCTGCATGAGGCGGAAGGAGTAGCCGGCCGTGCCGCTGGTGTCGTTCACGAGGCCGTCGGAGCAGGAGCCGATGCCGCGCTGGGTAACCTGGCTGGCAATGGCGCGGGCCAGGTCGGCGCGGGTGATGAGCATGGACTCGAAGTGCAGGTCGTTGTCGGCCGAGGCGATGGCCTGGAGCAGGCGGCCGTTCACGTTGTCGGTGGGCGAGAAGTACGACTCCACCGACTTGCCGCCAATCATTAGGAAGTGCGGCGTGTTGTCGCTTTTGCGCGAGCCGAAGGCGCTGGTGCCGGGTGTGGCCGTGTTGGAGCCCCACATTTCCTCAAACTCGATGGTATAAACGCGGGCCAGCGACTGGTCCTGCACGGCGATGACGTTGTTGGCGTCGGTGGCCAGCTGGGCAGCGGTCCAGTTCATCGAGCCCGTCCATACCCACGGCACGTTGGGGTTGGTGCTGTTGGCATCCACAATCACAAATTTGTTGTGCATGATGCTGCTGGTGGTGCTGCCGGCCGTGTTGGGCCGCGCAATCCGGCGGATGCCGGCATTCAGCAGGGGCACGCTCACGTTGTTGTTATCGTCTTCGTAAATCACGCGCACCCGCACGCCCCGGGTGAAGGCGGCGTTCACGGCGTTCAGAATGGTGGTGTTGTTCCAGTTGTAGATGGCGATGTCCAGCGTCTGGGTGGCGCGGTTGATGTAGCGCACCAGCGTATCGGGGGCCGCGCCGTTGAGCATGGTCACGGCCGCGTTGCCGGGCAGGGCCAGCGAAGCATCCACAGTGCGGTTGTAGAAGTTCTTGATAACCCCCGACGACAGCGAAGCCGTCACCATGGGCACCACCCGCGACTCCGAGCGGCCCACGCTGTTCACCGAAACGGCCTGCACGTAGTAGATGGTAGCCGGCGACAAGCCGCTGAGCACCTGGCTGTGGGCCGTGGTGAGGGCCGTGTTGCCGGCCATCGTGGTGAAAGTGCCGGTGGGCGAAGTAGCAATGGCCAGCTGCGTATTGCCCGTGTTCTGGGTGGTGAAGCTGATGGTCAGGCTGGTGGTGGTGATGTTCGTGGGCACCGGGCTGGTGGTCATATTGGGCGTGAGGCCCTGCACGAAATCGGAGTATTTGCGGTTCAGAAACTGGTAGCCGCCGGTCATGCTCGTGGCTGACGGCGAGTACTGGCTCATGATGCCGATGGCGTCGAACGTGCCCGTAGGGCTGGGCTTGTTGATGAGGCCATCGGGGCCGTTGGAGTTGCTCGGCACGTAAGTAATGAGCGGGCACTGGCCGTTGAGGCGGTAGCTGGTCACGGTAAACGCCGATACCGAAGTGCCTGGGGTGGTGCAGGCGGTCGGGTTGCTGGTAAGCGAAGTCAGGCCGTTGATGCGCACCAACTGGCCTTCGTACTGCTCGCTGAAGGCGGCGGCGGCGTTTGCTGCCGTGAACACCACCGGAGCCGGCACGGGCCGGTTGCCGGCCAGTACGGTAAGGGAAGTAATGGGGTCAATTTCCAGCAAGCCGCGGTAGCTTTTCAGGCCACCCGTCACCTCAATGCTGTCGCCGGGTACCAGGGGGGTCAGCAGGGCCGCCGTAGCGCCGCCAGTGCTATACACCCCAATGCCGGCCGTGCCGTCCTGAATGTAGCGAATGTAACTCACCGAAGAGCCCAGCTCGGCCCCGTTCGTCACGATGCCGCGCACCGTCACAGTAGGCCCTTGCGTGGTGTTGGTGGTGGGGGCCAGGGCCCGCGCCGCCGCAATGGTAATCGCAGTTTGGGCCGAAACGGTGTGCCAGGATGTGGCCGCCGCCAGCAGCGCCAGCAGAGTAAATTTCTTCATGAAAAAAACAGAGTTATGAAACGATTAAATTTTAAAGATTAGGTGGGAGACCGAAATGCAAAGATGCTGAATTTCAGCGAAACGAACCGCCGCCAGTCTTCAATAGTGCCGGGTTACAAAAACTTAATTCTTGCCCCCCACCCGCACCCGCCGGCCGGCCGCCGTGATGAACGGCACGGGCGTGGCTGTCTCGGTGCCCGCCGCGTTGCGCGAGCTCACCTCTACGTAGTAAGTGGTGCCCGGAATCAGGTCGTTCAGGGTGAGGCTGTGGTGGGTAGTGAGGGCATCATCGACGCGACTTTCCTTGAGCTGCTTGGCATCGAGGCCGTAGCGCACACGGGTGTCGCCGGCGTTCAGGGTCGAGAACACGACGGTGAAGCTATTTTGGCTCACGTTCACGGGCACGGGCTCTTCGGTGAGGCGGGGCAGACCGCTGCCGCGCACGAAGTCGGTGGTCAGGCGGGGCAGCAGCTGGTAGCCGCCGGTGCCGCCCGGCGAGTACTGGCTCATGATGCCGCGCACGTCGAACGGCTCGCCGCTGGGCGCGGTGCTTCCGATGAGGCCCTCGGGGCCGGTGCTGGTGGAACCCACGCGCAGCAGCGCGCCGGCCGTGCCGTCGAGCAGGTAGTTGGCGTTGCCGGCCAAGGCCTCGGCAGGACTGCCGGCCGGGGTGAGCAGGCGCGTCACGCCTTTAATTTCGATGAGCCGGCTCTCGTTAGCCTCCGTAAAGGCCGTGGTGACCTGTGCTACGGGCACGCGCAGCGGGTGCAGCCGCTGGGCACCGGCCAGCTTATGAAACGAGGCAATGGGGTCCATTTCCAGCAGCCCGTTGTAAGCCTTGAGCTGGCCCGTGACCTGGATGCTGTCGCCGGCCTGCAACTCGCCGTAGCCCGGCAGCTTGGCGGCCTGGGCGTAGAGCGCGAGGCCGGCCTCGCCGTCCTGCACGTAGCGGATGTTGCCCATCTCGGCCCCGTTCAGCACCACGGCCCGCACCGTAACGGTGCTGCCGGGGCCCAGTGCACGGGCCGCTTTCAGGGTGAGCACCGGGGGCGTGGGAGGAGATGCTGGAGCCGCCAGGGCCGGGCCGGAAAGTACCCCAGCGAAGAGAAGTAATGCGAGGTTCATAAATTGAAGAATAAGCAGACCGGCAAAGAAATGACTGATGCAAATGATGGGACAAATTACGCATCATTCCGCATTTATAGCAACATAAACAGATTGTTGGCCGGTGTGCTATTCAATCACAAAATATTAACTTCCGGGTGCAGCTCGATGCCGAACTGCTGGCGTACGGACGAGATAATTTCTTCGGCCAGCTGGCGCACTTCGCTGCCGGTGGCCCCGCCGTGGTTCACGAGCACGAGGGCCTGGCGGGCGTGTACGCCGTGGGTGCCCGCGCCGGGGCCGCGCCGTAGCCCCTTCCAGCCGGCCCGCTCGATGAGCCAGCCGGCGGGCACCTTCACGCCGCCGGGCACGGGATAGCCGGGCAGGTCGGGGTACTGGCCGAGCAGGTGGTCGAACCGGGCCTGGGAGATTTCGGGGTTTTTGAAAAAGGAGCCGGCGTTACCGATTTCGGCCGGGTCGGGCAGCTTGCTGCGGCGGATGTGCACCACGGCGCGGCTCACGTCGTGCGGGGTCGGCTCGCCTTCGATGCCCAGCTCGGCCAGGGTGTCGGCGATGGCCCCGTAGCGCACGTTGGGGCGGGCCTGGCGGTGCAGGCGCAGCACCACAGCCGTGACCACGAACTGGCCTTTGAGCACATTCTTGAACACGCTTTCGCGGTAGCCGAAGCCGCATTCGCCGGCCGTAAACACGCGCCCCTCGCCGGTGCCGATTTCCACGGCTTCGAGGTGGTCGAAGGTGTCGCGCAGTTCCGCGCCGTAGGCCCCGATGTTCTGGAGCGGGGCCGCGCCCACGGTGCCGGGAATGAGCGAGAGGTTTTCGATGCCGCTCAGGCCCTGGTCGAGGGCGTATTCAACCAGACCGTGCCAGCTTTCGCCGGCCCCGGCGCGGATGAGGGCGGTGCCGGTTTCGCCATCTTCGGAAATGATTTCCAGCCCGCGAATCTCATTCTTGAGCACCACGCCGGGGAAATCCTGGGTGAAGAGCAGGTTGGAACCCCCGCCGAGAATGAGCTTATCGGCCGCTTGCACTGCGGGCATTTTCAGCAGTTGGCGCAGCGCATCGGCCGAGGCGAAGCGGGCAAAGTAACGGGCCTGCACATCGAGGCCAAAGGTGTTGTAGGGGCGGAGGGAGACGTTTTCTTCGAGTACCATGCCGCAAAGGTACCGGCGACGGGTCGGGATGGGCACTCGCTCGTTCGACCAGGCATCCCGACCTAGTCGGGATGGTCACTCGGCCGTTCGACCAGGCATGCCGACCTGGTCGAGATGGGCACTCGCTCGTTCGACCAGGCATCCCGACTAGGTCGGGATGCCTCCTGAACGGCGCAGGAAATTGACCGCCCGCGCAGCCTTACTTCGGGTCGGCCTTCACGGTGAAGCGCGAGTCGGCGCGCACGGTGGTGACTTTACCCAAGCCCAGCTGGGTCATTTCGACGGTGGTGAACAGCGTGTAGGTGCCGCTGCGCAGGTAGGTGTCGAGCTTCTGGCCGGAAGGGGTGAGCTCGATGGTGGTCTGGCCGGTGGGCACGGGGCTGAGGGAGGCCAGCGGCACTTTGTTGGTGCCGGCCGCATCGGAGGCGATGGAGATGCTGACGCTCTTCACGAAGTCGAAATTCTGGCCGGCCGGGTCGGTTACGGTCAGGGCCAGGCGGTCGAGGGTCACGTCCTTGATGTAGTCGGCCGCCGTGTTGTTGTTCTGGAAAGTGCTGTTGGCGGTGGAGTTCACCGTGACGCCCGGCAGCGTAAGCACCGGCCCGGTGGTGCCAATGGGCAGCGGGCCGGTGGCCGGCAGCTGGAAGGAACTGGAGTCGTTAATCTGGAAGGTGAGCAGGTCCAGCACCTTCTTGCAGCTGGCGGTGCCCAGCAATAAAACTACCAGCAAAAGCGCGGAAACAGGGATGATTCTTTTCATGAAACAAGGGCCGGTTTGGAGATGGTGATGCTAACACCGACCGGTCGGCTAACGCACCCGGTAGCCACTTAGTGCATAAAACAAGAGGTACACGTAGCACAGCGCCGGCACCACAAAGGCCACCCGCAGCCCGCCGCCGTGCGTGGCCAGCCAGCCCATGAGCGGCGGAATGAGCGCCCCGCCCACGATGGCCATAATCAGATAAGAAGAGCCCTGCTTGGTGAATGGCCCCAGCCCGGTGATGGCCAGCGGGAAAATCACGGGCCACATAATGGAGTTCATCAGCCCGCAGAGCACGATGAGCCACAGCGCCGTTTCGCCTGTGCTCAGGATGCTCGCGCCCACCAGCGCCGTGCCGGCCGCACACACCGCCACCAGCAGCACCCGGTTGTGGAATTTGAGCAGCAGCGGAATGCCCACCACCCGCCCGATGAGCGAGCCAAACCAATACGACGACACCAGCACCGCGCCCACCGCTTTGGTGAAACCGGCCGTGGTATCAATGGCCGACGGCTCTTTGCCGAATAGCACCAGCGCGTAGTTGGTGGCCACGTTCAGGCCCTGCACCAGGCTTTGGGTGAAGGCCGAAAGCTGCTTGATGCCCTGCGACTCGCCGTAGCGAATGAGAAAAGAGCCCAGCCCAACCTCAACGCCCACGTACACAAAAATGGCCGCGATGCCCAGCACGAGGTGGGGAAAACCTAAGGCACTGGTGCGGTGAGTAACCTTCAATTTACCATCCTCACTCCATTCGGCCCCTCTTACTGCTTCTTCGGCAGGGATACTTTCTATATCAGGTAGTTTAACCAAAAAGAAAAAAACAGCAGCTAGTAGCATCAGAAAAGCGGCCAGTCCTAAATAAGGCCCTTTTACAAGTTGTGACTCCTCCGCCAGCCGCTCGCTCAGCGGCAACGCTGCCAGCCGGGCCTTCAGGGCCACCGAGCCGCCGAACAGCACCAGCCCGCCCACCAGCGGCGAGAGCGCCCCGCCGAAGTTGTTGGCCACGCCCACCACGCTCACCCGTGCCGCCGCGCCCCGCGCCGGTCCGAGGATGCTCACGTAGGGATTCGCCGCCACTTGCAGCAGCGTGATGCCCGCGCCCAGCGTGGCCAGCGCCGTGAGGAATAAAGCAAACTGCCGCGAATCGGCCGCCGGGATGAAGAGCATTGCGCCGGCTGCCATCACCAACAAACCTACCACGATGCCGCGCTGGTAGCCCAGCTTTTTCAGGACCCAGCCGGCCGGGAGCGACATCAGAAAGTACGCGCCGAAAAAGGCCGACTGCACGGCCGAGGACTGCAAATCGGTGAGCTGGCACACGTCTTTCAGGTACGGCATCAGCACGTCGTTGAAATTGGTGACGGCCCCGAACAGGAAGAACAGGGTGGTCATCAGCACCATGGGGCCGGCATAGGAGCGGGCGGGTGCAGCGGTATGGGCGGTGGGAGCGGACGAAGAAGGAGCGAGGGCCATAGGAGCGTAGCGCAAGCTTCAGCGTGCGCCCGGTGGGAACGTGACGGGTTTGATGGCGCAAGCTAAAGCATGCGCTACACTTTCTGCCGACCTTTGCACCGGCGGACTTCAGCCCGCACTCTATTTATGCACCTCACCGCCACCACCCAGTTCGGCCTGGAAGAACTGCTCGCCGACGAGCTCTACCACCTCGGGGCCGATATCACCCACGTGGGCTCTCGCGCCGTCGAGTTCATCGGCGACCAGCGCCTGCTCTACGAAGTGGCCCTGTGGAGCCGGCTCTCCATGCGCCTGCTGCGGCCCTTTGCCGCCTTCCACGCCGCCGATGAAAAGGCCCTGTACCGCGAAGTAAGCCGCATCGACTGGCAGGATTTCATCGGCCCCGGCCAAACCTTCGCCATCACGCCCGTGGTCAACCGCTCCACGTTCGAGCACTCGCTGTTCGTGGCCCAGCTCACCAAAGACGCCATCGTGGACCAGTTCCGCG
This sequence comes from Hymenobacter sp., assembly GCA_028288445.1. GTDB lineage: Bacteria > Bacteroidota > Bacteroidia > Cytophagales > Hymenobacteraceae > Hymenobacter. Next base: position 148 of record JAQBNT010000252.1, on the reverse strand, counting down.
CCCGCACCGGCGAGCGGCCCAGCGTGGACACCCGCACGCCCGACATCCGCCTGCACCTGCGCATGACGGAAAATGAAGTCATCCTCAGCCTCGACGCGGCCGGCGACTCGCTGCACCGCCGCGGCTACCGCCAGCACACCAACGAAGC
>JAQBNT010000224.1 GCA_028288445.1 Hymenobacter sp. | reverse complement strand
GCCTTCTCGGGCCACCCGCGCAGCAGCGGATGCTCCAGCGACTTGGCCGAAAACCGCACTGTCCAGAACCCGATTTCCGGCGCGTGGTTGGGCCGCACCTCGCCGCTCAGCGCCTCGGCTACCAGCTGCGCCCCCAGGCAAATAGCCAGCGTAATCTTGCCCACCCGCAACGCTTCGCGGATAAAAGCCTTCTCCGCGCGCAACCACGGCAGCCGGTCCTCATCGTGCACGCTCATGGCCCCGCCCAGAATCAGCAGCCCATCAAAATCAGCCAGCGCCGGGAATACCGGGTTCGGCTCGAATAGCTTGGTGAACGTGAGCAAGTGGCTATGCGCGGCCAGCCAGTCGGCCGCGTGGCCGGGGCCTTCGGCGGGCATATGTTGCAGGCAGTGGAAGCGCATTATCTGGTCTGTGTATTTTGAAAGAAGAACGTCATGCTGAGCGTAGTCGAAGCATCTCTACCGCAGCAGTAATCCCAATCAACAGGATTAGTTGCGCGGTAGAGATGCTTCGGCTGCGCTCAGCATGACGTTCTAAAAGATTAAGAAAGCAGATGTGTTACTCCCACTCAATCGTCGCCGGCGGCTTGCTCGAAATATCATACACCACGCGGTTAATCCCCCGCACCTGGTTGATGATTTTGTTGCTCACCTCGGCTAAGAAATCATAGGGCAGATGCGCCCAGTCGGCCGTCATGCCGTCCACGCTGGTCACGGCGCGCAGGGCCACCACTTGCTCGTAGGTACGCTCGTCGCCCATCACGCCCACGCTCTGGATGGGCAGCAGCATGGCACCCGCCTGCCACACATGGCTGTAGAGGCCGTGCTTTTTCAGCAGACTGATGAACACGTTATCGGCGCGCTGGAGCAGGTCCACCCGCTCGGGCGTGATGTCGCCGAGGATGCGGATGCCCAGGCCGGGACCGGGGAAGGGGTGGCGGTTGAGAATCTCGGCGGGCAGTTCCAGGGCCGCGCCTACTTCGCGCACCTCATCCTTGAAGAGCATCCGCAGCGGCTCCACAATTTTCAGGTTCATCTTATCGGGCAGGCCGCCCACGTTGTGGTGGCTTTTAATGGTGACCGACGAGCCGTGCACCGACACCGACTCAATCACATCCGGGTAAATAGTACCCTGAGCCAGCCACGCGGCCCCTTTCACCTTCTGCGCCTCCCTATCAAACACCTCAATAAACGTGCGGCCAATGGCCTTGCGCTTGCCCTCCGGGTCGCTGATGCCCGCTAGGGCGGCGTAGAACTCCGGCGCGGCATTCACGCCGGTCACGTTCAGGCCCAGGCCTTCGTAGGCTTTGAGCACGGTGGCAAACTCATCCTGGCGCAGCAGCCCGTTATCCACGAAAATGCCGTGCAGGCGCGGGCCAATGGCGCGGTGCAGCAGCAGCGCCGCCACGCTGCTGTCTACCCCGCCCGAGAGGCCGAGAATCACTTGGTCATCCGGGCCGATGGTGTGCTGCAGCGCCGTCACGGCCGAATCCACGAAGTGGTCGGGCGTCCAGGTCTGGGCGCACTGGCAGATGTCGACCACGAAGTTGCGCAGCAGCAGCTTGCCCTCCGTCGAGTGCGTGACTTCGGGGTGAAACTGGATGCCATACGTGTCCTGGCCGTCAATTTTGAAGGCGGCCACCGCCACTTCCGGCGTGCTGGCGATGATATGGTAACCAGCCGGCAGGCGCTCAATGGTGTCGCCGTGCGACATCCAGACCTGCGACTCCACATGCATCTCGTCCAGCAGCGGCGAGGCCGCATCGAGCGACGAGAGCCGCGCCCGGCCGTATTCGCGGATGGTGGCGGGCGTCACCTCGCCCCCGCCCTGCTGGGCCAGCAGCTGCGCGCCGTAGCACACGCCCAGCACCGGCACCCGGCCCAGAATGTGGCTCAAGTCGGGGTTGGGCGAATCCGCGTCGCGCACCGAGCACGGCGAGCCGGAAAGAATAACGCCCCGAATATCATCACTGAGGACGAGGTTCGGGGCGTGGGTGTAGGGGTGAATTTCGCAGAACACATGCAATTCGCGGATGCGTCGGGCTATCAACTGCGTGTACTGCGAGCCGAAATCAAGGATGATAAGTCGTTCCATGGTGCAAAGCTACTCACGGAAGGAAACGTGTACCGCCCCGGCGGCAATATTCTGCCACGTTTTTGGCGCGTGCCAGCTGCACATGCCGGCAGCTGCTTATCCGTATATTGCCTACCTCATCTTCTTTTTTCGCTATGAAAAAACTCCTACTCTTACTGGCCTTAACAGGCAGTTTTACCGCCCGCGCCCAAGTGGTAACGGTACCGGCCGGCACCCTCCCCAGCATTTTCCTGCCGCTCAATCAGTTCAGCGCTCAGGGTGCCTACGAGGTTATTTACCTGCAAAGCAGCCTCAACCAGGCGGGCACCATCACGCGCCTGGCCTTTGAAAAAAGCGACGGCACCGACCTGCGCGGCATCGACGGCATTAAAATCTACCTCAAAACCACCACGGCCACGCAGCTGGCCACCGGCACCATCGACAGCACCGGCTACCAGCGCGTTTTCAAAGGCACCTTCCCGAATGCCACGGGCAGCGGCTTTCAGGAAATTGTGCTGAATCAGCCATTTGCGTACAACAACGCGAGCAATTTGTCCTTGCTCCTCATCCGAACCAATGGCCAGAACGTAGCCGCCGCCTCCAATGGGCCGCGCGCACGCTGGCTGTACGGCACCAGCACTACCGGCATCGGCCGGCGCTACGACGGGGCCAGTCCCATCACCAGCACCACGGCCTTTGCGGCCACCAATGTGCTGGCCAACCTGCGGCTCACCTTCAGCACCGGCACAGCCACCCGCACGGTCACGCTGGGGGCATCTTCGCGCCTTTTTCCCCTGCCGGCTACCCAGGCAGTGACCCTAGATGCTACGGGCCTGCGTGGTCCGCTCACCTATTTTATTACCGACGAAGTGGGCCGGATAGTACGGGCCACCACTGCTTTGCCGGTTGCAGCCGACAGCCGGCACCGACTTGACCTCAGCACCTTGCGCAACGGCAACTACCACCTGCACCTCAGCAGCCCCACCCAACGCGAGGTAATTCGCCTGGTGCGCGAGTAGCCCAAACTAACTAAAATTGCCCCTGCTGTTTGTATAAGCAGAAGTTTTACCTACCTTTGCAGCGGCAAGTCAGAACGACCAGCTCCCGCTGAACTCCCCCAGGACCGGAAGGTAGCAAGGGTAGGTGGTTGTAGCGGTGCGATTTTGGCTTGCTTTTTTTTGCCCTTTCTGGTCGGCCCCGGCGCTGCTCTGTTCCGCAATTTTGGCGGGCGAATGAGTAGCTTTGGGGCCGACTTTTTTGCAATGAGGAATGGAGAATGAGGAATGAAGAATAGGTGACCACGCTGTCCGTCTTGTTTCCGCCATTCCTCATTCTTCATTCCTCATTCTCCATTAAATATCATGAAGTTCTTCATTGACACCGCCAATCTGGCCGAAATCCGCGAAGCCGTGGAGCTGGGCGTCCTCGACGGCGTGACCACCAACCCGTCGCTGATGGCCAAGGAAGGCATCCGCGGCATCGACAGCGTGATGGCCCACTACCGCCAAATCTGCGAGCTGGTGGACGGCGACGTGTCGGCCGAAGTCATTGCCACCGATTTCGACGGCATCATCCGCGAAGGCGAGGCGCTGGCCGAGCTGCACCCCAACATCGTGGTGAAAGTGCCCATGATTAAGGACGGCGTGAAAGCTATTAAGTACTTCGCCGACAAGGGCATCAAAACCAACTGCACGCTGATTTTCACCGCCGGCCAAGCCCTGCTGGCCGCCAAAGCGGGTGCTACCTACGTTTCCCCTTTCGTGGGCCGCCTGGATGACATCGGCCACGACGGCCTACAACTGGTGGAGCAGATTGTACAGATTTTCAGCAACTATGGCTACCCCACGGAGGTGTTGGCCGCCTCGGTGCGCCACGTGCCGCACCTCATCCAGTGCGCCGAAATCGGGGCCGATGTGGTAACCTGCCCGCTCAACGTCATCATGGCGCTGCTGAACCACCCACTCACGGACAAGGGTTTGGCTACCTTTCTGGCCGACCACAAACGCGTTAATTCTTAACGCTTAATTAGGGATGAAGAATGAGGAATTAAGAATTGACGTTCTATAATTCCTCATTCTTCATTCTTCATTCCTAATTCCCGCCATGTACATTATCAAAGTAAAAGGCAAGGCCAAAATCCCCGACTACATTCAGCTGCGGGACGAAGCTTTCGTACTTATCGCCTATTTCCGGGCCGACCGGCCGCTGAAGGACCTGCACCGCTACGGCCTCGAAGGCAAGGAAACGGAGCTGGCGGCCGTGATTTCGGGCCTGGAGTTTGGTAAATTGCGGCCATTGAGTTTGTAACCGTATGACCGAAAACGTTATTGAGCTGCACGACGCCACGATAATGCAGGAGCAGCAGGCGGTGCTGCAAGGCGTGAGTTTTGCTCTCGAAAAAGGCGAGTTTTGCTACCTCGTGGGCCGCACCGGCTCGGGCAAGTCGTCGTTGCTAAAAACGCTGTATGCCGACCTGCCGCTGCAAAGCGGCATGGGCACCGTGGCCGGCTACTCGCTGCCGAAGCTGGCGGCCAGCAAGGTGCCGTATCTGCGCCGCAAGCTGGGCATTGTGTTTCAGGATTTCCAACTGCTGAGCGACCGCACGGTGGCCGAAAACCTGATGTTCGTGCTCAACGCCACGGGCTGGAAGGGCAAGTCGCAGAAGCAGCAGCGCATTTCGGACGTGCTGGTGCGCGTGGGCCTGAGCGGGGCCGCCAATCGGATGCCGCACCGCCTCTCGGGCGGCGAGCAGCAGCGCGTAGTAATAGCCCGCGCCATGCTGAACGAGCCCGTGCTCCTGCTGGCCGATGAGCCCACCGGCAACCTCGACCCGGACGTTTCGGCCAGCATCATGCAGCTGTTTGGCGAGATTAATAACGCGGGCACCGCTATTCTGATGGCGACGCACAATTTTCAGTTAATTGAGCAATACCCGCACCGCGTGCTGACGTGCAAAGACGGTGAATTGCTGGATTCGGCCCGCCGTTTTAGCGCCTAAACTTCTGCCGTCAGGCCCTATTATTTCACCGATGGCAGCCGCCGGTTTATCCGTTTTAATTCCGGTTTATAATCGCACCGTTGGGGAATTAATTAATTCGCTGCTCGTCCAGATTACCGAATGGCCCGGCCCAGTGGAAATCCTGTTGCTGGATGATTTTTCCGGCGAGGAATTTCGCCAGCAGAATCGACCGCTCAGCAACCTGCCCGGTGTGCATTATCGCGAACTGCCGCAGAACGTGGGCCGCGCCGCCATCCGCAACCAGCTAGCGGCCGCCGCGCAGCACGAGTGGCTGCTGCTGGTCGACAACGACAGCCTGCTGCCCGACACCCGATTCCTAGCCCGCTACGCCGCTGCCCTGGGCCGCGCTGCCGTGCTCATCGGCGGCACCTGCTACGAGGCCGCGCCGCCCACTGACCCGGCATTATACCTGCGCTGGCACTACGGCCAGGCCCGTGAAGCCCGCCCCGCCGCCGTGCGCCAAGCCGCGCCATACGGTCAGCTCACGATTAATAATGCGCTGGTTCGGGCCGACATTTTCCGGCGCTTTCCGCTCGACGAGCGCCTGACCGGCTACGGCCACGAGGACACCAAATTCGGGGTGGAGCTGGCGGCGGCGCGGGTATCCATTCTGCATATTGATAATCCCGTGCTGCACGATGGGCTGGAACCGGTAGCTGTGTTCCTAAAAAAAACAGAGCAGGCCGTGCGCAACCTGGCCCAGGTGTACCGCCAGGACGGATTGGGCACCGATTCGCGCCTGCTGCAACTGGCGCTGCGCCTGCGCCGGCTGGGCTTGGCCCCGGCGGCCCGTACCACGCTGGGCGCGGCGGTGCCGGCCTTGCGCCGCCAGCTGCTGTCGGCCGCGCCGCGCCTGCAGCTGCTCGATTTGCTGAAACTCTTCTGGCTGCTGCGGGAACTGGCCTGAGTTTGGTCGGTATCTTTGGCGGCTATCTTTTCCCCGCGCTATTTTGATTCTTCCCGCCCCGCCCTCCCCTATTCACCTGCTCGATTTGGCGGCCGAACACGCGGCCCTGCAACCGGCTTTGGACGAGGCCATGCGGGAGGTGCTGGATGCGGCGGCGTTCATCCAGGGGCCGGCCGTGGGCCAGTTCGCGGCCGAGCTGGGCGAATACCTGGGCGGCGCGCACATCGTCCCCTGCGCCAACGGCACCGATGCCCTCACCCTGGCCCTCATGAGCCTGGAGCTACCGGCCGGGGCCGAAATAATCATCCCCGCCTTCACCTACGTGGCCACGCTGGAAGCCGCTGCCCTGCTGGGCCTGCGCCCGGTGCTGGTGGATGTCCGGCCCGATACCTTCAATATCGACCCGGCCGCCGTGGAAGCGGCTCTCACGCCGCGTACCGGCGCTATCGTGGCCGTGCATTTATTCGGTCAATGCGCCGATTTGGAGGCTTTGCGCTCGATTTCCACCCGCCACGGCGTGGCCCTGATTGAGGACAACGCCCAAGCCATCGGGGCCACGTTTCAATTCCAGAGCGGCGAAATAGCCTTTGCCGGCGCGGTGGGCGAAATCGGCACCACGTCCTTCTTTCCCTCCAAAAACCTGGGCGGGCTGGGCGACGGCGGCGCGCTCCTCACCCGCGACGCGGTCCGCGCCGCCCTGCTCCGCCAGCTCGCCAACCACGGCCAGAGCCGCAAATACCACCACCAGTACATCGGCCTCAACTCCCGCCTCGACACCCTGCAAGCCGCGCTGCTGCGGGTGAAGCTGCGGCAGCTGCCCGCCAACACGGCCGCCCGCCAGGCCGTAGCCGCCCGCTACGATGCGGCGCTGGCCGCCGTGCCCGGCATCGGCATCCCGGCGCGGGACCGGCGCAGCAGCCACGTTTTCCATCAGTACACCATCCAGGTTCTGGAGGAAGCCAGCCGGCGCGATGAGCTGCAATTGTTTCTCCAGAAATGCGGGGTGCCCACCATGATTTACTACCCGCTGCCGGTGCATGCGCAGCCGGCTTATGCGTACCTGGGCTACCGGGCGGGGCAGTTTCCGGTGGCGGAGCGGCTGTGCGGGGCGGTGCTGTCACTGCCCATTCACCCGCTGCTGACGGTGGAGCAGCAGGAATACATCATCGGGCACGTGGGGGCTTTCTTTGGAAATTAATTTGGTTTCGTGAGCAATTCTACCCCTGAAGTTCGTTTTGCCATTTGCGGCGTGGGCCACATTGGCCGCCGCCATGCGGCGCTGGTTGCGCGCCACGAAGGGGCCGCGCTGGCGGCCCTGATTGACGTGCGCGCCAACCTCCGGCCCGGCCTCGCGGTGGAGTTTCCGGGCGTGCCCTTCTTCGCTTCGCTCGAAGAATACCTGCAAAGCGGCCCGGCCGCCGACGTGCTCACCGTGGCCACGCCCAACGGCCTGCACGCCCCGCAGGCGGTGGCCGGCCTACGCCACGGCCTGCACGTCGTCATCGAAAAGCCCATTGCCCTGCACAAGGCCGATGCCGAAACCATCGTGCACACGGCCCTGCAAACGGGTAAGCTGGTATTTGGCGTGATGCAAAACCGCTACTCGCCCCCGGCAGCCTGGCTAAAGCAGGTGTACGACGAAGGCCGCCTGGGCCAGGTGTTTCTGGTGCAGCTGAATTGCTTCTGGAACCGCGACGCGCGCTACTACAAGCCCGGCGGCTGGAAGGGCACGCAGGCGCTGGACGGCGGCACGCTGTTCACCCAGTTCAGTCATTTTGTCGATTTGCTGTACTGGGTGTTTGGCGACATTACCAATATTTCGGCCCGGTTCCGCGACTTCACCCACGAGGGCCTGACGGAATTTGAGGACAGCGGCCTCGTCACGTTTGACCTGCTGCGCGGCGGCAGCGGCACGCTCAGCTACAGCACCGCCGTGTGGGACCGCAACCTCGAAAGCTCCCTCACGGTGGTGGCCGAGCGCGGCAGCCTGCGCATCGCGGGCCAGTACATGGACAAGGTGGAGTATTGCCACCTCGAAAACTACCAGCTGCCCGCGCTGCCCCCCACCAGCCCCGCCAACGACTACGGCCCCTTCCAGGGCTCGGCCGCCAACCACGTCCAGGTCATCGAAAACGTGGTGGATACCGTGCAGCGCCGCAGCTTCGCTACTACCAATGCGCTGGAAGGCCTGAAAGTGGTGGAAATAATTGAGCGGATTTATGCGCTGCGGTAGCTGTCGCTACTTAAGCAGCTTCGCAGCAAAAGCCTTGTCAAATTCGCTGAAATAAAGGCATTTCCTAAGCAGCGTATCGTAATCAAGTTTGGCCGCTAGTTCGGCGCTATCATTAGGTGAATACTGTTTGGTTGCCTTGGGCTTATCGGTGGCTGATATTAATTTTCGCTTTGGCTCTGGTATCGTTGTGGGGTCGCCTTTATGCGTGAGTGAAACGCCATAGTGCTGATTAACCTTCTCAATATCGGCCCATAGCAGGGCTTCAAACTGCTGAACGTGCAGTAAGAACAGGGCTTGCTCTCCTACTATTTTTTTGATATTCGCAAATTCCTGCTGTCGCTCCCGGTGCTTGGCCACGTCAGAATTGGGAGCGTCTAAATCGCGGATATACACTACCAGACGCGGCTTTTCCGCCTGATAATTCGAGGCTAGCATCCGCTGCGTTTTGGCGCTGCCCAACCGGTCGCCGGTTTGCTTCTTTACCAGTTGGCAAGCCACGAAGCGCCCGGCATAGCGGTGGTTCAGCAACTCAATCAGCGCATTGGTATCGTTCGGGTTTTCGCCAATTAAGCCGACGGTCAGTTTACGTCCCGCCGTCCTCATGATGTGTACGGGCTTTTCTCCTCTAAGCTGCTGTAGAGCCAAAAGTCACTCAGGTAGCCCACGTCTTTCATGAATTTCCGGGCCGTCGCAATTTTCTTCTTCGTCAGCTTGCGAAACTGCGTACCCTTTTTCTCATCCAGTTCGCAGATAGTGATGCGGTCTAATTCATCACTGTTGAGCATATCCAGCACCTGCGGTGAGTGCGTGGTGATGATAAGCTGATGCTTCTCGGATTGCTCCCGCAGAAACAGCAGCAGCTTGTGAAGCTGGTCGGGGTGAATGCCTAATTCGGGTTCTTCGAGGAGAATTACCTTATCGAATTTTGCATCAACCGGTACAAAACCATTTAGCTCATCGTCTAGATATTTATCCGTTACCGTTATTTCAGAGAGCAGATAGAACAAGCGTTGAGTTCCACTTGACAGTTCGCTGAATGGAAGCCAATCATGCTGAATTTTAAATTCGAGTGAAAGGCTCTTTACCACTGTTTCTCGGGCAGCATTCTCATAGAACTGATTTGTTTCAGCGGGTCGCACTTCTTTAATAGGAGTGTACCTATTTAACCAATTGTTTAATTCTTTTAAATGAGTTTCTAAAGCATTATTCCAGATAGTAGCCACTCGTTGGGTAGGGAGTACCCCATGCTGCGAACGATATTGGGCAGTAGTGATAGCAAAAGCAAAAGTTAACATCACTGCTTTTGTGAAGTTCTCAACCATTGGTGTGGGCTGAAAGAAATCACTCACCTTGAATTCCAGTGCAATATCTACCAAAGGGTAATGAACCGGAATTCCATGATTTAGTAGCAGCGTTTCGCAACCAATAAAATCTGTATAGGCAAACCGTAAATTCTTATTATCAGACAGGGCTTCAAAAAGTGAGCCCCCTTGTCCATTATTTCCATCTATCGTAGCAATAGACACTTCCTGTCGCACCAAATCAGAAGCCCTGATTTTATTTCCATCTAATATTTGTCCTCGCTGCCGGTGGTATCTAATTTCTAATTCTTTTCTACCCACAAGATTAAAAACAGCTTCGGCACCCAATATTTTGTTGGTTTCCTTATTCATATCTATGCCACTCCCTACCACCCGCACGAAATTCGTCTTCCCCGACCCATTGGCCCCGATGATAATATTCAGTCCCGGCTTAAACTCAACCTTGGCATCCCGAATAGACCGGAAATCCTTAATATGCGCCCGCTGCAAATAATATGGCTGCGCCGGAACAGCAGCAGCTTCGGTTGCGGGGGGAGTGGTTTTTTTCTTCGCCATGACGAAATGCGGGGCTTGCGGGTGAGGGTGCGAAGGTAAACAGCCAACGGGCGGCACCGGTTGGCCCCACCAAAAAGCGCCGGAACCTCCCGGCCCCGGCGCTTCTTTCAGCTCCTAAAACGGACGGACTCAGGCGTCGGCCTGGGGCTTCTCGCCGGCGGCCACGCGCTTTTGTATCCAGATGGTTTCGTACTGGCGGCGCTTTTGCTTATTGTTTTTGAAAAGCAGGCGGCCCGTGCGCATCACTTTATCGAGCAATTTGTTCAGGGCGGTGTAGTCCTTGTCTTCGACGAGGGTGGTGCCGGTGCTGGTGTTGAGGGTTTTGTTTTGCAGCGCGTTGTCGTCGTCGATGGCCTGGTGCAGGAGCAGCAGCTTGGCTTCTTCGGTGGCGGGGTAGCCCACGGCGGCCAGGGCATCGCGGCTGGCGGCAATGGCGGCCTCCAGCACGGTGAGGGCGCGGCTGCTGGCCTCGGCATCGCGGGCATCGAGGCGGGTGCGCAGGGTTTTGAGGCCGAAGTCCTTCACCGGGTTGGCCAGGCTTTTGGCCGGGGCCAGGCCCAGCCGGATGTCGAGCCGGTCGAGCAGCGGCTTCAGCGTGTCCATGTTCTGGTAGAGGCGCGCGGTGACCTGCGTGCCGGCCCCCGCCCGCAGGGCCCCGCCCACGGCGCCCTTCACCTGCTCGCGGGCCTTCACCAACTGTTCTTGAAAGTTCGGGCCGAACTCCGACGCTGACACGTCTTCAAAGGCCGGGGCATCGGCCACGAACGAGTCGAGCACGAAGCCCGCGGCCGTCCACATATTCTCTTTGCTAAAACGAAACTGCATAAGGGTAAAAGGGAAAAAAGGTAGGAGAAACTCCCTCCGGCCGGCAGGGCCGATGGCCCCGGAAATATAGCCATTATTCTGGCCCGCCCCGTCCGTTGCGCCCTCGCCCACCCGGCCCCGTTTGCCAACGTTACCCGGACGTTTGCCAACGTTACTTGGATACTCGCCAGCCTTACTTGGGCGTTTGCCAACGCTACCCGGACGTTTGCCGGCGTTACTTAGGCGTTTGCCAACGCTACCCGGACGTTTGCCAACGTTTCTTGGACGTTTGCCAGCGCTACCCGGACGCTTGCCGCGCCCGCGCCAGCCGGCCTATTTCTTCGCGTCCGCGAAGTTCTGGAAGGCGTAGGCCACCCCGATGGTGAGGCCCTGGGAGTACTGGAGGCCGTGGTCCTGGTCGTAGTCGTAGAGGGCGATGCCGTTGAGGGCCACGTTCACGTACTTGCCCACTTTGGCGGTGAGGCCCACGTCGAGGCGGTGGTCGATTTCCTGGGAAGTGAGGTTGCGGTAGTTGGCAAACAGCACGTAGCGGGCCTTGAGGTTGACGCTGGGGCTGATGTTGCGGTCGTATTCGGCCAGCACCTGGGCGGCCAATACCTCGAAGCGGGTGCTGTGGCCGGGGTTCACGCCGTAGGGCGTGTCGCCGAGGGCGGCCACGAAGCGCTCGACGCGGTTGACGACCGTGAGGCGCGGGGCGAAAGGCGCGAGGCGGACGTGGAAGTAGGTGGTGGGGTGGTATTCGAAGCCATAAGCCGCCGTGATGAAGGCGGGGGCGAAGGTATCGGAGGTGAGCTGGGCGCGGTCGTTGCCGGCGGCGTCGGTGTCGTACTTGTAGCCGGGGGCGAACTGCGAGAGCAGGTTCAGCGACAGAAACATGTCCCAACGCGCGTTGAGGGCGCGGCCGTATTTGGTGTCGAGGTAGAGGCGGTCCTGCCCTTTGCGGTAGCCCAGGCCCTTTGTTTCAGAAAAGGCAAAGAGGAAATCGACCTCGTTATCGAAGCTGTGGACGCCGAGCTTGCGGTTGGCGCGGGCGTTGAACAGGGCGTTGAAACCGATGGTGTTGACGCCCC
>JAQBNT010000198.1 GCA_028288445.1 Hymenobacter sp. | reverse complement strand
CCTGCGCGAGGCGGTGTTCTCCTCCCACCACGCCGAGCACGAGATGCTGCGCTACCTCAAGCGGCTGGAGAACCGCGACGTGGCGCTGACCCACAGCATGATCCCGCTCGGCTCGTGCACCATGAAGCTGAACGCCACCGCCGAGATGATTCCGGTGACCTGGGCCGAAATCGGCGGCCTGCACCCCTTCGCCCCCATCGAACAGGCCAAGGGCTACACCCAGATTTTCTCGGACCTGCAAGCCTGGCTTTGCGAGGTGACCGGCTTCGCGGCCGTGAGCCTGCAGCCCAACTCGGGCGCGCAGGGCGAGTACGCCGGTCTGCTGGCCATCAAAGGCTACCACGATGCCCGCGGCGACCATCATCGCACCGTGGCCCTAATTCCGGCCTCGGCCCACGGTACCAACCCCGCTTCGGCCGTGATGGCCGGCATGCAGGTAGTAGTGGTGAAAAGCACCGAAGACGGCAACATCGACGTGGCCGACCTGAAGGCCAAAGCCGAGCAGCACGCTGCCAACCTCAGCTGCCTGATGGTGACCTACCCCAGCACGCACGGCGTGTACGAGGAAACCATCATCGACATCTGCGAAACCATCCACGCCCACGGCGGCCGGGTGTACATGGACGGCGCCAACATGAACGCCCAGGTGGGCCTCACCTCCCCCGCCAACATCGGGGCCGACGTGTGCCACCTCAACCTGCACAAAACCTTCTGCATCCCGCACGGCGGCGGCGGCCCCGGCGTGGGCCCCATCGGCGTAGTGGCCGACCTGATTCCCTACCTGCCCGGCCACGCCGTGGTGCCGGTGGAGGGCCGCGACAGCGGTTCGGTTTCGGCCGCGCCGTGGGGTTCGGCTAGCATTCTGCCCATCAGCTACGCCTACATTTCGATGATGGGTGGCGACGGCCTGAAGCGCGCGACGGAAACGGCCATTCTCAACGCCAACTACATCAAAGCGCGCCTCGAAGCCCACTACCCGGTACTGTACTCGGGCAGCCACGGCCGCTGCGCCCACGAGATGATTCTGGAATGCCGCCATTTCAAAAAGGCCGGCATCGAAGTAGAAGACATTGCCAAGCGCCTGATGGACTACGGGTTCCACGCGCCCACCGTGAGTTTCCCCGTGGCCGGCACGCTCATGATTGAGCCCACCGAAAGCGAAAGCAAAGCCGAGCTTGACCGCTTCTGCGACGCTATGATTTCCATCCGTAAGGAAATCGCCGAAGTAGAAGCCGGCCGCGCCGACGCCAAGGACAACGTGCTCAAGCACGCCCCGCACACCGCTGCCACCGTGCTGGTGCACGACTGGACGCGCCCCTACACCCGCGAGCAGGCCGTGTACCCGATGGAGTACGTGCGCGCCAACAAGTTCTGGCCCGCCGTCAGCCGCATCGACTCGGCCTACGGCGACCGCAACCTGATTTGCAGCTGCACGCCGATGGAAGAGTACGCCGACCAGCAGGAAGAGCTGGTGCAGGCCGACAAAGGCCCGTCCTACTAGAGTTAAAGGTTAAGAGTTGAAAATGCCCGTCTGAATCGTCAGACGGGCTTTTTCAACTCTTAACCTTTAACTCTTAACTTACTTACGGTTGCCGCGCTCGTTGCCGCGCTCGCCGAAGCAGCGGCGGTCCATGTAGCCCACTTTGGTTTGGCCATCCTTATCGAGGCGGACGCGCACGAAATAGGCATTGATGGTATCGGTCACCTGTACCTCGTTGCCGCTGGTGGTTTGGGCCAGGACGGCAGACGTTTTTTTCATGCCATCGTACACCGGACAGTCCACAATGGTGTTGTGCGCGACGGGCGTACGGTCGGCGGCCGCTTTACCCATTTCGTCGCGGGTGGATGTACAGGCGGCAAACAGACTGGAAACAGCCAAAAAGAGTAGGGCAGTTCTTTTCATCAACGAGGAAAAAGCAAGGGTGGGGATTTTGGAGGTAAGGTAGGACAAATTCCGGTGATGTCAATATTTTGTCTTCTTATTTGCATCCGCTCCTTCCCCGGCCCGGCCCCGTAAAAATGGAACGCCACAGCCCTGTTTTCCGTTAACACCATAGCCCCAAAAAACAGCCGTTTTATCCTGATAAACGGCTTTTTACGGCCCATAATCCACCCGTCTTCCTTCTTTCTTTTTATGAACCCCATCACCCGTTTTCTGGCCCATCCGATGGCCATGGTTGCCGCCAGCTTAGTGCTGCTGCTGGGCCCCAGCGGCTGTACCACCGCTTCCCGCGTAGGTGTAACCAATGATTTTGACCACGCTGTAAATTTCCGGGCTTTCAAAACCTGGGCCTGGTACCCGCAGCAGCCGCGCGACGCCGAGGGCGGCCCGGCCAAGGGCTACGAGTCATTCCTCGACAAGCGCATGCGCGCTTCCGTGGCTGCCGAGATGACGGCCAAAGGCCTTACCGAAGTAGCGTCCTCACCCGATATCTACGTGGCCTATAGCGCCCGAGTAGAGGACAAGCAGCAGATTTCGCCCTACTACAACGGCTTGGGCTACCCATACGGCTACGGCTATGGCTACTACGGTCGTGGCATGCAGCCCATCACCCAGTATAAAGCCGGCACCGTGGTGATTGACATCATTGACGCCCGCCGCAAGGAGCTGGCGTGGCGCGGCACCGGCCAGGCCCAGGTCAACCAGAACACCATTGACGAAGCCGAAACCCACCGCATCGTGAACGGGATTCTGAGCACCTACCCGCCGCAGGATAATAACGCCCGCCGCTAATCAGCGCTTGATAACACAACAAAAAAGCCCGCTCAAACTGAGCGGGCTTTTTTGTTGTGTTATCAAGTAGTCGATTAAATCGGCACATTCACGTGGCGCTCGGCGTGGTAGGAGCTGCGCACCAGTGGGCCGCTTTCCACGTATTTCAGGCCGCGCTTCAGTCCTTCTTCGCGGTAATGGGCAAACTGGTCGGGGGTGATGAATTCGGCCACTTCGAGATGGCGCTTGGTGGGCTGCAGGTACTGGCCGAGGGTGAGGATGTCGAGGCCATTGGCCACGAGGTCGTCCATGGCCTGGTACAGCTCGTCGGGCTTCTCGCCCAGGCCCAGCATGATGCCGGATTTGGTGCGGTGGCCGGCCTGCTTGGTGCGGCGGATTTGCTCCAGGCTGCGGTCGTATCGGGCCTGCGGGCGCACGAGGCGGTAGAGGCTGCCCACAGTTTCCACGTTGTGCGAAATCACTTCCTGGCCGCCCGAAATCATCACGTCGAGCGCGTCCCAGTTGGCTTTCACGTCCGGAATCAGGGTTTCGATGGTGGTTTCGGGACTAAGCTGCTTGGTGAGCACCACGGTTTCGCGCCACACGCTGGCGCCGCGGTCTTTCAGCTCGTCGCGGTTCACGGAGGTGAGCACGGCGTGCTTCACCTTCATGAGCTTGATGGCCTCGGCCACGCGGCGGGGCTCGTCGAGGTCGTACTCGGTGGGGCGGCCGGTGGCCACGGCGCAGAACGAGCACGAACGGGTGCAGATGTTGCCCAGAATCATGAACGTGGCTGTGCCCGCGCCCCAGCACTCACCCATGTTGGGGCAGTTGCCGCTCTCGCAGATGGTGTGCAGCTTGTGCTCGTCGACGAGGCGGCGCACGGCGGCGTATTCTTCGCCCACGGGCAGCTTCACGCGCAGCCAGTCGGGCTTGCGGGGGCGGGCGGGGGCAGCCGTTTCGGGCTGGATAACGGGCAAATCAATCATTGTTTCAATGAGGAATGAGGAATGAAGAAGGAGGAATTACCCTCGGCCCATTCGATACTAAGCACTAACAAATTTACGGCGTAATTGATGCGCCTCGCCTATCCGGCGACGTCCCAATCCGAATTACCCATTCCTAATCCCTCATTCTCAATTCCTCATTGAGCGAAGCGTTACGAGCGGTGCCCGAAATACAGCGTCAGGTATACCGAGGGGAAGAACTTGCGGTTCAGCGCGTCGGTATCGGACAGGGTGCTGGGGCTGAGGATGAGCAGGCGCTTGGTGAAGCCTTCGACCAGGAAGCCCACTTCCAAGCCCGTCACGGCGTCGCGGTAGCGGCCGTATTCGAAGCTGAGGCCGCCGCGCAGGTGGAAACCGGGCACCACCTGCGTCTGGCCAATGCCGCTGAACAGGGGGCCGTGGTCGAGAATAGCGCCCGTGATGGTGTGCTTATAGGGGTCGTACTGCTCGTTCACGATTTCATCGGTCGAGAGGTTGATGACGTTCGTGCGCGTGGCCGTGCGGTCATAGCTGATGTAGTAAGGCATCAGCAAACCGAAAGACGGGCCTACGCTCAGTAGGCCATTTACCTGCACGCCGGCATCGGCGGCCTTGCGGAACAGGATGCGCTGGAGGCCAATGGACGGCCGCAGCACGAAGGCGTAGTTGGTTTTGCGGTTGATGTAGGTGCCGCCAATAAGCGAGTTGATGCGCTCTTCCTTGGCATTTTTCAGCATCACGCCTTCCAGGCTCCAGAAGCGCAGCAGGCGTCCATCCATCACCCGCGTCGAGCGGATGGACGCGCCGCCCAGCAGGCCGCCCTGGTTGTTGAAGTTCACCCCGAAAACAAATTCCTTCTGGTACGACTGCTCATCGGAAGGAGCGTCGGAAAGCATATCCGAGCGCAGCGGGGCCGACGCGGAGCGGGAAGGGGGAGCAGACGTGGGCGCGGCGGCCGGCGCGGAAGCAGCGTCCGCCGTGGGACGGCGTTCCTGGGCTTGCGCGCTGGCGGCCGTGAGCAGGCCGGCAGCCAGCAGGCCCCAGCGGTAAGTAGGTGCAGGAAAAAAACGCATAATCTTCAACCGAAAAGGGACCCGAACCGACGCCGAAAACACGGCGCACCAAGTAATACGTAATTTAGCAAAAGAACAAACAACTCTGTAAAGGTAACTTCCTGATTTAATGAGCACCTCCACTGCCCGCTACGCGGGCCACCTCCGCACCGAAGCCACGCACGTTGCTTCGGGCAATGTTATTCAGACCGATGCTCCCGTGGACAACCACGGCCGGGGCGAGGCCTTCTCCCCTACCGACCTCGTGAGCACGGCCCTGGGCTCGTGCATGATGACGGTGATGGGCATTGTGGCCGAGCGCCACCAGTGGGATTTGGTGGGCAGCAGCTTCGCCGTGCAGAAGCACATGAGCCCGGAAGCCCCGCGCCGCATTGCCCAAATCGACGTGACGTTTACGCTGCCCGCCACCCTTACGCCCACCGAGCGCGCCCTGCTGGAGCGCTCGGCCCACACCTGCCCGGTGGGTTTGAGCCTGCACCCGGACGTGCGGCAGAACATCGTGTTCGAGTATAAATAGCACGGGTCAAAAGAAAGGAACGGCTGCCTGGTTTCAACGCATGAAACCAGGCAGCCGTTCCTTATTTAATGGCGGTTGCTAGCCGTTTACGGCCTGCTTCACATCGGCGAGGCGGATGCCCATGTGCGAGGCATCGTAGGCACACTCGCCGTCCTTGATGAGCAGCAGCTGCGGCGACTCGTGGCGGATGCTAAACTGCTCGGCCACCTGGGCCGACAGGGGCCGGAAGCGCAGCAAATCGAGGTAGTAGATGGGCAGGTCGAGGCCGCTATCGGCCCACTGGCGCTCAATCTTGCTCTTGGCCGCCGCGCTGATGGAGCAGGTGGTGCTGTGCTTGAAAATGAGCACCGGCTGCTCGTGCGAGGCCTGGGCCAGCTGGATAATTTCGTCGGACTGGGTGAGGGGAAGCCAGGGAGTGGACATGGGGATAGTATGGATTGAATGAAGACTTGGGGCCAGATGAATGGCGCTGGGTTGGCGTGCGGGTACACTACAACAACTTACGGCCAGTAGATTCCCGCCGCGCGGCTCATTCTTTTTCGTTGGCCTTTTCCTTCTTGGTACCGGATTGGCTGGGCGGGCGTTGCAGGGTGGTCTTGCGGCGGCGCAGGCCCAGGAAACCGGGGGGCTGCACGTTGGGCGCGGTGCCGGATTTATAGTTGAGGTCTTTGCGGGTTTCGGGCACGGCCTGGGTGCTTTGGCCACGCTTGAGCTGCACCTTGGTCACGTCGAGGTGGCTGTCTTTGTAGGGCGAGTCGGTGGTGCGGTCTTCGCGCAGGGCGCGGCGGTTGGCGGCTTTTATTTTGCCGGGTTTCACGCGCTCAATCTGGGCCTGGGCGGGCGCGGCATTTAGCAGAAACGCTGCAATGGCCAGCAGGCCCAGCAGCCGGCTAGGGCTTGCCAGTGGGCGCGGGCTCCGCAGCAGGCTCCGGCTTGGGGGTGGGCATGGCTTCGTCGGGCAACTCCTGTTCGGGCGTCGTGCTGAGCTGCTTGGGCGCCGGCCGGTGGTCGGGGCTGTAGTTGGGTTTTGCATGGAGGCCGTATTTGAAGAAGTTGCGGATAGACTCGATGGGGTGGAAGCCCTTGCTCACTTTGTGGCGCTTGCGGCGGTTCAGCTTGGGCTTTTTCATGAGCCCGTGCTTGTCGTACCGCACCGTGGAGCGCTCGGGGTACACGCTGCCTTTGGCGGCGGTGGTGCTGGCCGTGGCCCCGTCATTGCTGGGCGTTGAGACATCGGTAGCGGCTTCCGGCGCGTCGGGCCCCGCTTTCTTCTTGGCCGAGGCAGCCGATTTGGCCAGGTCGTTCGTCAGCTTTTCGTGCTCCTTCTTCTCTTTCTGCTGCGCGATGAACTCTGGCGAGGGCTTGGGCGTGGGCAGCCGGTACGGGTGAAATACCTTGTGGTAAAGCGTGCAACTGCCGAGCGCACTCAGCAGCAGCACGCCCAGCAAGGACCGGAACACGACGGAGGGTAAACAATATTTCACCGCAAAGCAGGCAGAACCAATTAAATCAGAAACAGAAAGATACGCGGGTCACGCGCGAAAACCGCGCCAACCCGGCGGCTAGTAGTTGCGCAAGGCTTGCACCTGCTCGCGCAGGCGCTGCTGGGGCAGGAAGGCAGCCTCCAGCGGCGGCGCAAACGGAATAGCAGTATCGAGCGAGGCCACGCGGCGCACCGGCGCATCGAGGTGCTCGAAGCAGTTTTCGCCAATCCAGGCCGCGATTTCGCCGCCGATGCCGCCGGTCATCGTGTCTTCGTGCAGGATGAGGACGCGGCCGTTTTTTTCAACGGTTTTGCGCACCGCATCTTGGTCCCAGGGCAACAGGGTGCGCAGGTCGAGGATGTCGGCCGACACGCCCAAATCCTGGCAGGTTTGCAGGGCCCAGCGCACGCCCATGCCGTAGGTGATGATGCTCATTTCGTTGCCCTCGGCCGCCAGCGCGGCCTGGCCGATGGGCGTGGTGTAGTATGCCTCCGGCACGGGGCCGGACAGGCTGCGGTACAGCATCTTGTGCTCGAAATACAACACCGGGTTGGGGTCTTCAAAGGCGGCGCAGAGCAGGCCTTTGGCGTCATGCGGGTTGCTGGGGTACACCACTTTCAGGCCGGGCACGTGCGTGAACCACGCCTCGTTGCTCTGCGAGTGGAAGGGGCCAGCCGCCGAGCCCGCGCCGGTGGGCATGCGCACCACCACGTCGGCGTTCTGGCCCCAGCGGTAGTGGCTCTTGGCCAGGTTGTTCACAATCTGGTTGAAGCCGCAGGTTACGAAATCTGCAAACTGCATTTCGACCATGCTTTTCTTCCGCTTGATGCTCAGGCCCAGCCCGATGCCCACGATGGCCGACTCGCACAGCGGCGTATTGCGCACCCGCGCCTTGCCGAATTCGGCCACGAAGCCTTCCGTGATTTTGAACACGCCGCCGTAGTCGGCAATGTCCTGGCCCATGAGCACGAGTTCGGGGTAGCGCGCCATGCTCTGCTTCAGGCCTTCCGAGATGGCGTCAATGAAGCGGATTTCGCGGGTCGGACCGTCTTTCGGCGCATCCGTGGCGGGCGCGTCGAAGGGCTGGTACATGTCAGCAATTTCCTCCTGAATATCGGCCGTGGGCATCGGCCCCGCGTCGGCTTCCTGGAGGCCGGCCTCAATGGCGGCTTTGATTTTTTCGCGGATGCCGTGCTTGGCGGTTTCGGTGAGAATGCCTTCGGCCAGCAGCCATTTCTCGAAGTTTTCCACCGGGTCTTTGGCAGCCCACTCTTCCATCAGGCTCTGGGGCACGTACTTGGTGCCGCTGGCTTCCTCGTGGCCGCGCATCCGGAACGTGAGGGCCTCCACGAGCACGGGGTGCGGGTTTTGGCGCAGGTCCTCGGCCAGGCGCTTCACGGTGGTGTACACTTCCAGCACGTTGTTGCCGTCCACCTGCACGGCTTCCATGCCGTAGGCGGGGCCTTTGTCCACGAAGGATTTGAAGCGGAATTGCTCGTTGCTGGGCGTGCTCAGGCCGTAGCCGTTGTTTTCAATCATGAAAATGACGGGCAGCTGCCACACGGCGGCCACGTTCAGGGCCTCGTGGAAGTCGCCTTCCGACGCGCCGCCGTCGCCGCTGTAGGTCAGGGTCACTTTCGGGTTTTTGTCGAGCAAATCGGCCAGCGCAATGCCGCCGGCCACGGCCAGTTGCGGGCCGAGGTGCGAAATCATGCCCACGATGTGGTGCTCGTTGGTGCCAAAGTGAAAGCTGCGGTCGCGGCCCTTGGTGTAGCCGGTGCGCTTGCCCTGCCACTGCGCAAACAGGCGGCCCAGCGGCACCTCGCGGCCCGTGAACACGCCCAGGTTGCGGTGCAGCGGCAAGATGTACTCGTCGGCCTCCAGGGCCAGGGTGCTGCCCACCGAAATGGCCTCCTGCCCGATGCCCGAAAACCACTTGCTCACCTTGCCCTGGCGCAGCAGAATCAGCATTTTTTCCTCAATCAGCCGGGGGCGCAACAGGTGCTGATAAAGGTGCAGGAGGGTTTCGTTGGAGAGGTCGTGGCGGTCAAAAGTCATGACGAGGTGGGTGGGTTTGGGTGGGCAAAGGTAGGAAAGCAGGGGCCGCACCGGGCTACTTTCCGCACCGGCATCTGCCAGCACGTTTCCGGCCTCGTCTTTTCCTCAGAACCCCGGCCGAATTTTACCCGGCAGGTCCATCACGGCTTTCCTCTCGCCTCACCTGATGAAAACCGGCGGGCCAGTTCTACCAAGCATGGCGCATCAGTGACGGAAAACGGGCAGGATGGCAAAAAGCATAGGAATCCTAAAAGAAAATCAGCACCTTGAGGCCCGACAGCTGCTAGTGCTACTTCCGAAATTCTACAGTCGTGCTTACCAGCCGCATACGCGGCTTAATAATCATCAGCTTACCGTTCCAGCTATTCGCCACTATCGGCGCACCTTACCATCCCGGCAGTTCCTCTCCTGCTTAATTCCCATGCCCGACCTGCTTCCGCTTACCTGTGTCATCGTCGACGACAACGAGATGAGCCGCCTGGCCCTGGAGCATTTCGTGGCCCTCACGCCCGGCCTGGAGCTGGCCGCCACGCTGCCGGACGGCCTCGCGGCCCTGCAATTCCTGCAAACGCACCCGCCAATTGACCTGCTGCTGCTCGACATCGAAATGCCCCACCTCACCGGCCTGGAGCTGATTCGGATACTGTCGCAGCCGCTGCCGGCCATTGTGCTGGTTACCTCGCACCACAACTTTGCCGCCGAAGCCTTCGAGTTGCCCGTGGCCGACTACCTGGTGAAGCCCGTGGACTACGCCCGCTTTCTACAGGCCGTGCGGCAGGTGCGCGCCCTGCGGCCTCGCCTTGCCCCCGCCCCACCCCCGAAGCCGGAAAATTCCAACGTATTCGCCAAAGTCAATGGCCGGCTGGTGCGCATCAATTTCGACGATGTTTACTATATCGAGGCCATGTCCACGTACTCGGTGCTGGTCACGGCCACGCACAAGCACATTGTACACGTCACGCTCAAGAACCTGGAAGAGCGGCTACCGTTCAGCCACTTCGTGCGGGTGCACCGCTCCTACATTGTAAACACCCGCCGCATCGACGCCATAGACGACCACCAACTTACGCTGGGCCCCTACACCGTGCCCGTGGGCAAGCTCCACAAAGCCGAGCTGATGCGGCGGCTGGCCCCGCTTTAGGCGGCGGCTTCCAGCGCGGCGAGTTCGGCCGGCATGGCGGCCAGCACCCGGCCCACTACGGCGGCCAGCTGCTCCACGGCTCCCGTCAGCACCTCCGGCGCGGGCAGTTTGCTTTGTTGTGACTTGGAGTGGGCCAGACTGAGGGTTTCGAGCGGCGCGGCCACGCCGGCCACGCCCAGGGCCAGCAAATTGGGCTTGATGTGGTGCACGATTTCGGCGGCCTGGGCCCAGTGCCGGGCGGCAGCAGCGGCGTGCAGCTGCGCCAGGCTCAGCGGCATGTTGGCCTGGAAGGAGCGCAGTATCTGCCCCACAAACGCGGCGCGGCCCTGCGACTGGTGGCGCAGGCGCGCCAGGTCGTAAAGCGGCTCGGCGGGCGCATCGAGCAAGGCCACCATCTTGTGGTACAGCACTTCCTCATCGAAAGGCTTGGCCAGGTAATCGTTCATGCCCGCCGCCAGGTATTGCTCCACATCCGACCGAAAAGCATTGGCGGTGAGGGCAATAACCGGCGTATTGGCCCGCCGCGCATCGGGCAGCTGGCGCAGGCGCCGGGTCACGTCCACCCCGCTCAGGCCGGGCATCTGAATGTCCATCAGCACAATGTCGTAGTAGTTAGCTTCGAGGCAGGCCAGGCCGGCGGGGCCGTCCACGGCTTCCTCCAGCACCACGCCCCAGGGGGCCAGCGTCATTTGGGCCACGGCGCGGTTGATTTCGTTGTCTTCCACCATCAGCACGCGCACGCCGGCCAGCCGGCCGGTGTCGTAGGCGGCGGTGAAGGCCGGGGCCAGCGCCGGCACCGGGGCCTTGGGCAGCGTCACGGTGAACATGAACGTGGTGCCCCGGCCCACGGCGCTGGTCATGGTGAGCATCCCACCCAGCTGCGTCACCAGCGCCCGGGCAATGCTCAGCCCCAGCCCGGTACCGCCGAACTGGCGGCTGGTGTCGGCATAAGCCTGGGTGAAGCTCTCGAAGATGCGCTCCTGATGAGCCGGGGCAATGCCAATGC
>JAQBNT010000197.1 GCA_028288445.1 Hymenobacter sp. | reverse complement strand
GGGGCCGGGCGGGCGTAGGCATGGCCGGCGGCGCGCCCAACTGGCGGGGGCCATCGTCCTGCGCCTGCGCCGGGCGCACCCCAAGCACAACCAGCAGCAGAACCGGATACAAAGCGGGAATTTTCATACGGAAGGACAGCAATTAAGACCAACAGGCCGAACAAGGTAGCCTTGCCCCGCCAATAATACCGAACCCCGCGCAAACCCCCGCGCCCGGGCCCGCAAACCGCGAAAAAGGAACGTCGGTAAGCGGCGGTAAATTCCGTCCTTTTAGCATGAAGCGAAAGTGAACCCGTAACCGCTCCGGCCACGGCCGCCGCTATTTGAGCAGCTTCTCCAGCAGGCTCAGGCTGTCCGACAGGTCGGTGCCGGTTTCAAAATCCAGCGGCTTCAGAATGTAGCCGCTCACGCCCAGGGTTTCGGCGTCGGCGCGGTCCTCCTCCATGCTGGAGGTGGTGGTGATGAACACCGGGATGTGCTGAAACTCGGGGTTGGCCCGCAGCTCGGTCAGAAATTCGACGCCGTTCATGCGGGGCATGTTCAGGTCGAGCAGGATGACTTCGGGCAGCGGGCGCAGGGCCTCCGCGCCGTTGCGGCCCAGCAGCAGGTCCAGCGCCTCCTCGCCGTTGAAGGCCGTGTGCAGCTGGTGCGGCACGTTGAACTTGGCAAAGGACTTCTCCGCCGTCATCGTATCAAAAATATCGTCTTCGACTAGTAAAACAGAGCGCATAGAATGGTTAGTTGAAATAAGCAAGCAATAGAAAGCCCGGCCGCACAGCGCGCCCGATAAAACCCGGTAGTTAAAGTGGTGCCCAAAACGGTCAGACCCGGCAGTGGGAGCCGGGGTTTACTTTGGCCACGTAAAGATAAAACCGGCCCCTTGCCCCACCGCCGATTCGACGCGAATAGTGCCCTGCTGCTCGTTAATAATTTTCTGCACGATACTAAGGCCGATGCCCGTGCTTTCGGCCGTGTGCCGGTCGCGCAGGGTCTGAAAGAGCAGGAAAATTTTCTGATGATACTCCGGGGCGATGCCGGGGCCGTCGTCCTGCACCCGGAATTCGTAGCAGCGGCCAATATCCTGGCACGTCACCTCCAAGTGGCCGGCCCCGCGCTGGTGGTATTTCACCGCGTTCGAGAGCAGGTTGGTGAACACCTGTTGCAGGCTCAGCCGGTCGGTTTCGAAAGTGGGCATATCGGGGCCGATGCGCAGCGTAAAGTCGGGCGGCACCACGAGGTCGGCCACTTCGGTCAGGAGCTGGTGCACGCTCACCGTCTCGCGCGATTGCGCGGCCGTGCGGCCCACGCGGGCGTAGGCCAGCAGGCCGTTTATCAGGTCTTCGAGGCGCGCCAGGCGGCCCTTCATCTGGTCGAGGTAGGTGCGGAGCTGGGGCGAGAGCTCGGCGGCCAGTTCGTCCTCAATCCACTTCACAATGGTGGTCACGCCGCGCAGGGGCGCTTTCAAATCGTGCGAGGCCACGTAGGCAAACTGGTCCAGCTCCCGGTTTCGCTTCTCCAGGGCGCTGAAGCTGCCTTCCAGCGTCTGGGTCATGCGGTTGAGCGACGCGGCCAGGCCGCCGAGGTCGTCTTCGGCCGAGTCCGCAATTTTGACCGTGTAGTCGCCCTGTACCACCTGCTCGGCCAGCTCCCGAATCTGGGCAATGCGGCGGGCTACCTGCGCGTTCACGTCGGCCAGCTCGCTTTGCAGGCGGCGGTTGTCGTCCAGCTCTTTCACGATTTTCATCACCAGCCACACCACAATCAGCACCGCCAGCACCGCCGAAATCAGCACCACGATGGGCGTGGCTTTCTCAAACACGTCTTGGGCGGCGCTGCGCTGGGCCAGCAAAGCCATTTCGCTGCTTTTAATGCGGCCGTACAGCATCCGAACCTGGCGCAGGGTCTGGCGGTCGGTGTCGAGCAGCGTTTGCATGGCCGACTGGCTCATGGATTTTTTTATCTCCGTGAGGGGCCGCAGGATGCGAAACTCCTGCTCCACCAAGCCGCGCAGCGAGTCGAGCCGGGCGCGCTGGGCAGGGTTGTCCACGGTCAGGGCCTGCACGCGTTCGAGGGCGGCGGGCAGCTGGTTGGTGGCCATGCTGTAGGGCCGCAGGTACACCGTATCGCCGGTGAGGAGGTAGCCACGCGTGCCCGCCTGGGCATCTTTGAGCACCGAGGTCACGGTTTCGGCTTCCTGCAACACCTGGTAGGTGTGCTCCACGTTCCGGGTTTGCACGCTCAGGCCCCGGATGCTCCAGAACGAAGCCGCCGCCGTGAGCAGCAGCACGCCCACGGCCAAGGCAAAGCCCGCGATGATTTTGGTGTTGGTTTTTAAGGTCATCAGTTGCGAAGGTACTGGGCCGCCCTACGCGCCCGGCCCGCCGAGGGTTGGGGCCGGCCGCCGGCCCGGTATCTTTGCCCCATGCCTTTTGCCCCCTCCGACCGCCTCAGCAGCCCCCAAAACCCGCGCATCAAGCAGCTCCTGAAGCTACAGCAGAAATCCGCCGAGCGCCGCGCCCTGGGCCTTACCCTGGTCGAAGGCCTGCGCGAGCTCACCATTGCCGTGGAAGCTGGGGTGCCGGTAGCCACCATCTACAGCTGCCCCGAGCTGGCCGGTGAAAATGGCGAAGCCGAGCTGAGAAGCCTGTTTCTGGGCAAGAAAGACGCGCCCGAGTGGTTCGAAGTCACCCGCCCCGTCTTCGAGAAAGTGGCCTACCGCGAGGGTTCCGATGGCTTGCTGGCCGTCCTCCGCACCCCCGCCCGCACCCTCGCCGACCTGCGCCTGCCCGCCACCCCGCTCCTCCTCGTGCTCGAAGCCGTGGAGAAGCCCGGCAACCTCGGCGCCATCCTCCGCACCGCCGACGCCGCCCCGGTCGACGCCGTCCTCATCGGCGACCCGCGCACCGACCTCTACAACCCCAACACCATCCGGTCCAGCATCGGCTGCGTGTTCTCCGTGCCCGTCATCGCCGCCCCGATGGCCGAAATCACCGCCTTCCTGCGCGAAAAAGGCATTCGCAGCTACGCCGCCGCCCTCACGCCAACGGCCCATTCCTACCTCGACTGCGACTTCCGCCAGCCCACGGCCCTCGTCCTCGGCACCGAAGCCGATGGCCTGACTCCCGCCGCCCTCGCCGCCTGCGACGACACCATCATTATCCCCATGATGGGCCGCATCGACTCGCTCAACGTGAGCGTGGCCGGAGCCGTGCTGGCGTTTGAGGCGGTACGCCAGCGCACGGCAGACTAGA
>JAQBNT010000179.1 GCA_028288445.1 Hymenobacter sp. | reverse complement strand
ATTTCCTTGAAGGGAATGAAGTCCATGATTTCGTGGTAATCCGTGTTCAGCATCACCTTGATGTTCGGGTGGTTGAGAATGTTATCAAACATCCGGGTGTAGCCGTGCAGGGGCATGGACTGGTAGGTGTCGGTGAAGTACAGGTCGTCGCGGTTGGTGCGGGTGGGCACGCGACTGGTCACCGATTTATCAAGCTGCGAAGGGTCGAGGCCCCACTGCTTGTTGGTGTAGTTTTTGAAGAATTTGTTGTAGAGCTCACGACCTACCTTGCTCACCACCACATCTTCCGAAGTCTTGATAACATCGACCGGCTCGGCCACCGAGGCGAAGAATTCTTCGACTTCAAAGCTGGTCAGGTTCAGACCGTAGAGCTTGTTGATAGTATCAAGGTTGATGGGCATGGGCACCATCTGACCGTCGACCGAGGCGAGTACGCGGTGCTCGTAGGGGCGCCAGTCGGTGAAATTGCCGAGGTATTCGAACACGTCTTTCGAGTTGGTGTGAAAGATGTGCGGGCCATACTTGTGCACCAGAATACCGTCCTCGTTATAATGGTCGTAGGCATTGCCGCCGATGTGGCTGCGCTTGTCTACGATGAGGACTTTTTTATTGCTGCGGGTGGCCAGCCGCTCGGCCAGCACGCTGCCGGCAAAACCGGCCCCAACGATGAGGTAATCGAACATAGTGCAGGTGGAATTAAGTAAGGAAAGAACGTTATTGGGAGGGAATTGAGGTATTGAAAGGCCTACGGCCAAGCCCGCAGGCTTAGCTGGTTTTAGTGGGCACAACGGGCGGAAAAGTCACCTCCGAAACCTTGGTGGGCATCAGGGGCGCACCGGCCACGGTGGTAGTGGAGGCATCAGGTTTTTTGGCCCAGAGGCGTGCCTGCATCAGGTCCACCATCTGTTGCCAGGTCTGGTCCCAGGAGATGGTGGCCAGGTAATCGTCGGTGCGCTGCTGCCAGTCGGCGTCGGTGCGTTGCGTAAGGGCCTTCGCAATCGCCTGGCCGAAATCAGCGGCGTTGTCGGCGATGTGCACCAGCTTCAGGTCGCCGTAGGGCCGCACCACATCGCGAATGGGCGTGCTCACTACGGGGTTGCCGGCGGCCAGGTATTCTGGGGTTTTAGTCGGCGAGATGAACTTCGTGCTCTCGTTATCAGCAAACAAAAGCGTTGCTACATCCCAACCCTTTAAATAGGCCGGCAGTTCCTTGTAGTCCTTGCCGCCGAGGTAATGCACGTTGGCGGTGCGGGGCAAGGTGGCAGGGTCAATCTTCACCACCGGGCCGATGATGACAAACTGCCATTCCGGGTGATTCTTCGACAGCTCACGCAACAGTTCAATGTCAAGCCGCTCATCCACCACACCAAAAAAGCCGATGCGTGGGTGCGCAATGCCGGCTTGGTCGGCCGGCTCGGCTATAGGGCCACGGGCCTGGCCGAAATGGGCCTTGTCGATGCTGCTGGGAAAGGGATGCGCGTCGGGGTGTTGCTCGCGCTTGGACTCGTAGAGCGTGTGGCCGCCGGTGAATACGAGGTCGGCCTTGGCAAACAGCTCCTGCTCGCGCTTTTTGAGCTCAGGCGGGGCAAATTTGAAGGCCGCCAGCTCGTCCATGCAGTCGTACACGGTAAGCTCGGGGTGAAACTGGCGCGACTTGCCCAGTGCCATCGGCGTGTAGTACCAGAAGAGGTAATTCGTAACGCCCTGCTCGGCGAAATAGTGGGTTAGCACCTCGAATTCGGCCTGTTCGGCGGCGGTTTCATCGTGGCGCAGGCGGTGAGGAAGGTGCACCACCACCACTTTCACGCCATTGTCACGGTCTTTGACTTCAACATGGGGCTCGATGAGGTCGTCGTTGTGATAAAAAGCATCTTCGACGTAGAACACCCGGCCCTGCTGGGCGAAGCGCGACATGAGGTGCTGGGGCCGCTGCCACACAAAATCCCAGTGCAGGTGCGCGAAGCACACGAGGTCGGGCAAGGTATAAGGAGTGGTGTTTTCGGCAGCTGGGTCGCTGGGCCGGGCAGCGGTGGTGGAGGCACGCAATGGCACTTCCACCGTCGAAGAAGGGGGCATGAAGATTGGCAGGAAAAAGGGGTTTCGCGCCGCACCGGAGGGACTATCAACCTACCCGGCCGGGACGCTTGCTACCCTATACGGAGCCCACCGGCCAAAGGATATAGCCCAGCTTACTTTGCTAAGTATTCACCAATCCTTCACTTTATCAACGCCATATAAAGCTAAGGCTATTTTTTGACACCGTCCGTCTTGGCCAAAAGGCACTGCCATTCCACGGCATCCTGCCAGCCGACGGCGGTGCGCAGCCACGCCTGCCGCGTGCCCACCTGCCGGAACCCGGCCGCTTCAAAAAGCCTCATACTAGGCGAATTGTCGGCACTTACGGTGGCGTAAATTTGGTGCAGGCGCAGGGCATTTCGGGCGTGGGTTTTCAGCAATTCCAGCGCCTGCTGGGCATAGCCGTTCTGCCGCTCCCGGGCCAGAATCGTGATGCCTACGCCGGCCCGCTGGTGCAGTGGGTCGAAGTCGAACAGGTCAATCACGCCCACCGCCGGGCCGCTAATTTCAGTAGTAATGACGAGCCTTAATTGCCGCACTACGTAGAAATCCGCAGTGGCATGCTTCAAATACTCACGCAGGGCGTGGCGCGACACCGGGGCCAGGGTATCGGATACACCCCAGATGTCGGGGTCGTTTTCGAGGGCGTAGAGAAATTCGAGGTCGTCGGGTTCGAGGGCGCGCAGGTGCATGGGGTAAAGGTATTGGGAAGCCTAGTCAAGAATATTTTTGAGAAATAAATTGTACACAATCAAACCTTACGCAACCATTATCTGTTTACCTTTACGAAACCACATGGCAACCTCCCCCACCCCATCCGTCAAGAACTCGCTGCTGAAGCTTGAAAGCCAGATTTGCTTTCCGGTTTATGCCGTGTCGCGGCTCATTACCAAAGCATATCAGCCGCTGTTGCAGGCCCTCGACCTCACGTACCCGCAGTACCTCGTGTTTCTGCTGCTCTGGGAGCATGAGCAGCTGACGGTGAAAGAACTGGGCGAAAAGCTGCTACTCGACTCGGGCACGCTCACGCCGCTGCTCAAGCGCATGGAGCAGAAGCAGTGGCTGAGCCGCCGCCGCGACCCGCGCGACGAGCGCTCGGTCATCATCGAGTTGCTGCCGGCGGGCCGGGCCCTGGAAGCGCAGGCCCAACAAATCCCATTGCAGATGCTCGACAAAATGCAGCTATCAGAAGCCGAGATTTTGTCG
Source organism: Hymenobacter sp. (assembly GCA_028288445.1). GTDB lineage: Bacteria > Bacteroidota > Bacteroidia > Cytophagales > Hymenobacteraceae > Hymenobacter. The sequence goes on along the minus strand of JAQBNT010000179.1, from coordinate 8,637 downwards.
CTGCGCACCCACCTCTCGCATTTACTTACCCAGCTGGCCTAACGGCCGGCGACTTGTTTCTTACCCACTTTTTCTTACCAATCCCCGATGAAAATCGAAAAAATCTTCACTGCCCAGGCGCTGGCCAAAGGCGGCCGCGACGGCCAGATTACTTCCAACAACCAAGTGCTTGACCTGGTGCTGAGCACGCCCAAGGAAATGGGCGGCCCCGGCAAAGCCGGCTCTACCAACCCCGAGCAGCTCTTCGCCGCCGGCTACGCCGCCTGCTTTGAAGGCGCGCTGGGCGTGGCCGCCCGCCAGGCCAAGGTGCGCCTCGACAACGTAACCGTAGAAGCCCTCATCGGCTTCGGCAAGGCTGAGGACGGCGGTTTTGGCATCTCGGCCGATTTGCACGTCAACCTGCCCGGCATCGAGCAGAAGCAGGCCGAGGAGCTGGTAGAAGCTGCCCACGGCATCTGCCCCTACTCGCGCGCCACCAAAGGCAACATTGAGGTGAACCTCACCACGACGACCAACGCCTAAGCGCGGCCGATTCGCGTTTAATTTAGTTCTGACACGGCCTCGGTCTACGCCGGGGCCGTGTCGTTTTCGGCAAGCATTGCCACTGATTCTTAATAGCTTATTTCTATGAAAATCGCCCTGATTCTGACCTCGCACGACGAGCTTGGCAACACCGGTCACAAGACTGGTTTCTGGCTCGAAGAATTCGCCGCGCCTTATTACGCTTTCGTGGATGCCGGAGCTGATATCACGCTCGCCTCGCCCAAAGGCGGCCAGCCGCCCCTGGACCCCAAGAGTGACGAGCCCGGTGCCCAAACTGAAGCCACCGAGCGCTTCAAAAAAGACCCCGCTGCTCAAAAAGCCCTGGCCAACACGGTGACGCTTGACACCATCAAGGCCGAGGATTTTGATGCCGTGTTCTATCCTGGCGGCCACGGCCCACTATGGGATTTGGCCGAAGACAAGCAGTCGATTTCGCTCATCGAAAGCACTTTCGCCGCCGGCAAGCCGCTGGCCCTGGTGTGCCACGCCCCCGGCGTGCTGCGCCACGCGAAAGCCGCTAACGGCGAGCCGCTGGTAAAGGGCAAGGCGGTAGCCGGCTTTACCAACACCGAGGAAGAAGCTGTGCAGCTAACTAATGTAGTGCCCTTCCTGGTGGAGGATATGCTGAAACAGAACGGCGGCAATTACTCGAAAGGGGCCGACTGGCAGCCATACGTGGTATCGGCCGGCAACCTGATTACGGGCCAGAACCCGGCCTCGTCGGAGCCGGCAGCGCAAGAGGTACTGAAGATGCTGGCGAAGTAACCCAAGCATCAACCAGCCACGAAAAAGGCCTTCTGCTACTGCGGAAGGTCTTTTTTTATTTCTAACAAATGAGGTCACACCTCGCCGCCAAATACCCGCACTGCCGGGCCACTCAGCCACACGTTGGCAAAGCCGCCATCGGCGCGGTTGTCGAAGCTCACTTCGAGCTCGCCGCCCATGGTTTGGAGGCGCACGGGCGACACTGCGCCGCGCTGCGAGGCGGCCAGCGCCACGGCCGTGACGCCGGTGCCGCAGCTCAGGGTTTCGTTTTCGACGCCGCGCTCGTAGGTGCGCACGGGCCAGGCGTGGGCGGGGTCAGCGGGAATTTCCACGAAGTTGACGTTGGTGCCGGCGGGGTCGTAGGCCTGGTCGTGGCGGATGTCGTGGCCGGTGCCGAACACATCAAATTCAGCCAACGTGGGGTGCTCTTCGGGGTCGAGGAAGTGGATGTGGTGGGGCGAGCCGGTGTGCAGGAATACGTCGCTCTCCCCTACTCCAGCTTCTACCGGGGCATCCACATCAATCATTTTGAGGCGCACGGTGCCATCGGCTTCTACACGGGCGTCGTGGGGGCCGTCCACGGCCAGAAAACGGGTTTCGGAGCCGATAAGGCCGAGGTGCTTGGCAAAGGCCACGGTGCAGCGTCCGCCGTTGCCGCACATGGAGCTAGGGCGTCCGTCGGCGTTGAAGTACACCATCTCGAAGTCGAAATCGGGCTTGTTGCGCAGCAGAATCAGGCCATCGGCCCCGATGCCGAAGCGGCGGTTGCACAGTTGCGCAATGAGCGGCTGGTCGGTTTCGTCGAAGGCGCGGGCGCGATCGTCAATCATGACGAAGTCGTTGCCGGTGCCCTGGTATTTGTGGAATTGCATGTTGTAAGATTACTCGTCAGTTCTATCAAGAACGTCATGCTGAGCTTGTCGAAGCATCTCTACCGCAATACTATTGCTTATGATTGGGATTAGTTGCGCGGTAGAGATGCTTCGACAAACTCAGCATGACGACCACAAAGAAACCGCCGCACCGTCATTTCGTTCCTCAGTGCCCCTGCTCGGCCAAATCGCCGCAACGCAGCCAGTTTTCCCAGCGCTTACGCTTTTTGGCAATCTTGCCGCGCAGGTATTTCTCCATAATCAGGGCGGCGCAGGGGGCGGCGGAGAGGCCGCCGAAACCGGCGTTTTCGATGTAGACGGCCACCACGATTTTGGGCTTTGTGGCCGGGGCGAAGCCGGCAAAGGTGGCGTGGTCGTCACCCTCGTCGTTTTGCACGGTGCCGGTTTTGCCGGCCACCGAAATACCTACGTCGTCGAGGTTGGCCAGCTCGGCGGTGCCGCCGGGGCGCAGGGCGGCCACCATGCCGGGGATGAGCTCGGCAAAATGGACGCTATCAACCAACGTATGGTGCATTTGACGGAAGCGCGCCAGCGGGCCGCTGCTGCCCACGCTGCGCACAAAATGCGGGATATAATAGTAGCCGCGGTTGGCGATGATGGCCTGCACGTTAGCCATTTGCAGGCCGGTGAGGTTGATTTCGCCTTGCCCGATGCTGAGGGAATAGATGCTGCCGTAGGTCCAGCCGCAGCGGCCGCGGCGGCGGTCGTAGTAGGCGGGCGTGGGAATGAAGCCGGGGCGCTCTTGCGGCAAATCGACGCCCAACAGCGTGTCGAGGCCGAAGGATTTGACGTGGCGCGTCCAGGCGGCCAGGTTTTGGTGGCGCACGGCGCAGGTGTCCACGGGCTGCGCCAGCGTGTCGGGCACGTTGTTCACCACGTTGCGCATCACCTGGTAGAAATAGGGATTGCAGCTGTACTTGAGGGCTTGGGTGAGGTTGCGGGCGTTGGGGTGCTCGTGCACACAGTTGATGAGCGACTGGTCGCAGCGGAAACCGGTGGTGGCCGTGATGCCGCCTAGTTGCAGAGCCACGGCGGCGTTCACCAGCTTGAAAACCGAGCCCGGCGGGCTGGCTTGCAGCGCGGCGCGGTTGAGCAGCGGCATGTCTTCGGCCAGCAGCAGGGCGCTGCGCTCGCGGCTCCGGCCGGGTGCGGTGATGGTGGCGGGGTCATAAGTAGGGGCCGAAACGTAGCAGAGAATTTCACCGGTGGCGGGGTCGATTGCCACGATGTAGCCCTTGCGTTCGCGCATGATGCGCTCGGCGTAAGCCTGTAACTCGGTGTCGAGACTGAGGTGTAAGTCCTGGCCGGGGCGGTAGGTGGTGTCGGTGGCCCAGGTGCCGTGGGGCTGGTTCAACACGTCCACCAGCGGGTGGTAGGCCCCGAAGCTGCCTTTCAGCAGGCCATTGTAGTAGGTTTCGAGGCCGCCGTTGCGCAGGCGGTAGAAGCGGCCCCGCGCCAGCCGCTGCGCCTGGTACAGGAAGGGCTGGGCATTGGCGTAGGCGTAGCCCAGCACGGGCGCGGCAACGTGCGTGGCGTAGTTTCGGGCCGTGTATTCGCGCAGCTTGAGTTTGGGCCACTCGCTTTGGTGGCGGCGCAGAAGGTCGTATTCGGAAGCCGTTAAATCCAGCTGCAAGGGCAATTCGCGGCGGCGCAGGTCGCGGCTTCGGTACTCGAAGGCACTGTCGGGCCAGCCCAGCAGGTGGTTGAGGCGGGTTGAATCGAGCCGGCCCCAAGGCGGCAGCACCAGCAGGTAGCGCGGCCCGGTGTAGGCCAGCACCGAGTCGTTGCGGTCGAGAATCCGGCCCCGGCTTGGCCAGAAGGCCTCGCGGCGCGGCGTATAGGTGTCGTGCGGCAGGATAATGCCCACGCCGGGCACCGGCACGCGCCGCCACCACAGCACCAGAACGAATCCGGCCAGCAGTAGAACGAGTAATGCAGCTAACTTCTTGCGGTTTGCAGGCAGCATCCGACAAAGCTACGGGTTGGCCAATGGGTTAGTTCATCCTCTTCGATGAACTGCACCTCTCGCCTCACGAAGCCGGGTAGCTGGCGGGATTTTGGTTACGGAGCTAGGCTACTGCTTTACGCAACAGCGCGATTTGTCCGGCGTGGTAGAGGTAATGCTGCGCCACGCCGTGCAGGGTTACATAGATAGAGGAGCCGTAGCCCACCCGCGCATCGATGGTGATGTTGATAGGGCGGTCGAGGGTTTCATCGGTGATGGTTGAGGCAGCGGCCAAAAGCTGTTCGTGCGTCTCACGCAGGCCGGCCAGCACGGCTTGCCAGTCGGCTTCGGTGGGATTCTCGGGCTGCGATGGCCAGTCTTCGGAATCGCTGACTTGTACCAGTCTGCCTTCGACCAGCCGGCGGCGGGCCACCTCGGCCCACACGGCGGCGTGGCGCGTGATTTCCCAGATGCTGTGAGCATTGGCCACGGGTCGCTGGGCGGCTTGGGCGGCGGGCAGGCCATCGAGGGTGGCCAGCAGCGAGGGACCGGACCACGGCTCGCCATCGAAAGCGCGGCGAAGCTGGTCGAGCAGGCGGGTAATTTCCGGCATGGCAGGCGAAGGAACTAGAGTGGAGAGAACACTGCGCTTTTACGTACGCCGCTCTCAAAAGGCCTGGTGGTCGCGTCGTTCGCCTTCATCCAACGCCGAGACGCGAAGTGTCGCGACTCTACATCTGTTACATACCCCAAACGTCTCGCCCTACCCGGCATGGCTCTGCTGGGAACGACCCTACCGGGCCCTGCCCCTACCTTTGCGGCCTGCTTATGTACGACTTCCTCACCACCTCCCCCTGGCCCGATTACGAGCTGATTGATTCCGGCAACTTTCAGAAGCTGGAGCGTTTCGGCAAATACATCCTTGCCCGCCCCGAACCGCAGGCCATCTGGGACCCGCACCTGCCGCTCACGGAGTGGGAAAAAGCCGATGCCGCCTTTGCCCGCGCCCCCGGCTCCACCGAAAAAGGCCAGTGGCGCCTCAAGCCTGCCATGCCCGAGCAGTGGCTCATCGACTACCAGCGGCCCGATGGGTTGAAGCTGAAATTTCGCCTCGGCCTCTCGTCGTTCAAGCACGTTGGGCTGTTTCCCGAGCAGGACCCCAACTGGCAGTTCATCTACAACCAGACGCGCAAGCGCCGCGCCAAGCTGCCGCGCGTGCTCAACCTTTTCGCCTACACGGGCGCGGCCACGCTGGCCGCCCGTGCCGCCGGGGCCGACGTTACGCACCTCGATTCGGTGAAGCAGGTGAACTTCTGGGCCCGCGACAACATGGAAGCCAGCCAGCTCGATGGCGTGCGCTGGCTGGTAGAAGACGCCATGAAGTACGTGCGGCGCGAAGTGAAGCGCGGCAGCAAGTACCAGGGCCTCATCCTCGACCCGCCCGCCTACGGCCGCGGCCCGAACGGCGAGAAATGGCAGCTCGAAGATGAGTTGAACGAAATGCTCAAGCTCAGCCAGCAGCTGCTCGACCCCGAGGACCATTTTTTCGTGGTGAACCTGTATTCGCTGGGCTTCTCAGCCCTAATTCTGGACAACTTGACCACGGCAATTTTCCCCGGCGAAAAGGCCGTGCGCGAGTTGGGCGAAATTTATCTGCACGATGCCGGCCAGCGCAAGCTGCCATTGGGCACGTTCTGCCGGTTCGCCACGTAGCGCGGACGGGACCTCAGGCCGGCTTATTCAACCACCGATGAAAGGCGAGCGCCCCCGCTGCGTAGGCCAATACATCCCACGGGTCGGCCACGGCCTGGGCCGACCAGCGGGGCAACAGTGCTTCGAACCACAGCGCCACGCTGGCCCAGGCGGCCAGTACCCAACGGCCGGGCAGCATCTGGTGTCGCCCGTATACTAATTGGTGCGCGGCCAGCGCCAGGCTGAGCATCACCGGCAGGCACAGAACGTCGCTAAGGTAGGAAGTGAGCCAGGATGGCAACGGACAATGCAGCCAGCGCTTGTTAACCTGGAGACCCGCGTACAGTAACGCCGCCGTTAAAAACAAGGGTTGACGGAGCACAGCCGGCATTCGCATATCAGCCCGCAATAGCCGTCACCAGCCAGACAATAAACCCCAGGATGGCAATAAACAACAGCTGCCCGCCCCGCACGATGGTCTTGAAAAAGCGCATCACGCCCCCATCTTCGGGACCAATTTCCATCAGCTGGATGCCGCCTTGCTGCTGCTCCATCGCGGCTTGCTGCTGAACGTCGGCGTAGGCGCGCGGGTCCAGCAGCTCGCCGCAGTGCTCGCACCGGTCGCTGGTCAGCTGCTGCCAGTGCGACCACTGTTGGCAAGCGGGACATTTTTTCGTAGACACCAACTCTTTATCAGCCATAGCGCTTTACTTAAGCAGAAAGTTACGCAGGAAGCAGGCAAGTATTCGGCCTTTTGCATATACCCTGCCTTGCGTTTTGCCGCCTTCGCACCTCATCAGCTCAATGCATCAAGCAACTAGCCACCATCGCCGCCTTGCGCTCATCGACATGGGCACCAACACCTTCCACCTACTCATTGTGGGAATGCCTACCACGCCCGGCGAAAAGCCGCTGGTGCTGCTGCGCACCAAAGCCGGCGTGCGCCTCGGCGAGGGCGGCATCAGCCAGGGCATCATCGCGCCTGAGGCTTACGCCCGCGCCTTGCACACGCTGGCCGGCTTCAAGGAAGAAATGGAACTGCACGAAGTGACGGAAGTGCGCGCCACCGCCACCAGCGCCATGCGCGTGACCAAAAACGGCCCGGATTTGGTGCGCGACATCTTCGAGCAAACCGGCATTCAGGTCAACGTCATTCCCGGCGACCGCGAGGCCGAACTCATCTGCCAGGGCGTGCGCCAGGCCGTGGATTTGGGCGAGGAAGCCCAGCTGATTATGGACATTGGCGGCGGCTCGGTCGAATTCATTATTGCCAACCAACACACCATTTTCTGGAAGCAAAGCTTCGAAATCGGAGCCCAACGCCTGCTCGACAAGTTTTTCCCCGACCCCAGCGGCGTGTTTCCCGCCGAGGCCGTGGAAGCCGAGCAGCGCTACCTCGGCACGGTGCTGGAGCCGCTCATCGAAGCTGTGCGGCGCTACCGCCCCGCCAGCCTCATAGGCGCATCGGGCAGCTTCGACAGCCTGGCCGACATGCAAATTGGCCAGCTGCGCGCCGAAAGCCAACTGCCCCCCTGCACCGAACTGGCGTTGGATTCCTTCCAAACCAGCTACCGCCACTTGCTCAGCGGCAACCACGAGCAGCGCAAGGCCCTGCCCGGCATCCTGCCCATGCGGGCCGACATGCTGGTAGTAGCAGCCGTACTCATTGATTTCGTGCTGGGCATCACCGAAATCACGCGCATCCGCACCTCAGCCTACGCGCTGAAAGAAGGACTGCTGGCCGAGATGCTGGCGGTGTAGGCAGTTTCCCAACCAAACCAGAACGTCATGCTGAGCGCAGCCAAAGCATGACGTTCTGGTTTTCATATTCTCCGACTAATATATTCTCGATGCCCACCTTCTCCTACAGCCAGCTTTTCGCATTCACCGAAAGCGTTTTCCTCGCCATCGGCTGCCCGGCCGATGACGCTACCCTGGCCACCGAAACCCTGCTTTCCGCCGACCTGCGCGGCGTGGACTCGCACGGCGTGGCCCGCCTCGTGGGCTACGTACGGCTGTGGGAGGCTGGCCGCATCAACGCTACGCCTCGCGTGGGCATCACCTACGAAACGCCCAGCACCGCCGTGGTGGATGGCGACGGCGGTCTCGGCCTCGTGGTGGGCCCCAAAGCCATGCGGATTGCTATCGAGAAGGCGCAGCAAGTGGGTTCGGGCTGGGTTTCAGTGAAGAATTCCAACCACTTCGGTATTGCTGGCTACCACGCCATGCTACCCCTGGCGCACGACATGATTGGCATTGCCATGACCAATGCCTCGCCACTGGTTGCGCCCACTTATTCGCTGGACAGATTACTGGGCACCAACCCCATTGCCGTGGCCGTGCCCGCTGGCGAGCAACCCGATTTTGTGCTCGACATGGCCACTACCACCGCCGCCAACGGCAAGCTCGAAATCGCGCAGCGCAAAGGCCTACCCCTACCCGAAGGCTGGGCACAAACCGCCGACGGCCAAAGCTCAACCGATGCCAACGCCGTGAAAAACGGCGGCGCGCTGCTGCCCCTCGGCGGAGCCACCGGCTCGCACAAAGGCTACGGCCTGGGCGCGGTAGTGGACATCTTCTCCGCCGTGCTTTCCGGGGCCAACTATGGGCCGTGGGTGCCGCCGTTCGTGGCCTTCCTCCAGCCCTCGGCCAACCCCGTGGGCCAGGGCCTAGGCCACTTCTTCGGGGCCATGCGTGTCGATGCCTTCCGGCCCGCCGACGAGTTCAAGGCCCACATGGACAACTGGATTTCGACCTTCCGCAACGCGCAGGCCGTGGAGGGTAAAAAAGTTCTCATCC
>JAQBNT010000176.1 GCA_028288445.1 Hymenobacter sp. | reverse complement strand
GAGGTACACGGTTTGGCCAAAGATTTTGTCGGCCACCAGGCCCGCCAGCTCAATGCCCAGCCCGAACACGCCGATGCGGAGGCCCTGCTTCTCGAACACCTTGTAGGGAGCAAAGCGGCCGGCCAGCGGGGTTTTGGAGAAGTCGTAGTTGGCGATGAGGAAGGGGAAAGTGGCGTTGGGCAGCTGGCGTTGCAGGCCTTCAAGGCCGTTGTCGAAGTCGTGGTTGCCGAGGGTGCTGGCGTCGTAGCCCATCTGGCTCATGAGCTTGTATTCGAGCTCCCCGCCGAAGAAGTTGAAGTACGGCGTGCCCTGGAAGATGTCGCCCGAGTCGAGCAGCAGCACGTTGGGCTCCTTGCTACGAATGTCTTTGATGAGCGCCGCACGGCGGGCCATGCCGCCCAGCCCGCCCCACTGCCCGCCATTGTCGGGAAAGGGCTCGATGCGCGAGTGCATGTCGTTGGTGTGCAGGATGGTGAGCTTGAGCGGAGCCTTGGCGGTAGCGGCGGCTTCGGCCGAGTTGGCCAGGCCGCCCAGCACGGTGAGGCCGGCGGTGCCGAGGAGGGAGTTGCGGAGGAATTCGCGGCGTTGCATGATAGTTCGACGGTTAGCAGCTGGCAATTAATTGGCTTTCACGCGGCCTTCGATGCGGGCCGTTACCGGCTGGCCGGCTTTGGTGAGGGCGCGGATATGGTCGGCGATGGCGGTACGGAGCAGCACGTTGGTGTGGCGCGGGGTGAGCGTTTTGAAGAACGACAGGTTGTCGCCGCCGGTGGCCAGGTAGTCGGAAATCGCAATGGGATAGGTGCGCGAATCGTTCACATCGAAGGGTTGGCCGCCGATGCGAATGTCCTTGGGCATGCCATCGAAGGTGACGCTATAGGTAGCGCCGGATATGGCCATTTTGATGTGCGCGGCGTAGTCGAACAGTTGCTGCACCACCGGGCCGGGCGCATCGAGAACCACCAGTTCGTTCTCAAACGGCATCAGCTCAAACACCGAACCCAGGGTGACGGGACCGGCCGCGAAGCCGGCGCGCAAGCCGCCGTTGGTCATCACGCCCAGCGCGATGGGCTGCTTCAGCTCGGCGCTGGCGCGCTGGCGCTGCAAATCGGCCACGAAGTTGGAGAGCGGGTTTTCGCCGGGGGCCTTGGTGAGCGGGGCCGGGGCGGTGCCCAACACTTCGGCCATTTGGGAAGTCACCTTGTCATGGTAGGGCGCGATGAGGGCGGCCACGGCGGGGTCCTCGGCCTGGGTTTTGCCCACTACCTGGCTCGTGGTGGGCGCGAAGTGGGCCGTGGGCGCGTAGGCGGCGCGCTGGCAGCCGGTGGCTAGCGTCAGAGCCAGCAATAGCGGAGTGAATGCAGTCCGAAATGAATGGTGCAACATGAAATACGGAGGAAGCGGACGATACCCGATAAATACCGGGCGAAGTTGACGCAAAGCTACGATGTGAACCCGCCAGGCCGCCGCTCACCGCCGGGTCACCATAGTCGCTTCGGCCCCGGCGCGGTATCTTTCGGCCTGTTTTAGCTGAGGTTCGTAGTTGCGGGAACCGCCGCACTCTATCCGCTGAAGCACCTGCTACCTATGTCCGACACCCTCATGGCCGCGCCTGTTTCCTTCGCCGAATTCCCGGCCGTCACCACCGCCGAGTGGCAGGCCCGCCTCACCCGCGAGCTCAAAGGCCAGGACCCGGCCACGCTGCACTGGCCCCTGCCCGACGGCTTCAGCCTGGAGCCCTTCTACCACCGCGAAGCCCTCGCGGCGCTGGGCGGCCCGCCCGCGCCCCTGCCCCACCCCCTAGCGCCCTGGCTGAACGTGCCGGCCCTGACCGTGCCCCACGGCACCGACGGCCGCGCCCAGATTGACCAGGCCGCCAACGCCCTCGCCAACGGGGCCGACGGCATCCATCTCATCATTCACGACGTGCCCGCGCTGGCCGTGCACTACCTGGCCGAGCAGCTGCCGCTGGCCTACACCTTCGTGGGCTACACCGTAATGGCCGGCCCCGATGAGCTCCTGAGCCAGCTGGTAGAAGCCGCCCCTGGCACCGCCCTGCGCGGCTTCCTGCGCTTTGCCCCCGGCCCCGTGCCCGAAGGGGCCGAGCTGGCCGACTACCGCGCCGCCCTGCGCCGCTGCGTGCGCCTGACCACGGGCATGCCCGACTTCCGCGCGCTGGCCGTGAACGGGGCCTTTTTTGGCAACCGGGGCGCCACTGCCACCCAGCAGATTGCCTTCACGCTGAACACCGCCGCCGCGCTGCTGGCCGAGCTGCCCGATGCCGAAACCACGGCCGCCGAGGTAGCCGCCGCTTTGCACCTGCACATCGCCGTGATGCCCGGCTACTTCCTCGAAATTGCCAAGCTGCGCGCCCTGCGCCGGCTGTGGGCCACGCTGCTGCACAGCTTCGGCCTGCCCGCTGAGCTGAATGCCCACCTGCGCATCCATGCCATGACGGCCACCTGGACGCAAACCACCCTCGACGCCCACAACAACCTGCTGCGCCACACCACCGAGGCCATGAGCGCCGTGCTGGGCGGAGCCGATTCGCTATCCGTAGCCCCGTTTGACTGCCTGTTTGCCGAGGCGAATGAGTTCTCGGCCCGCCTGGCGCGCAACCTCTCGGTGCTGCTGCGCGAAGAGGCGGGTTTGGGCCGGGTGCAGGACCCCGCCGCCGGCTCCTACTACCTCGAAACCCTCACCGACCAGCTGGCCCAGGAGGCCTGGACGCTGTTCCAGCGCACCGAAGCGCTGGGCGGGCTGCCAGCCGTGCGCGGCCAGCTCATCGAAGAAATCAAGGCGGTGGCGACGGAAACCTTCCGACGCATTGCCAGCGGCCAGCAGGTGATTGTGGGCACCAACCGCTTCCAGAACAAGGGCGAGCAGTTCCACTTCCACCCCAAAAAGCTGCTGCGCTCCGCCGATTTCGACGTGACGCGCGCTGCCTATCCTACTGAGGTGTTGCGCCTGGCCACGGCCATGCACTTCGAGCGCCGCGACCGCAAGAGCAAGCGCGCCGCCATCGTGTTGCTCGGGGCCAACACCAACCAGGTCATTCTGGACAACTTCATCCAGCTATTGCAGGAGCACGAGCGGCCCGAGCTGGCGGCCAGCCACCCGGCCGGCACGCTGTCGCTGCTCTACTCCTCGGCTGAAGAAGCGACGCTGATGTACGCCACGCCCGAGCAGTTCAGCAAGTTTGCCCGCTTCATCTACCAGATTCCGACCGAGAAGCAGCAATTCGTCCCGCCGGCTTTGCTCAGCTCCGACCTGGCTACCATGCACGAGGCCGTGCGCGTGTTCGGCTTCCAGGAAATGAAGGTGCAGGGGTATACGACTGAAGAAGTGCTGGCCCGTTTGCAAGGCCGGTAGCAATCAACTGAACATCATTATCAGAACGTCATGCTGAGCGAAGTCGAAGCATCTCTACCGCAGCAGTAATTCAATCAAAAGGAATAGTTGCGCGGTAGAGATGCTTCGACTTCGCTCAGCATGACGTTCTTAATACTTGCTTAGACTCCCACCCATGAAGCCCGACTTCTCTTCGATTCCCTACAACGCCGCCCCGGCTCCCGCCGCTCCCGCTGCGCCCGAAACGGCTGCTACGCTCACGCCCGAAGGCATTGCCATCAAGCCCGTGTACGGCCCGGAAGACGTGGCCCACCTCGACCACCTGGGCTTTGGTGCGGGGCAGGCGCCTTACCTGCGCGGCCCCTACGCCAGCATGTACACCCAGAACCCGTGGACCATCCGGCAGTACGCGGGCTTCTCCACGGCCGAGGCGTCGAATGCCTTTTACCGGCGCAACCTGGCCGGCGGGCAGAAAGGATTGAGCGTGGCCTTCGACCTGGCCACCCACCGGGGCTACGATTCCGACCACCCCCGCGTGCAGGGCGACGTGGGCAAGGCCGGCGTGGCCATCGACTCGGTAGAGGACATGAAAATCCTCTTCGACCAGATTCCGCTGGGCGAAATGTCGGTGAGCATGACCATGAACGGGGCGGTGCTGCCCGTGCTGGCTTTCTACATTGTGGCAGCTGAAGAGCAGGGCGTGCCGCCCGAAAAGCTGGCCGGCACCATTCAGAACGACATTCTGAAGGAGTTCATGGTGCGCAACACTTATATCTACCCGCCCGCGCCGAGCATGCGCATCATCGCCGACATCTTCAGCTACACGGCGGCCAAGATGCCCAAGTTCAACTCCATTTCCATCTCGGGCTACCACATGCAGGAGGCCGGCGCGACGGCCGATTTGGAGCTGGCCTACACCCTGGCCGACGGCCTGGAATACGTGCGCGCCGGCCTCGCGGCGGGCATGAAGATTGACGAATTTGCCCCGCGCCTGAGCTTCTTCTGGGCCATCGGCATGAACCACTTCATGGAGATTGCCAAGCTGCGCGCCGGCCGCCTGCTCTGGGCCAAGCTCATCCAGCAGTTCAACCCCACCAACCCCAAAAGCCTGGCCCTGCGCACCCACTGCCAGACTTCGGGCTACTCCCTCACCGAGCAGGACCCCTACAATAACGTGGCCCGCACCGCCATCGAGGCCCTCGCGGCCGTGCTCGGCGGCACCCAAAGCCTGCACACCAACGCCCTCGACGAGGCCATTGCCCTGCCCACCGATTTCTCGGCCCGCATCGCGCGCAACACCCAGCTCTACCTCCAGCACGAAACCGACGTGACCAAAGTGGTGGACCCCTGGGGCGGCAGCTACTACGTCGAGACCCTCACCCACGAGCTGGCCGACCGCGCCTGGGCCCTCATTCAGGAAGTGGAAGGGCTGGGCGGCATGGCCAAGGCCATCGAAACCGGCCTGCCCAAATTGCGCATCGAGGAAGCCGCCGCCCGCAAGCAGGCCCGCATCGACTCGGGCAAGGAAATCATCGTGGGCGTGAACAAGTACCAGACCACCGAAAAAACGGAGGTCGAAGTGCTCGACATCGACAACGATGCCGTGCGCGAAAGCCAGATTGCCCGCCTCAAAACCATCCGCGCCACCCGCGACACCGTGGCCGTGAAAGTGGCCCTGGCCGCCCTCACCGAAGCCGCCGGCGTGCGCCTCGCCGACTTGGCCGCCGATGCCGACAAGGACGCCCACAACCTCCTGGCCCTGGCCGTGACCGCCGCCCGCGCCCGCGCCACCCTCGGCGAAATCTCCGATGCCCTCGAAGCCCAGTTTGGCCGCCACCAGGCCACCACGCGCACCGTGGCCGGCGTGTATTCGCAGGAGATGAGCCACAACGCGGCCTTCGAGCAGGCCCGCACGGCAGCCGAGGACTTTGCCGCCCGCGAAGGCCGCCGCCCCCGCATGCTGGTGGCCAAAATGGGCCAGGACGGCCACGACCGCGGCGCCAAAATCATCGCCACCAGCTTCGCCGATGTCGGCTTCGACGTCGACATTGCCCCCCTCTTCCAAACCCCCGCCGAGGTAGCCCGCCAGGCCGCCGACAACGACGTGCACGTCGTGGGCGTGAGCAGCCTCGCGGCAGGACACAAAACCCTGCTCCCCCAGTTGCTCACGGAGCTGCGGCAGCTCGGCCGCGAAGACATCCTGGTCATCGCCGGCGGCGTCATCCCCGCCCAGGACTACCAGTTCCTCTTCGATGCCGGCGTGGCCGGCGTGTACGGCCCCGGCACGGTCATCGCCACCGCCGCGCTGGAGATTCTGGCGAAGCTAGGGGAGTAATCATTATTTATTGTAAACACATTTTTCCCTATTACCCAATTGGCTAAGTCAACCACATATAATGCTCTATTAGCACGGGGCATCGACTCACAAAAGTCCAATGAATTGATTTCATCAGGATATACCTTGAGCTCATTAAAGCAATTAACACAAGACAAATTAGAGGCTTTAGGAATCCCAGCACATGCTGTCAAGGTAATTTTAGATGAGAACCGACCTCCTATTCCTAAAGAAACAGTGATTCAACTACTTTATGAATCAAAGAAGACATGTTGTGTCTGTAGAGACAGCAACAGGTCTATAATCATACACCATATTGACGAATGGAATCAATCAAGGAGCCATGAAGAATCAAACTTAGTAGTATTATGTCTTCATCATCATGATGAAGCACATACTAAAAAGGAGTTAAGCCTGAATTTGACTAAAGACCATCTTCTCAAGTTTAAAGAAAAGTGGGTCGAATCCGTCAAAACAAACGACGCCAAATTAATACTTGGTCTAGCGAATGACGTATCGAGATGGGATTATATAAATCAACTCAGGTTATTCGAACTAATGTATGAGTTGGATATTGAATATAAAGACATAAAATCTTTTCGAAATTTATTTGCGTTAGACATCGTAAATAGAGATGGATTGATAACACCGATATCTAAATGGAAAGTTACTCAAAAGCCTTCATATCACATCTGTGATTTTGGAGATGGCATGTATCTAAGTCATTACCTAAAAATAATCACAGAAAGAATAATTCAAAAGCTACCAATAATAGATATTACCAATAAAATCAATATCACAGAAGTAAAATCTCTAGTAAAGCCAGGAAAATATATTACAGCTAATCTTGGCTTCTATTTTAGCGATATAGATTTATTCGAAACTGAGAAGTCCCAAAAACGCAAAGCATATTATCAGGGTAATTCCATACGTATTGAATTCATATTTGATGCATGGCAATGCACAAGTTCGTCAGCTCGGTTTGATGCCCTCACTGGCCATAGAGTAGCGATGCCAATAATACATGTTAGAGGTATCCAAGAATTATCACATGATGTATTACTCATTCATGGTTCCTGTCTTGCGATAGGCACATGGTTTGATTATCATAGAGAATCGAAAGGCTTTTCGTCCCCGTTATACACAGGAAGTGATGTGTAAGTAGATACAGCTTTCTACAAGTGAATTAAATAAATATTCTTGCTAAGCCACCCTTCCAACCCCAGGCCCGCCCCACCCGGCGGGCCTTTTGCGTGCCCGAACCCCCTCCCCGCCACTTCGAACACCCTCCCCGCCCCTTCGAACACCCTGCCCGGCGCTTCAAACAGTCTCCCCGGGGCTACGAACACCGTGCCCGCCGCTTCGCACACCCTTCCCGGGCTTTCGAACACCTTGCCCGGGGCTACGAACAGTCTTCCCGACCTTTCGAACACCTTTCCCGACCTTACGAACAGTCTTCCCGAGCTCGGGAAAGGTGTTCGTAGAGGCGGGAAGACTGTTCATAATCACCGGAAACGTTTGCGATGCCTTACCTTGGGGCTTCACCATTCATCTTTACACGTTTACCCCATGAAAAGAGCAGCTACCGTGCTTCGGCACTACCATGAAGCCGATGCCAAGATGCGCCAGGAGATGCGCACGATGCACGAGCATTATCTCCGCTACCAAGCCGCATTCCAGGTCTTCAACCCGGAATTTGACGAGGCGTTTGGCACCGATTGGCTGGCCGCCATCGACCTGGCCGATACCACCCCCGCCGGCACCGTGCGCGTGGGCGAGCTCAAGGAGGACACCGCCGAAGTAGGCAGTACCATGGCCCAAGCCCAGGCCGCCGTGCAAAGCCTGTTTTACTTCGTGGGCCGGGCTTTCCCGCACAACGCCGGCCGGCTGGGCACCTACGGCCGCAGCAGCTACAATGCCGCCCGCGACAACCACGACAAAATGCGCGCCTTGCTCCAAACGGCCTTCACCTCGGTCACCCGCGACAAGACGGAGCTGGCGAAAAAGGGGTACACCCCGGACCTACTCGCCGCGCTGGGCAAGCTGGTTGAACAGCTCGCCGACACCAATACCACGCAGGAAGTCAAAAAAAGGCAGCAATACGGAAGAAGGCGACCACTACGTGACCACCCAAAACCTGGCCTACGGCTACGGCCAGGAGGCGAGCGCGGCGGCCAAAATTCTCTTCGCCGAGGACGCGGCCACGCTGAAGCTGTTCCGGCTAAGCGGCACGGCCGTGCCCGTGCTGGAGCACCACGAAGTGACGCTGGCCCCCGACGCGACGGCCTTTCTCACCTTCGAGACGCCCCTGCTGCCCACCTCCCGCCTGCACCTGCGCCTGGGCGTGCCCAAGCCCAACCAGCAGGCCACCGTGGGCCGCATGGTGGCCGGCAGCGCCGGCCCCACCCAAACCGTGACCCTGAACACCGACCAAAGCGAAATGGACGTGCTGGCCCCCGACCTCGGCCCCGCCGGCCAGGTCTTCCGCATCCAGAACGGCAGCGACCACACCCTGCGCATCGAAATCGGGCTGCTGAAATAAGCCGCCCTTACTCCACAAAAAAGGCCCGGATGTAGCATCCGGGCCTTTTTTTATGCAAAACTTGGCGCGTGGCACACCAGCAGCGGGGCCCTGGTGGGCTGGCCATGGCCCCGCGTGGCGCGCAGCCGGTACTGGTCCGGGGACGGCCCGGCCCGCGACACCGGGCCAGCAAGCGGCGGCCCCGGCAACTGCTGTATATACATTAAAATCAAATATATTATTTATATGATTCTATTAAATTCTTTTCTAAGTTTAAGGTAGAATCGTGTCGCCCGGCCCTACTGGTGCCGCTGGGCCGTTGGCTGTGCTGCTGAAGGATACCCTGGAGCAAGGCGGGTCGGTTTAATCAATCCTTCTCATTTCCCACAATTCCCACATCCCGTTATCCTATGAAACACGTCCTCCTCTCCGTATTGCTATTGATTGGCCTGGGTGCCTGGGCCCAGCCCACCGCCTGGACCTATGCCCTGCCCGCCACCGCCCCCGCCGGCGTGGCCGCCGTGGCCGCCGATGCGGCCGGCAACACCTACGTCACGGGCAGTTTCGTGGGCGGCACCGCGCAGCTGGGCGGCACCACCATCAGCAGCAGCCTGCCCGGCCGCTGCCTCTACATTGCCAAGCTCAGCCCCCAAGGCCAGGTGGTGCGCGTGACCAAGCTGGAGGGAGCCGAAGAAGGCAGCAACACCACCGGCATTGCCGTGGACCGGGACGGCAACACCTACGTCAGCGGCCGGCTGCACGGCACCATCACCTACGCCGGGGGCTCTACGGCGGGGGCCATCGCCGACGGGGGCGGCTACTCCGTGCTGCTGGTGAAGTGCGGGGCCAACGGCCGCGTGCGCTGGGTGAAGCAGGCCCACGGCAGCCAGGGCACGCCCTACGGGGCCAGCCACGGCACGGGCGTGGCCGTGGACCGGGCCGGCAACAGCTACCTCAGCGGCGACGTGACGGGCGGCAGCGTGGTGGCCGATAACATTGCCCTCGGGGGGCACCGGCGCGATGGTTTTCTGGCGAGCTACGACCGCAACGGGCAGGTGCGGTGGGCCAAGGCGCTGACCGCCGTCCTGTCGTCGTTCCCCACCAGCTGGGCGCTGGGCGTGGCCGTGGACGATGCCGGGCACTGCTACCTCAGCGGCCACAGCAACGGCGGCTGGCGGCTCGATGGCCTGACCGTACTCCTCAACGGGGATGCCGACTACCTGGCCCTTTTCGACTCGGGCACCGGGCAGGTGCAATGGGGCAAGCGGGTGCCCAACCTTAACTACGGCGGGGCCATTGCCATCGACAAGCAGGGCGACGCCTGCATCGGCGGGGACTTCGTGGGCACGGCCGACTTCGGCCAGGGCGTCACCCTCACCAGCACCACCCCCACCGGCTACGTGGCCCGCTACGACGCCACCGGCGACGTGGACTGGGCCACGGCCGTCTGCACTTCGGTGAAGGGCGTGGTGGTCGACCAGCAGTCGCGGAAGGTATTCGTGACGGGCAGCGCCGGCCCGCAGGCCTACCTGGCCCGCCTCAACGCCAACGGCCGCGTGCAGCAGCAGGAGCTGGTGGGCGGCCCCGGTGCCAGCGGCGGCAGCGGCATTGCCATTGATGGCGATAATAATGTGTATACCGCCGGCTCGTTCACGGGCAGCTGCCACTTTGGGGCGCTGACCCGCAGCAACGCCGCGACGCAAGGGTACCTGGCCCGCTACGGCGACCGCCAGCGAGGCCGCAGCAGCCACCACGACGACGGCTTTCGCACCCCGGCGCTAAACCTCTTCCCCAACCCCGCCCACAACCAGCTCACGCTGCGGCTCGATAACCAGGCCCCGGCCGGGCAGGCCACGCTGTATGACCACCTGGGCACCCCGGTAGCCAGCCGCGCCATCCAGCCCGCGGCGGCCGATATCCAGTTCGACACCTCGGCCCTGCCCGATGGCCTGTACGTGCTGCGGGTGGCGGCCCAGGGCAAAACCACCACGCAGCTGGTGACCGTGCAGCACTAGCGCAGCCCGCGCCTTACCTTGTGCGCCCCGGCCCGCTGCATCAGCGGGCCGGGGCGTCACTTTTTTCCCGCGTTGCTATGCACCTGCTCAGCCAGCTTCTCATCGGCCTGGTGGCCCTCATTCACGGCTACATCCTGTGGCTGGAAATGTTTGCCTGGACCACCCGCGGCCCCAAAACCTTCCGCTCCCTGCGCCCCGAGCTGTTCGAGCCCACCAAAGTGCTGGCCGCCAACCAGGGCCTCTACAACGGCTTCCTGGCCGCCGGCCTCGTCTGGTCGCTGCTGATAACAGACCCGGCCTGGCACCGCAACGTGGGCGCTTTTTTCCTGGGTTGCGTGGCCGTGGCGGGCATCTACGGCGCGTTCACGGCCGGCAAGCGCATTCTGCTGGTGCAAACCGTGCCCGCGCTGCTGGCCCTGGCCGCCCTGCAGCTGGCCTGATGCCGGTGCTAGTCGCGCGAGCGGTAGACGAAGGGCACCGACATGGTGCGGGCCACGCGCACGGGCTTGCCGCCCATCAGGCCGGGCGTCCACCAGGGCATGAGGCGAATCACGCGCAGGGCTTCCTCGTCGAAGCCGTGGCCGCAGCCCTTGGCCACTTCCGCGTCGATGATGCGGCCCTGCTGGTCCACCACAAAGCTCACGTACACCGTGCCTGACAGGCCCTGCTTGAGGGCTTCTTCGGGGAAATGCGCCGTTTGGCGCACGAAAGCGTAGTAGGCCGACTCGCCGCCCGGGAAGGCCGGCAGCACCTCTGAGAACTTGAGCACCGTGGCGGCGGTGGTGGCCTCCGCTTCGGCGGCCGGAGCCACGGGCATCGGGCCGGTGGGTGCGGCAATGGCTTTGGTGAGCGACTGCATTTTCACGGTCAGCGAGTTGCCGGCCGCCACGGCCAGCGTCTGGTCGCGGTAGCCCTGGCACTTGAACAGCAGCACGGACTTGGTGCTGGTGAGGGCCAGCAGAAAATCGCCGGCGGAGTTGGTGCTGGTGGCCTGGGGGGTGCCCTGCACCGCCACAAACACGCCCGGCAGCGGCACCCCTACCTCGTTGGTAACGCGGCCCGCCACGGCCGGGGCCGCCGAAACAGCAGCCGGGCCGGGGTTGGATTTCGGGGCCGGCGACGGGGCGGCAGCCAGCAATTGCGCAGCAACAAGCAGAGTAGAAAGCAGCATATGGGTGGGGTTTGGTAAAGAGAATGATTGTTTTACAAAGCAGGTGCGCGTGAAAATCCATTGGTTGACCAACCCACAATCGTTTTCAGCGAGAAAAAACTAATGGGCGGCTGAAACAGGCTAGAACCCATTTACAGTAATTGATTTTTTCCGAGCATAAAGTTAGTAATTCGCAGAGAGCAAACGTTTGCTTGTCTTACTTAATTTATAAAAAAAGACTTATCAGCAAATACCAACCGTTTATTAACTGCGTTTATTTCAAGGCAAATAAACGATAAAAAGCGTAGAAATCAAACAAGTAGCTTTACGAAGGCATCACATGCTGTTCAAAAAATATTCATAATCCCTGATTGAATCAGCCATTATTCATAAATGAACTATTTCAAGTGAAACTTTGAAAGAAGTCGATTCCACAAAACATGGCGTAGCCTGGACAACGCGCACAAAAAAGCCCCGCCAACACGCCGAGGAGCGCGGTTAGCAGGGCTTTCGGGCTCAGAAACAGAGCAGAATAACGAGCGTCAGAATGGTCAGCAGCGCGCCCACGGCGGCGGTGTTGACGTAGGTTTCGGGGGAGTGGCCGGGCCAGGTGCCTACGCCTGTCACGGCCGCCAGCAGCAGCGGCAGCAGGAAAAAAGTGCCGTAGATGGTGCCGCCGTAGGGCCGGAAAGGGGCCGGGCCATCGGGCGAGGCGGGCGCGCTGATGCGCTGCACGATGCCCAGGATGGGCGTTTGCCACACGGCGATGGCCTGGCCGGTGCGCACGCGGTGGCCAATGGCGCTGGGCAGCCGGAAGCTGGTGTGCGCCGTGTGCACGCGGTAGGCCACCTCGGGCGCGGACAGCGCGGACGGCACCGATACCGGGAAGCGGCTCTGCACGGTTTCGTGGGCGTATTGGCGCAGCGGCAGGGCCCAGTCGAGGCCCAGCAGCAGGCAGCAGGCCAGCAGGGCCACGTTGAGGCTGCGGGCGATGCGGGCGTAGTGGTGCCAGCGGGCTTCGGCGGCGGCGTAGTGGGGCGGCAGCGCGGGCTCGGCGGGCTCCTGGGCCAGCAGCACGTCGTAGGCCAGGCGGCGGCGCGGGTGGCCGATGATGCCGTAGCCGGCCTCTACCTCGGCGAGGCGGGA
Organism: Hymenobacter sp.; assembly: GCA_028288445.1. Taxonomy (GTDB): domain Bacteria; phylum Bacteroidota; class Bacteroidia; order Cytophagales; family Hymenobacteraceae; genus Hymenobacter. Next base: position 3,469 of record JAQBNT010000176.1, on the reverse strand, counting down.
TTTCATGGCCGGGTCGGCGGCCAGGCGGCGCAGGCGGGTGCGCTGGGCGAGGTACGCCTGTTCGATTTGCCCGGCCGTGGCCGTGGCTCCGACTCCTAAAACGCGGTAGTAATTCTGCATATCCGAAGCGCGGCAATGCCCGAAAATACAGACGCGCAGCCATTTCCCAACGCGGCGGGGGCCGTTGCTATTGCTTCGGCCCCCGGCCCCGGCCGGATACCAGCGCCAGGCCCGTAATTAGCGGCCCCTGATGCCAGTTCCCGCCGCCCCTCCTGCCCCGCTCCTGCCGCCCCCCGCCGCCCCCGCCCCGCGCTGGAGCGTGCTGGAAGCGGCCCTGGTGCGCGGCAAAACGCGGCTCATCGCCTGCAAAAACATTCAGCCGCTGAAGCTTTTGCAGCCCGCTGCGCCCGGCAGCGCCAGCCATGTGGTGCTGAGCAGCTACGGCGGCGGCCTGGTGGCGGGCGACGTTATCCGGCTGCGCATCACGGGGCGGGCCGATTCGCGGCTAGTCATCACCACGCAGGCCAGCACCAAGGTTTTTCGCTCAATTGATGGGGCCGTGGCCGAGCAGCACACCGTGGGCGAGCTGGCCGAAAACGCGCTGGCCGTCGTCTTCCCCGACCCGGTGGTGCTGCAGGCCGAAAGCCGCTACCGGCAGGTGCAGGAGTGGCACTTGCAGCCTACGTCGCTGCTGCTGCTGGTGGATTGGTTTCACTCCGGCCGCATGGACCAGGGCGAGCGGTTTGCCTTCGCCTCGCTGCATTCGGAACTGCGGGTGCGGGTGGCCGGCCGGCTGGTGCTGCTGGACAGGTTTGGCTTTGAGCCGGCGGACAACATTGCCACCTCACCGGCCAACTTCGCGGGGTACCAGACCTTCTTTTCCGTGTTTCTGGTGGGCAGCCCGGCTGATGCGCGCTTTCAGGCGTTGGCGGCGATGCTGGCGGGGCAGAAAATGCCCGGCGGCACGGGGCCGCACTTCACCATCAACAGCCAGGAATGCGTGGTATCGGTGGCGCGGGCGCGGGAGAATGTGTGGGTGCTGCGGGCCGCCGCACACAGCCGCATGGCCTTGCAGCCGCTGTGCGAGCAGATTCTGGCGGCGCTGATGAGCGAGGAATTGCTGGGGTACAACCCGCTGGCGCGGAAATATTAGCGCCGGTCCTCGCGCACGGCGGCCAGGGCGCGGGCTTTGGCAGCTTTAATGTGGGCAATGATTTCATCGAGCCCGTAGCCGTCGGTGGCGCGGGCGAAAAGGAACGGACCTTCGCCGCGCATCTGCTTCGAGTCGCGCTCCATCACGCCCAAATCGGCTTTTATCAAATCTTTCAGGTCGATTTTGTTGATGATGAGCAGGTCCGACTGCGTGATGCCGGGACCACCCTTGCGCGGGATTTTATCCCCGCCCGACACGTCGATGACGTAGATGGAATAATCCACCAGCTCGCGGCTGAAGTGGGCGGCCAGGTTGTCGCCGCCGCTTTCCACGAAGAGGAAATCCAGGCCGTAATTGAAGCGCTGCATGAGGCCTTCGAGGGCGTCCATGTTCAGCGAAATATCCTCCCGGATGGCGGCGTGGGGGCAGCCGCCGGTTTCCACGCCCACGATGCGGTCTTCGCTCAGGGCGCTGTTGCGGATGAGGAATTCGGCGTCTTCGCGGGTGAAAATATCGTTGGTGACCACGCCCAGCTCGAACTCGTGGCGCAGGCGCTCGCACAGCGCCTTTAGCAGCGCCGTTTTGCCGGTGCCCACCGGCCCGCCGATGCCCACGGTGAAGGCGCGCTTGCGGAAATTGCGGTAGCTGGGCAGCCGCCGGGTTTCGCGCTCGCTGAAGTCGCCGGGCGATTCGTAGGCTTCGTGCTGGTGGCCGTGGAGGAGCAGGGCGAGTTTTTCGACAAAAGCCATGGCGGGGTATGGGGTATTAGGTAGCGTGAGCGTTGCGAGCCCGCGCGTTGGTGGCGGGGATTAAAACGTTTTTATGGTAGTAGCGGGGCGCGTTGGCCCGCGGCACGAGCGCAACCTGGAAAACGTAACGGAAACTGTTTGTCACATTATTAATTATAAAAACATAAAATGTGACAGCAGTTGTCACATTTTATGTTTTTATAATTAATAATGTGACACGTCCCGCGTTTGTTCTGCGGGAGGCGGTTCGAAATTCACGGCACTAGTTCTGAAAAAGCTTGGAATAAATATCCTCGTGCAGCACCTGCGCCGCATCGAGCAGAAAAGCCGAGCGGGTGGCTTCGCCGTACCTCTTGCCCGCCTGCGCTGCTAAAATATGCTCAAACACCGCGTAGAAATCGTGTTGCAGCTGGTGCCCCTCCAGCGGCCCCAGAAACCCGAGGCGAATGGCGGCACTGAGCTGGTCGCGCAGCAGCATGTGCAGGTACATGGCCTGTAGTTCTTTTAGCTCAAAGCCCACCCGCTGCAAGGCCAGCGTGAAAACCAGCGTGAAATGCGGCGGAATTTCCTGCGCGGCAAACCAATGCGTGATGGTTTTCAATTCGGCTTCCGGGTAGAAAGTAGCCAGCAGTTTCAGCCAGTTGCGGCCCTGCACGGCGCTGGCTTTGTAGAGGCTGGGGACTAGCAGCTGGGCGTCGTATTCTTCGGCGACGGTTTGGAATTCGGGGCTTTTTTCGGTGAGCAGGAAGGCGGAATTAATGAAGGGGATTTCGGCGCTGCCGGCTTGCTGCAAATAGGAATTCATTTAGTTCCGCAGGGCTATCGGCGTGTTGACAAGCCCGAAGGCGATGCTGCTTTCCAAGCCATACGAGTAGGCGAACGAGCCGGTGGGAATGGCCGAATCGACGAGGTGCAGGAGGCGGGCGAAATGAGACACGGGCGGTGTAGAGACGCATACTTGCGTCTCGTCGTTGAACGAGATTATGCGGACGATGCCGTAGCAGAAGGCGCGGACGACGAGACGCAAGTATGCGTCTCGTCGTCCGCTCTAAAACAAGTTATACAACTGCGCCAGCGGCAGCACCTCCGCCGGCTCACACGTCAGATGCACGTCGTCTACCATCACCCGGTACGTTTCGGGGTCCACCGAAATATTGGGCAAATAGTCGTTCAGCGCCATGTCCTTCTTGCCGATGTTGCGGCAGTTCTTCACCGCCACAACCTGCTTGGTCAGGCCGTATTCGGCCCGCACCTTTTCAACCGAAGCCCCCGACACAAACACCATCGAACTCTTGCCGATAGCCCCGCCCAACGCGCCGAACATGGGGCGCGAGAACGAGGGCTGCGGCGTGGGAATGGAGGCGTTGGCGTCGCCCATTTGGGATTGGGCGATGATGCCGCCTTTGAGTATCATCTCAGGGCGGGCGCCGAAAAAGGCGGGCTTCCAGAGCACGAGGTCGGCCAGCTTGCCGATTTCGACGGAGCCGACTTCGTGCGCGATGCCGTGGGCGCGGGCCGGGTTGATGGTGTACTTGGCCACGTAGCGGCGCACGCGGAAGTTGTCGGC
>JAQBNT010000169.1 GCA_028288445.1 Hymenobacter sp. | reverse complement strand
CGACGGCACCAACGACCTCATCGTGAGCCAGCTTATCCGCACCAACGAAATGCAGGTGTGGTTCGTCTCGGAGCACGTAGTCGAGTCGCCCCTCACCCGGGCCGAGTAGTCGGTTTTAAATTGAAGCACGAAAAAAGGCTGCCGCATCATCTGCGGCAGCCTTTTTTGGTTTTAGCTTCAGTCGTTAGTCGACCTGCGCAGCCAGCTTTTCGGTGTGATTGTCCTCGGCCTCTTCTATCGAATGGGTTTTGCCCAGGTCGCTATCCTTTTTGGCCAATTCGGCCAGCAGGCAATAAAAATCGTGCAGAGTCCTGATTTCTTCTTCCGAAAAATCCTGCGCGTTGATAAGGCGGTTGCTGGCTCCCTGCTGGGCCGCAATCAGTTCATTGAGCTTGAGGTGCAGCACCAGCGAATCCTTGTTCTGCGCCCGCTGAATGAGAAACACCATCAGAAACGTAATGATGGTCGTGCCCGTGTTGATGACCAGCTGCCAGGTTTCGGAATAATTAAACAGCGGCCCCGTGACGGCCCACACCAGCACGATGCCCGCCGCCGTCACAAACGCGGCCGTGGAGCCCGAAAACTTGGTAATGGCCTCGGCCATGCGGCCAAAAAAGGAGTTTTTAGTGGGCAATGGGGAGGTATTCATGGCGTTTTTTCAGAAAAAAGGGCGAAAAGCAACCTGATGCTTCTACGAAACCACAAGATAACCAGTTGAATGGTGGTGGCTTAATGAAAAAGGGCGCTCAAAGGTTGTACGACCCAAATCCTTCGGCTATCTTTGCACCCGCTTCGCTACCTCAGCGACGCCGGCTTCGGCCGAATACCCGGTTTAGTTGCTCTATTTGCGCACGTGGTGAAACTGGTAGACACGCCATCTTGAGGGGGTGGTGCCTTCGGGTGTGGGAGTTCGAATCTCCCCGCGCGCACGCAAAATGAAAGGCCGCTGCAAGCAATTGCAGCGGCCTTTTTGCTGTAGCGCGAAGCGGCGCTTCGCCCCCACTTGTTGTAACGGCCTCAAAGCACCGCTTTGCGCTACTGGGTGTCAAACGGGTTGCCGGGCTTTACCAGCACCACCCGCTCGCGCTCTACTACCACCTGGCCGGGCAGCGCCCCTTTGGGCTTGCGCACGAATTTCTTGGGCGTGACCGTGACCGGGCACAGCGTATCGTGCTGGCGGCGCGAGTACCAGCCGGCCAGCATGGCAGCGTGCTCCACCACGGGCTCGGGCACCGGCTGCCCCGCCTTGTGTCGGATGACAACGTGCGAGCCCGTCACGTCCTTGGCGTGCAGCCAGAGGTCGTCCTTGTGGGCATATTTCTGGGTGAGCAGGTCGTTATTCGCCGCGTTGCGGCCCACCAGAATGGTGAAGCCCCGGTCCTCGAAAACCTTGAAAGGAAGCTCAGTAGCGGCTTTGGCCGCCGTGGGCGTGGGGTCGAGGCCGTGCTGCTTGCGCCAGGTGCGCAGGCCGCGCAGCTCGGCCAGGGCGGGCTGGGTGTCCATCTCTTCAAGACGCTCCAGGGCCGTGAGGGCTTCGGCTTCGCGGCGGGCAATGCGGTCACTAAGCTGGCGCTCTTCGATTTGCTGGTTCTTGCCCTTGCGGTAGAGGTTTTCGGCGGTGAGCTGGGGCTTTTCGGTACGCTTCAGCTTGATGGTTTTGGGCTGGTTGGTGTAGAAATCCAGCACTTCGATTTGGGTGGCCCCAGCCGGAATCTCGTGCAGGTGCGCCATGATGAGGTCGGCGGTGTGGCGGTAGCCAGCCTCGTGGGCCAGGGCATGGAGGCGCTGGCGGGCGTGGGCGGCGGCGGTGCCGGCTTCGTCGGCGCGGCGCTCCAGCAACTGGCGCAGCTGTTTGGTTTCCATCTCAAGGGCGCGGCGGCCTAGGGCCATGGGCACGAAGCGGCGCAGGGCGGCCACGGGGTCGTTGCCAGCCAAGGTTTCGAGCACCTCGCCCAAGGGCAGCAGACTGAGGCGCGTGCGACCGTCGAGTTGGGTGATATAGTAGTGGGCCGGCTTTTCGAGTTGGGCCAGCACCTGGTTTACCAAACGGGTTTTGGTTTCGAGTAACGCCTCGTCGTAGCCATTCTGGCGCAGGTAGCGCAAGGGCAAGTCGGCTAAAGGAGGCGGGAGTTTCTGGACCGCAGGTTTGACGGATTTAACAGATTCCGCAGATTCAGACGGGACTGAGGTAGTAGTCGGGGCCGGAGTGGCTTGCGGGCGCAGGTCGGCATCGGCCAGTAGCTTTTGGTGAAAAAGCAGGGCTTTACTATCGGGTGCGAGGCGGAAGATGGCGTTTGGGCGCGGGCCGTAGAGCTTGAACACGAGGCGGGCACCGCTGCGGAAATTGAGTTGCAGCACCCGGTCCTGGGGCCAGGCAGCCACGGTTTCAACCTGCTGGCCCAGCATATCCGGGAATAAATCGACGGAATTGGCGCGGGCGCGCTGGAAAGTTTCGGGCAACGCCAAAGCCGGGAAATTGGCCCCCAGCTGCGCTTTCAGCCAGAACTCGGCCGTGCCGTTGGTGAGGCCGATGACCAGTTCATCCTTCTCCTGGGTGAAGCACACGGCCACGCGGTAGCCCCGCAGCCGCTCGGTGAGGGCGGGGGCCAGCTGGCGCAGAAAATAGTAATTGGTGTGCATGGATGTAGCGCGGACTTTGCGAGTCCGCGAATTGAACGACTAAGCTGGATTTACACTCGCGGACTCGCAGAGCCCGCGCTATACCTCCACTTTCAGCCCATCATACGCCAGCCGAATCCAGGGCGGCAGCTCGGCTTCTACTTCGCGGTGCAGGCCCAGCTGGTGGCTGATGTGGGTGAGGTAGGCGCGTTTGGGCGCGGCTTCTTCGAGCACGGCCACGGCCTGGGCCAGGGTGAAGTGCGAGATGTGCTCCTCGCGGCGCAGGGCGTTGAGCACAATAACGTCGGCATCGCGGAGCTGGGCGCGGGTTTCGGGGCCGAGGTGGTTGGCATCCGTCAGGTAGCAGAAGCCGCCGATGCGGAAGCCCAGCACCGGCAGGCGGTGGTGCATGGCCCGCAGGGGCAGCACGGGCACGCCCAGCACGTCAAACGGCACGTCGTCGCGCTCGATGGGGTGCAGCACCACGCGGGGTACGCCGGGGTACTTATGCTCGGCAAAAATGTAGGCGAACTCCTGCCGGAGCTGCTGCAACACGCGGGGCTCGGCAAAAACCGGCATGTCCGTCTTTTGCCGGAAGTTGAAGGCCCGAATGTCGTCGAGGCCGGCGGTGTGGTCCTTGTGCTCGTGGGTGAAGAGCAGGGCGTCGAGGTGGGTGATGCGGGCGCGCAGCATCTGCTGGCGGAAATCGGGGCCGGAATCGACCACGAAGCTGCGGCCGGCCACTTCCAGGTGCACGGACACGCGCAGGCGGTGGTCGCGGTGGTCAAGCGAGCGGCACACCACGCAGGTGCAGCCAATCATCGGCACGCCCGAGGACGTGCCCGTACCTAAGAACGTTACAACCATTTTAATGAAGAATGAGGAATGAAGAATGAAGAATTAGAAGCCGCAGAAGCAATTCTTCATTCCTCATTCTTCATTTTACTACCCCACGTACTGCTTCACTACGCGCACCAGGGCGTCGAAATCGAGCGGCTTGGGCAGGTAGTCGGTCACGCCGGCCTCGCGGAACTGGTCCATCGAGTAGTTGTTGGCGTTGCCGGTGATGGCGATGATGGGCAGCTTGTTGATTTTGGGGTCGGCGTGAGCGCGGATTTCGCGGGTGCACTGCATGCCGTCTTTCACGGGGATGTTGATGTCCATCAGCACGCAATCCACCGCGTTGCTTTCCAACTGCTTCAGTACTTCGCCGCCGTTTTTAGCCAGCACGATTTTATACTTCTGCAATTCCAGGATTTTGCGGGTGAGATTGAGGATTACCGAGCTGTCTTCAGCAATCAGGATGGTTTTGGATGCGGGTTCAGCGGACATTGGCGAAGGGGTTTGGGTTGGGTTCATAGGGTAGAGCAGTAGGAAATTGACCGCCCTCAGGCGGCCGACGGGTCAGCAGCTCGCTCAACTGCGCCGGGGTATTCGGCAACGAACTGTGCAAAGTAATGTTCCAGAAGTTGAAACCCCACGGCACCTTCGTCCAGCCGGCCCTCTTTGAACTGATGTTCAAGGTTTCGGGCCTGCGCGGCCAGCGCCACCCCACCGAGCGTAGAGGCCGTGCCCTTGAGCTGGTGCAACATGGGCAGCAGCTCGCGAAAGTTGGCGTCGGCTACCACGGGGGCGGCGTCGCGCAGCAAATCGCCGGCCTCCTGCTCAAACTCCTTATAGAGCTCGGACGTGAATTCGGCCCCGCCCAGCTCTATCAGCTGGTGCATGATGTTCACATCGAGCGTGGGCTCCTGTGGCGTGGCCGCGACCAGTGCGGGCAGCGCAGCCGGGGCAGTGCCATTGGTCCCAACGGCCACTGCCGGGGGCGTGGCGGGCATGGTGCGCGGCCGCAGCCAGCGGTGCAGCACTTCGTAGAGGTGGCGGCTTTTCACGGGCTTGCCCACGTAGTCGTCGAGGCCCTGGCTCATGAAGCGGCCGGCGTCTTCCTGCATGGAATAGGCCGTCATGGCCACCACGGGCGGGCAGGCGGCCCCCAGCAAGCGCCGGATTTCGGCGGTGGCGGCTATCCCGTCCATGTCCGGCATCTGGATGTCCATGAAAATAATGTTGTAGCTAACTCCCGGCTTGCTGACTAGGGCAATGGCCTCGGGGCCGCCGCCGGCGATGGTGACATCGCAGCCCAGCTTGGTGAGCAGGCGCTGGCCCACCTTCTGGTTGATGGCGTTGTCGTCAACCAGAAGCACCCTCGGGGCGGCCTCGAAGGGCTGAAACGCGGCCTCGCGCACCGGGGCGGCCGTGGGCGGGTCGACGTGCTGGGCCTCGCGGGCCGTGATGGTGAACCAGAACACCGAGCCCTCACCCTCGTCCGACAACACCCCTATTTCGCCGCCCAGCAGCTCGGCCAGTTGCCGGCTGATGCTCAGACCCAGGCCCGTGCCGCCGTAGGCCTTGCTGGGCGTGGTGTCGAGCTGGGTGAAATTGGTGAAGAGCAGGCTGGCGTTGTCGCTCGAAATGCCGATGCCCGAGTCCTGCACCGCGAAGCGCAGGGTGTGCAGTTCGCCGTCGGTGCTCACGCTGCTCACCACGATGCCCACCGTGCCTTCGTTGGTGAACTTGATGGCGTTGGCTACCAGATTGGACAGGATTTGGAGCAGGCGCACCTCGTCGGTTATCACGTAGCGCGGGGTGTGCGGCGTGATGTGGTAGGTGAAGCGGATGTGCTTCTGCTCGGCCCGGTAGATAAACAGGGCGCGGATGCGCTCCATCACGGCCTGCAGCTCAATGGGCGTTTCGTGAATCTGAAGCTTGCCGGCCTGGATTTTCGACAGGTCCAGGATGTCGTTCAGAATGGTGAGCAGGGCGTCGGAGCTCTTGCGGAGCGTGTCCACGTAGTCAAGCTGCTCGTCGGTTTCCACGGTCTGGTCGAGCAGGTCAATCATGCCGATGATGCCGTTCATGGGCGTGCGCAGCTCGTGGCTCATGTTGGCCAAAAACTGCGTTTTGGCCTCCAGGGCGGCTTCGGCTTCATCTTTAGCGAGACGCAGGTCGTCCTGCATCTGCTTGATTTCGGTCACGTCGCGGGCAATGCCCTGGGTCCCTACCAGGCCTTCGCCCACGATGCGGGCATTCACGAGCACGCTCACGGGGTAGCCTTCTTTGTGCCAGAGCTGGGTTTCGAAGTTGCGCAAGCTGCCGCTACGCTCCACTTCCTCGTTGGCCCGGGGCCGGTCGGCGGTTTCCACGTAGAAATCGGCCACGGGCTTGCCCAGCACTTCTTCGGGCGCGTAGCCCAGCACGTCGCGCACCGAGGGGCTGACGATGGTGAGCAGGCCTTCCTCGTCGGTGCGGTAGTAGATGTCCTGAAACGACTCAAAAATGGAGCGAAACTTCTCCTCCTGCCCTTCCAGGGCCAGCTGGGCGCGCTTTTGCTCGGTGATATCGTGGGCAATGGCCGAAATTTCCTCAAACGAGCCGTCGCCCAGGTAAATCGGATTAAGGTAAATGTCGGTCCACACGTCGTAGCCCCGGGCGTCGCGCAGGCGCATCTCGAAGCGCTGGGCCTGGCCCTTGGCGGCCGCGTCGTAGTGCTCCACGAAGGTGTCGCGCTCGTTGGCAGGCATGTTCGCCAGGTCGGCTTTCCACAGGTTGAGGCCGCGCACCGGGTAGGTGCCGTTGCGCCGCAGGAACAGGGCCGCGTAGTTGCGGTTGAAGTTCATGAGGTTGGCGCGGGTGTCCACCGTCCACATGACATGCGAGCCGCTCTCGAAAATGGCATTGAGGCGGGCCGTTTGCTTCCCAATCTGCTCCTCGTTGCGCTTGCGCTCAATAGCCAGGGCCACCTGGTTCGAGATGAAATGCAGTACGTCGAGGTCGCCGGGCGTGTAGGCATCGGCGCGGCTGTAGTCCTGCACGGCCAGTACGCCGATAATGCGGTCGCCGATGCTGAGCGGCGAGGCCAGCATCACCTCCGGGGCCTGTCCGAAGGCCGTGATGGCCCCGCTGCGCACCAGCTGCTGGTAGTCGGTGTGGGTGAGGTAGCGCGGCTGCCCGCCGGCAATGATGTACTCCGATACGCCCGCCGAAAACGCCCGCGTGCCCTGCGGACGGGCCTGCGGGTGCTGGTCGACGTGGTACACGAACTGCAGTTGCGTCCGGGCATCGTCGCAAAGCGCGATGAACAGGTTGCTCGTCTCAATAATTTTGCTCAGCTCGCGGTGAATGGCCCCGTAGAGGCTGGGCAAATCCTTGGCCGAGATGGCCAGGTTGGCAATGCTGTAGTAGACTTTCTGGAGCCGCTCGGCCTTGATGCGGTCGGTGATGTCGTGCAGAATGGCGCGGCTGCTCACCGGCTGGCCTTCCTCGCGCACCACGTTCATGCTCCCGATAAGGTGCACGGGCTTGCCCTGGCTGGTCAGAAACACGGTTTCGACCTTGTTCACGGGCTCGCCGTCGTACAGGTTGCGCAGCTGGTAGAGCAGCTTGGCCTTGTAGTACGGGTGCACCACGTCGGCCAGGGTGCGGGTGGCCAGTTCGGCATCGGTGTAGCCCAGCTTTTCCTTCCAGGCCTTGTTCACGAACAGGAAGCCGTTGTCGGCCCCGAGGTGCTGCACCAAATCCTGGGCGTTATCGAGAAAGTCTTGGAGGTGAGTGCTGTCGCCGGCCAGGGCCGGGCTCACCACGCTGTGGCTGGCAATTTCGTGCCCGGCCATCCATAAGCCGGTTGCTCTGCCGGCGGCATCGTGCGTGAAGCCGGCCTGCCAGGTTACGTAGCGCAACTGGCCCGTGCGCGTGAGCACCGACCGCTCATAGCTGGCCGCCAAATTTTGATGCTCAATAGCCTCCAGAAACTCGCGCCGCCGCGATTCGCGCTCGGCGGGCGGGGCAAACAGCTGGTAGCAGTGCTGGCCCAGCACTTTGTCGCGGGTGTAGCCCGTGAGGGCCAGCAGGGCCTCGTTGACCTCAACGATGGCTCCCTTCAAATCGGCCAGCATGTACACTTGGCCAAGCTGGTCGAGCAGCGCCGCCAGGGGCGGTGCCACGGGGCGGGCAGTGGAAGTAGCCGAGAAAGGAGCCATATAACGACACGTACTACCAGTTGATATTTCCGGCTAAGATAGCCACCACGCTGCGAGGCGGCGGTGTAAATTTGGCCAAAATATAATTACCCCCGGCTGTCCCGCCCGGCTTGCCCTCGCCCCACCCCGCCCTTGCCGCTCCCATCCCAGCCGCTGCTTTTCACCGTCACTACCGATTTGTGCTTCGACCAGCGGATGCAGCGCATCTGCGGCAGCCTAGCCACCGCTGGCTACCGGGTGCAGCTGGTGGGCTGGCAGCGACCAGCTTCGCCCCCGCTCACGCTGCAGCCCTACCAGCAGCACCGGCTGCGCGGCTGGTTTCAGAAAGGCAAGCTGTTTTACCTCGAATACAACCTGCGGCTGTTCCTCTACCTAATGAGTCAGCGCGCTGCGGCCTGGTGCGCCTGCGACCTCGACACCGCTCTGCCCGTGTGGCTACGCGCCAGGCTCAGCGGCCAGCCCTTCGTGTACGATGCCCATGAGCTATTTACGGAAGTGCCCGAGGTGGTGGCCCGGCCGGCCGTGCAGCGCATCTGGCGCCGGGTGGAGGGCTTCATCGTGCCGCGCGCCCGGCTGGCCTACACCGTAGGTCCGGCCCTGGCGCGGGTGTTTGAGCAGCGCTACGGCCGGCCCTTTGCGGTGGTGCGCAACGTGAGCCGCCTGCGCCCCGGCGAGGTGCTGCCGCCCGCTCCGGCCGCAGCCCCCAATGGCGGCTATATCCTCTACCAGGGCGCACTGAATATGGGCCGGGGGCTAGAGCAGCTCATTGATGCCATGCCGCAGGTGGCGGGCCGGCTAGTGATTTGCGGCGAGGGTGACCTTTCGACCGCGTTGCGCGAGCGGGCGGAGCAGCTGGGTTTGCTGGCTTCCGGTAAGGTTGAATTTCGGGGTTTCGTGCTGCCCGAAGCCCTGCGCGAAGTGACCAAGCACGCGGCCGTGGGCATCATGCTGCTGGAGAACATCGGCCTGAGCTACTACTATTCGCTGGCCAATAAATTCTTCGACTATGTGCACGCCGGCATCCCGCAGGTGCTCATCGATTTCCCCGAGTACCGCGCCCTCAACGACCAGTTCGACGTGGCCGAGCTGGTGACCGACCTGCAACCCGCCACCCTGGCCGCTGCCCTCAACCGCCTGCTGCGCGACGAGCCCGCCCGCTACCAGCACCTGGCCGAAAACTGCCGCCGCGCCGCGCCCCAGCTCAGCTGGCAACACGAAGAACAAGTACTCCTGAGGCTGTTTGCAGGCTTATTTGTATAGCCTGGCTTCTGCCTAAACATTGCGTTAATAGCCTAAACCACTGGTTCATTAGCATCAAAATCATGGCCACTTGCTGCCCGCAAGGCGGCTATGGGCATTATCTTGCCTGTCCGGTGGGTGGTACTACGCGCCGAAATTATTGTTTTGTAGCTGCTTCCTTTGGGTTCCCGTTGTTCCGGCCTATGAAGATTTTTCTGACGCTGGTATTGTTGGCTTGTCGGCTGGGGCTGAGTGCGCAAACCACGCCGCCCGCAGCCACTCCGTATACCGACGCGCAAGCCCGCTACCAACTGGCTTATGCACCCGGCTGGGTGCCGCCCCGGACAGCGGGCGGGCCGATAGCCGCGTTTACGGCCGGCACGCCCACTATCGCCGCTGCGGTGAAAGTCAGCCAGCAGCCCCTTCCCGACGACCGGCGCGACCTGCGCCTACTGGGTGCGGGCCGGCCCGATTCGGTATGGCAGCGCATACAGCGGCTGCCCCGCGTGCAGGTACTGCGTCTCGACCAGCACAGCACCGGCCCCACCGATGAAATTGATTACGAGTACACCTACGCCCCTCCGGCCCCGGCCCCGCGTACGCACGTATTGGGTCGGCAGCTCTGGCGCGGCGGCTACGAGTTTCGGGTAGAATACCGGGCCGCCACTGAGCAAGATACCCGCTACCTTGCCGAGGGCCGACAGCTGGTCGAGTCGTTTGCCTTCACCACCGCGCCCTGGCCCAGCCGCCGCTACGCCGACCAGATTTGCGACGGCAAAATGTACGGCATCGCCGCCCTACGCTACCACGATGGGCAGTGGGAGGACGACTGCCGCACCATCCACGAGTTCTCATCTTCTGACCCCACGGCCACGCCCCGCGCCCACCGCCGGGTGCTGCCCTTCCAGTCCTACGCCCTGGCCAAGGGGTTTGATAACTGCCTGTACTCCGTCACGAAAGCCCCCACCAACGCGCCCGAGCGCGTGTACCGCTACGACCCCGCCGCTCGGCGCGGTGCCTACACCGACTGGCAGCTGCCCGCCCAGGGCCCCGAAAACGTCTGGATATCCGCCGCCACCGACGACCACGGCGACCTGTATTTCATGACCTCCGACGCCAACCAGCTCGTGCGCGTGAGCCCCCACGAAGGCCGCGTGAGCGTGGTCTGGGCCACCGACCCTATCCGCAAAGCGCCGTATTATCCCATCATCGGGTTTGCCAGCGCGGGCACGCACGGCAATTTTTGCCTCGACGATGCCAGCACCATGTATATGGTGTACAGCACCGACGGCTCCCTGCTGAAAGTAAACCTGACCACCAGGCAGCCCGCCCCCGAGCGCATTCCCCTCGATGGCCTGCCCGTGCGCGGCGGCTACAGCGACCTACTGATGCAGAACGATGCCGCCGGCCGCCGCCGCATGTACCTGGCCGGCCCGCACGGCCTTTATCAGGTTGATTTGGCCCGCCGCCAGGCCCGCCGTGTGCGCGGCGGCACCTACACGGATTTGGCCGGTTGCAACCTGTTTGGCGTGGTGCAACCAGCCCCGCCCGCACCGCCACCCACGCCCACCACCGCCACCTGGGAAGGCCGCGTGCTCGATGCCACTACCTCACTACCCTTGCCCCAAGCCCAGCTGCGCCTCGACCACGACGACGTGGGCACGGCCGTGCTGCTATCGGTGCGGGGCAGTTTCACCTACACCACTGTGCCGGGCACTACCTATCAGTATCACGCCCAGCATCCCGGCTATTTTTCCACCGACAGCACCTGGGCCGCCGCGCCCGGCCCGCTGGTGCGCGACATATTGCTGCGTCCGCTGGCCGTGGGTGCTACCCAGCAGCTCGCCAATGTCCAGTTTGAGCAGGGCAAAGCCGCTATGCTGCCCTCGTCGGCCGCCGCCCTCAACAAGCTGGTGCGACTGATGATTGACAACCCCGGTCTCACCATCGAGCTACGCGGCCACACCGACAACGTGGGCCCGCCCGAAAAAAACGTGGTGCTCAGCCAGCAGCGCGTGGCCGCTGTGAAAGCCTACCTGGCCGACCACGGCGTGGCCGGCAGCCGCATCACCGGCCTGGGCCTGGGCGGGGCCGAGCCCATCGCCAGCAACGACCAGGAAGCCACCCGCCGCCTCAACCGCCGCGTCGAGTTTCGCATCGTCGGGCTGTAATCTTACTTGTCATCCTGAGCTTGCGAAGGACCTTATCACCGAAGAACGGTTTGCGGTAGCCTAATCGAAGCAACCGTGATAAGGTCCTTCGCAAGCTCAGGATGACAGCTAATCACCTCTTCACGCAAACGTTCTACGTGTCCGCACTCTCCCCCGAAATCCTCGCCCAGCTGGCCCCCACCGCCGCCGACCCGCGCCCCGTGCTGCTCACCATCGCCGGCCCCACGGCCGTGGGCAAAACGGCCCTGTGCGTGCAGCTGGCACAGCAGTTTCACACCGAAATAGTCTCGGCCGACTCGCGCCAGTTTTTCCGCGAGCTCAGCATCGGCACGGCAAAGCCTACGCCCGCCGAAATGCAGGGCGTGCCCCACCATTTTATCAACAGCCACAGCATCACGGAGGATTATAGCGCCGGCCGGTTTGCCACCGATTGCCAGGCCGTGCTCACCGACTTATTCCAGAAGCACCCGCTGGTCATCCTCACCGGCGGTTCGGGCCTCTACGTGCAGGCCGTGACCGATGGGCTGGACGAGCTGCCCAGCGTGCCGCCCGAAGTCCGGACCCAACTCCACGCCGAACTGGCCGCCCACGGCCTCCCCCACCTCGTGGCCGAGCTGGCCGAAACCGACCCCGTGGCCCACGCCCGCATCGACCAGCAAAACCCCCAGCGCGTGGTGCGCGCCCTGGAAATCACCCGCGCCACCGGCCAGCCGTTTTCCAGCTTCCACACCGATGGCCTACCGCCCGAAAACCCACTCTTCCGCAACGTAAAAGTGGCCCTCACCCGCGAGCGGGAAGAGCTTTACCAACGCATCAACCTGCGCGTGGAGCACATGCTTGAAGCTGGCCTGCTGGACGAAGTGCGCGGCCTTCTCCCCTACCGCCACCACCACGCCCTGCAAACCGTGGGCTACCAGGAAATTTTCGGTTTTCTCGACGGCGAATATGACTGGCCCGAAGCCGTGCGCCTGCTCCAGCGCAACACCCGCCGCTACGCCAAGCGCCAAATGTCCTGGCTACGCCGCGACCCGGCGTATCAGTGGGTGGATTTAAGTGAAATTCGGACAAAGTAAAACGACCTGCTGAGCGCAGTCGAAGCATCTCTACCGCGTTAGTAAATGAATTACTTCTGCGGTAGAGATGCTTCGCCTGCGCTCAGCAGGTCGTTCTTTTTTCTCTCAGAAGCTTACACGCTCAGAATCTCCACCATCCGCATAAAGCTCTGGTTGATGAGCTTCTTCTTGTTGATGGTATCCGTAAACGGCGTGTACACCAGTTTCTTATCAACAATGCCGGCCATTACGTTGCGCATTC
>JAQBNT010000145.1 GCA_028288445.1 Hymenobacter sp. | reverse complement strand
GGCCTTCAGGATACGCTTCTGGTATCTTGAAGGCCGACTCTTTTTATTTTTTCGGGTCGGATAACAGCAACTGAAATGTTTTGTTACTTTGCATCACAAAGTACTTCATAAACCCATTGATATGGCTCCTTCCCCCACCATCTTCGACCGGCTCAATGCCTGGATGAGCGCCTCGGTCTCGCTCAAACTGTTCAGCATCAGTATCTTGCTGCTGATATTGCTCATTCCGTCGACCATGGTAGAGAGCCTTATCACGGAGCGAGCCGCCAACCGCGACGCGGCCACTGCCGAAATCAGCAGCCAGTGGGGCGGGGCACAGCTGGTGCTGGGCCCCGTGCTGGTGCTGCCCTACACCACACGGTTTAAGGACGAAAAAGGCAACGTGAGCGAAACGACCCGCTACCTCAGCCTGCTGCCCGATACGCTGGCCACCACCGGCACGCTGGCCCCCGAGCGGCGCCACCGGGGCATCTACGAGGTGGTGGTGTACCGGGCCGGACTGCACGTTCGGGGGGCTTTTCAGGCCCCGCCGCTGGCCGACTTGGGCGTGCCGGCCGAAGCCGTGCACTGGTCCGAAGCCTTTGTGGCCGTGGGCATTTCCGACATGAAAGGCATTCGCAAGGGACTGGCGCTGAATTGGGATGGCCAGCCCCACGGCTTCGAGCCCGGCCTGCCCAACGACGAAGTGTTACCCTTGGGCGCGGCCCCCACCGCCACCACCCAGGTTACCGCCGTGGCGAACGAGCGGAGCCGCCTCTCAAAATACCAGGACGAAGACGGCAACGAAGGCCCCGGCCAGGCCGCCAATGGCCTCAATGCCCCCGTGCCCCTACCCGATGCCGCCGCCCTGGCCCGCCGCCACACCTTTTCCTTCGACCTGGACCTGAATGGCAGCACCGGCCTGCTGGTAGCGCCGCTAGGCCGCGAAACCACCCTCCGCCTCAGCGCCCCCTGGGCCGACCCCAGCTTCATCGGGGCCTTCTTGCCAGCCCAGCGCACCATCACGCCCGCCCGGTTCACTGCCAACTGGCAGGTGCTGCATCTCAACCGCAACTACCCCCAGCACTGGACCAACGACGGCTCCCGCCCCAATGTGGACGCCTCCACCTTCGGCGTGCGCCTCCTAGTGCCCGTGAACGAGTACCAGAAAACCATGCGCGCCGCCAAGTATGCCCTGTTGCCGCTCACGCTCACTTTCCTGGTGTTCTTTTTTGTGGAAGTGCTCAACCGGCGGCGCATTCACCCCTTCCAATACATTTTGGTGGGCCTGGGCCTGGTCATTTTCTACGTGCTGCTCCTGGCCCTATCCGAGCAAATGCCTTTTAATGCGGCCTATGGCATTTCGGCCCTCACCATTGTGGCCCTCATCACGGCGTATGCGGCGGCCAGCTTCCGGCAGCGTCGCCTCACCGGGGCTACGGCAAGCGTGCTGTGCTTAGTATATGGCTTTCTGTTTGTGTTGCTCCAGCTGCAGGACTACGCGCTGCTGGTGGGTAGTATTGGCTTGGTGGTGGTATTGGGAGCTATCATGTTCCTCTCGCGCAACGTGGACTGGTACAACCCCACACCCGCGCCGGCCGCAGAGCCAGCCGATGCCTGAGCGCCTTCGGGTTCACTCCCGCCCAGCTTCGTATCTTCGCCTCATCAACAGCAAGAGCGGAGCGCCCGGTGAGTGTGGTCTGACGACGTGCGGCAATGCCCCCGAGGGGCCCCGGCCCGCTCCTGCGAGTAACCCATTTCCGCCCGTTCCCGCCGCGTGAATCGTCCCAACCTCTGGTCCGAAGGCAGAGAAATTCTGTTCGAAGACAACCATCTTCTCGTCATCAACAAGCCCGCTGGCATCCTCGTGCAGGGCGATGCCACCGGCGACGAGCCCCTCTCCAAAAAAGCCGCCGAGTACCTGCGCTTCAAGTACCAGAAGCCCGGCGAAGCCTTCGTGGGCGTGTGCCACCGCATCGACCGGCCGGTGTCGGGCATCGTCATCCTGGCCAAAACCATCAAGGCGCTGAGCCGCCTGAACGAGATGTTTCGGGACGATAAAATCCACAAAACCTACTGGGCCCTCACCGGCCGCCCGCCCGTGCCCGAAAGCGGCACCCTGGTGCATTGGCTGGTGAAGGACACCGTGCGCAACGTCACCAAAGCCTACCCCGAAAAGCACAGCCAGGGCCTACGCTCCGAGCTGAGCTACGAGCTGCTGGGCATGGCCGGCAACCGCTATTTATTGCAGGTGAACCCCGTCACCGGCCGCCCCCACCAGATTCGGACCCAACTGGCCACCGGCCTCGGCACCCCCATCATCGGCGACGTAAAATACGGTTTCATCGCCCCGCTGCCCGACGTGAGCATTGCCCTGCACGCCCGCCAGCTGCAATTGCAGCACCCCGTCACAAAAGAGCTGATGACCTTCGTGGCTCCCTTGCCCGACGCCCCGCACTGGGACGCCGCCCGCGAATATTACAAGTAAGCATCTGTCATCCTGGGCTTGCGAAGGTCCTTATCACGTTTGAATGGCTTGTTCCTGCGTGATAAGGTCCTTCGCAAGCTCAAGATGACAGTTCTGCATTAGCTGGAATACGTGCAAGATTTTGGCCTTATCGGACCGAATCCCCTGCTGCGCTTACCCCGGCCGTAATTTTGTATTGTTGCTGCTGAACCTAACCCAAGCCCTTTTGCTTGTGCGGTCAGCTTCTTCACAACAGCTTCGCATGGCTATTCTGATTTTCTTCGTTGCCCATTATTACTTATCCCTGTTCACGCAGACATTCTACCTGCACCGCTATGCGGCGCACAAAATGTTTACGATGAACAAGTTCTGGGAGAAGTTCTTCTTCTTGTTCACCTATATCTGCCAGGGCAGCAGCTTCCTCTCGCCCCGGGCCTACGCGCTGCTGCATCGCATGCACCACGCCTACTCCGATACCGAGCTGGACCCGCACTCGCCCCACTTCTCGAACAACGCGTTCGACATGATGTGGAAGACCAAGGTGATTTACAACGACGTAGTAAACCACAACCACGAAGGAGCCAAGCGCTTCGAAGGCGACATTCCCGAGTGGAGCTGGCTCGATAAATTCGGCGGCACTGTGTACTCGCGCCTCGCCTGGGGCACGGCTTACGTATTGTTTTACATCAATTTCGCCACGGCTTGGTGGCAGTACTTATTGCTGCCCATTCACTTCCTGATGGGGCCCATCCACGGCGCTATTGTGAACTGGGGCGGCCACAAATACGGCTACCAAAACTTCGACAACCGCGATAAGTCGCGCAACACGCTGGCCCTCGATTTCCTGGCCTTCGGTGAGCTGTTCCAGAACAACCACCACAAGCTGCCCATGCGCGTCAACTTCGGCGTGAAGTGGTGGGAATTCGACCCCACCTACGTCGCCATCTGGGGCCTCGATAAAGTGGGAATCATCAAGGTGAAGCGCAAAAACATGAACCTGAACGCCATTTCCAAATTGGCTAATAAGCCCAAGCGCGAAGCCGTAGCCGCGTAGCGGAGCCACCGCAGCAAAAGAGCAAGTTGGGGGGAAAGAAGATTTGTCGTTCATTTACGGCTTCATCTTCTTTCCCCCTTCTTTTTTTATGAAAAAATTGGTTCTCTTTCCGGCCGTCATACTTTTCGCCGCCTTCTCCTCCGCCTTTCACCCGGCTCCTCCCGCCGACGATACGGCAACCGTCTGCATCTACCGGGGCGGCCAGTTTATGGGGTCCATGGTCAATTACGCCGTCTATATCAATGGCGAGAAAATCTGCAAGCTGAGCAACGAGCGGTACATCGAGTATAAGACCAAGCCCGGCACGCTCAATATCATGGCCAAGAACGGCGGGGTTGAGGTATTCAAAAAAGAAACCGGCCTGGAGCTGGCTGTTGAGGCCGGCCACAAATACTACGTGCGGGGCGACATCAAAACCAGCATCACCCGTGCGCGCATGGAGCTTTCGGAAGTGACCGAAAACACCGCCAAGCGCGACATGGCCAAGCTCACGGTCGACAACTGCCAGCAGGCCCCCAGCAAATAGCGGCCGGTATCGCATGGTGTTTTTTCGCGGTTGCGCTAGCTAATGCCCTGAACAAACGCTACCTTTGCACTCCCAATTTCGGGAAACCCTCACCCGACGGACGAGCTCCGTCACACAACCCCACCGGTTTATGGCAGTTAAAATCCGCCTCGCCCGCCGTGGCCGCAAAAAGGCCGCGACTTACGACATCGTAGTAGCTGACGCCCGCGCTCCCCGCGATGGCCGTTTCATCGAGAAACTCGGTACCTACAACCCCCAAACCAACCCCGCCACCATCAACTACGACGCCGACCGCGCGTTCTACTGGATGATGACCGGTGCTCAGCCCACCGACACCGTTCGGGCCATGCTCAGCTACCGCGGCGTGCTCTACCGTCGTCACCTCCAGCTGGGTGTTGACAAGGGTGCCATCACCCAAGAAGTTGCTGACCAGCGTTTCAGCGCCTGGAAAGACGAGAAAGATGCCAAAATCGAAGGCAAGCGCACTGGCCTGGTTGACGCAAAAGCAACTGCCAAGCAGGCTGCTTTCGATGCTGAAACCAAGGTAAAAGAAGCTCGTTCGGAAGCTCAGCGTCAGAAAGCTGCTGCTCTGCTGGCCGCCAACGCGCCCGCTCCGGCTGCCGAAGAAGCTACCGAGGCTCCGGCCGAGGAGACTACCGAAGCTGCTGCCGAGTAGTTTTTAGGCAACTGAAAACCGAAAGCGTTTGGGAGTTGTGAGCCGGACCGGCTGGCAACCCCCAAACGCTTTTTCGTTATCCCCTCCCCTATTACTATGACGCTCGACGAAACCTATCAGCTCGGCTACCTCATCAAAACCCACGGCCTGCGCGGCCACCTGGTGGCGCACTTCGACGTGGACGATGTTTCGGCCTACACCAAGCTCAAAACGGTGTACCTCACCCTAGCCGGCGCGCCCACCAAGCTAGTGGAGCACCAAATCGAAAAAGTGCAGCCCCAGTCCGGCAACAAGGTGCTCATCAAGCTGCGCGGCATCGAACGCATCGAGGAAGCCGAGCCCCTGCGTGGCTCCCAGCTGCACCTGCCCCTGGCCGCCCTGCCCGAGCTGGAAGAAGACCAGTTCTACTTCCACGACGTCATCGGCTTCACCGTAGTTGATGAAAACCTGGGCAACCTGGGCACCGTGGAGAACTTCTACGAATTGCCCCAGCAGGACATGCTGGCTATGCGCTACCAAAGCCAGGAAGTTCTGATTCCGGTAGTCCATGAGCTGATTAGCCACGCCGACCACGCCAAAAGGGAGATTTACGTGAACCTGCCCGACGGCTTGCTCGACGTGTACCTCAAGCCCAGCACCCGCCAGCAGGACGAAGCCGACGAAGCAGAGTAACGCGTGATGAGAATCGACATCCTCACCTGCCTGCCGGAATTACTGGTCAGCCCCTTCGCCCATTCCATCGTGAAGCGGGCGCAGGACAAAGGCCTGGCCGAAATCCACGTGCATCAACTGCGCGACAAAGCCATCAACAAGCACGGCCAGATTGATGACTTTGTATTTGGCGGCGGGGCCGGCATGGTGCTCCGCGTCGAGCCCATCGCCGCGTGGATGGACGAGTTGATGGCCCAGCGTACCTACGACGCCATCATTTACCTCACGCCCGATGGCGAAACCCTGCGCCAGCCGCTGGCCAACCGCCTCTCGCTGATGCAGAACATCATCATGCTCTGCGGCCACTACAAAGGAATCGACGAGCGCATTCGTCAGACCTACATCACCCACGAAATCAGCGTGGGCGACTATGTGCTGAGCGGCGGCGAGCTCGGCGCAGCTATTCTGGTCGATACTGTAGTGCGGTTGCTGCCCGGCGTGCTGGGCAATGAGGAATCCGCTTTGTCTGATTCGTTTCAGGACGACCTGCTGGCACCGCCCATCTACACCCGGCCCGCCGAGTGGCGTGGGCAGGCCGTGCCAGAAATCCTGCTTTCGGGCAACACGCCCAAAATTGAAGAGTGGCGGCATGACCAAGCCCTGGCCCGTACCCAGGCCCGCCGTCCCGATTTGCTTCAGTAGCGCACGCTTCAGCTTGTTCCCACCTGCAAAGCGCTTGAATTAACAGCAAATCAGGGGACAAGCTGACTCTTGTTCTACAAACCCCTTGCTATCATCACCGGAAAGCGCTATCTTTGCGCTCCGTTTCGTAAAATACTAATTCCCGACGGCGGCGCCGTCTTTCGCAATTTTCTCAGCCATGAGCGTACTACTTGACTTTATCCAGGCCGAATCGCAGGAGCGCCGCGCCAGCTTCCCTCTGTTCGCCGCCGGCGACACGATTAACGTGCACGTGAAAATCCGCGAAGGTGCCAAGGAGCGCATTCAGCAGTTCCAGGGCGTTGTTCTTCAGCGTCGTAACCCCAGCTCCAACGGCGAAACCTTCACCGTTCGCAAGATTTCGAACCAAATCGGCACCGAGCGTATCTTCCCCCTGCTGTCGCCTAACATCGATAAAATCGAGGTTATCCGTCGCGGTAAAGTACGTCGCGCCCGTCTGTTCTACCTGCGCGGCCTCTCGGGCAAGCAAGCTCGTATCAAAGAGCGTCGCTTGAACCAGGTAGCTAAGGCTCCCGTAGCTTAAGCATTGCCGCAGCCTTCGGGTTGTTGTTAATAATAAAAAAGCCGGCCCCAAGCATGGGGCCGGCTTTTTTGGGTACATCATGAATTTGGAATAAGCCAGCCACTTTGCACTTGGCTTATTCCAAATTCATGATAGTGCTTATTTCGAAGCCGAGTCGGCTTTCAGGTCATCGGCAGCAGTGTTCGCGTCATCTTGGCCTAGTTGCTTGGCAGCGGCCAGCAGGGCTTCGCTCAGCTTGGTCACACGGGGCTGGGTGTTGCCATCGGCAAATACGGCGGCGCGGTCGGTGTTGGTACCCATGCGGTGCAGGAGCTTGCGCACCAGTTGCAGGTCGGGGTTGGTGGTGCCGCCGAAATGGGCCTTGAGGTCCTGCAAATCGACTACTACCTGGTGAAGCTCGGAGTTGTTCAGGGCTTTGATGTCCTCAATCCACTTTTGCAGGTGGTTGTCGAGGCCGGAACGGGACAGGGCTTCGGCAAGGTCGCCGCTGAGAAGCTCGGTGGTGCTATCGAGGTGGACTTGGTGTTGAACTTCGGTCTTTTCCATGGGTGGGGTGTCTTGGGTTGGGTTAATACGGCAGTGAATACTGCCTTTATTGCCAACGTAGTTTGGCCGGTAGGGTTGGCCGATGGGCAAACAAAAAGCCCCACCGGTGAGGGCAGGGCTTTTTGTTGGTCAGCGCGTTTGTCGGCCGAAGCCTGCTGAACACTACTCGATTTTGTTGAGGCGGTCCTTCACAGCTTCCAGCGCTACGCGCATGTTCACAATGTCGCCGCGGGCAGCTTCCTGCTCTTTCAGGTTGGTGTCGATGAGGTTGTTGAACTGTTGGAGTTCAGCGGCGTTGGCAGCCAGCATCTGCTGGATTTCCAGCTTGCGGGCCTTGTTCTTTTCAATGTCCTTCTTGATGGTGTTGGCTTTTTCGATAACGGCCATGTGGTTGTTCTGCGAGGCTACCAGCGCGCGCTCAGCTTCCGAAATCTGCGAAACCAAGTCTTCGCGGTACATCATGCGGGCGAAGTCTTTCAGGTACTTCTCGGCCGACTTCCACTGCACGGGGGTCGACTCTTTGCCGAGGTAGGCATTGCCCAAGTCAATGCTCCACCACACGGTGGTGCCGGTGGGCGTAGCGTCGACCTTGCTGATAACGCGAATCGGGTTGGGTGCAATTTCTTCGATGACCACGCCATCCAGCGTGAGTACGCCTTTGGTGTTCTTCAGCTTGCTGCCGAATTTATCACCTAACTGCTTGAGCCAGGCGGTTTCCACGCGGCGGTTATCGAGCTGCATGCTCACCTGCTGGCCTTTGCGGGGAATACTGTTAATTGACTTATCTGCTTCATCAACAGGAGATTTTTGGGCATAACTGCCCAGCGTCGCCAGGCATATCAGGATTAGAATTAGTACGCTTCGTTTCATGGGAATAAAAACTTATGAAAGCATTAAAAATGGTCGGTCAGAAAGCCGTTGCTAGGGGTACCGTTGTCCGGCTTTTCAAATTTAGGACCTTTATTCTATGCAACTTCTGCTAGCCCTTACTTTTTTCAGAATAATGCCGTTTTTGTTGATTTATTCATATCAAGGCCATATTAAATTCTACAAAAGTTTATTATTGCTACTCCACGACCTCAGAATACTACCAGTTCGAAGCAGCATGGCGCAACAAAGTGTTGCAATATGAGGTTGTAGCCGCCTATGCTGATAACCGTTTGCCGCACCGAACATTTCAACGCTGCCCACCGCCTGCACAATCCCGCCTGGGACGATGCCCACAACCAGCAGGTGTTTGGCAAGTGCAACAACCCGAATTTTCACGGCCACAACTACAACCTGACCGTGCGGCTGACCGGCGAAATCGACCCGGAAACCGGCTACGTGTACGACCTGAAGCGGCTGAGCGACCTCATCAAGCACGAAATCCTCAACCGCTACGACCACCGCAACCTGAACCTGGATACGGAAGAGTTCCGGCATTTAAACCCCACGGCTGAAAACATTGCCGTGGTCATCTGGCAGCGCCTGCGCCCGCACCTGGATGCAGCGCTGGCCCTATCGGTCACACTCTATGAGACGGACCGTAACTTTGTGGAATATCATGGATAACCCTTCTGGCCCACTTCCGGCCTCCGACGCGCACCTGCCCACGGGCTTGCGTACGCCGATGCGCGATGATGCCTTCGTGCGCTCTGATGAGGACAAGATTACGGCCATCAGCGGCCACTTTGAGGCCATTATGCGCGAGCTGGGCCTTGATTTGACCGATGACAGCCTGGCCGGCACGCCGCGCCGCGTGGCTAAGATGTACGTGCAGGAATGGTTCAAGGGCCTCGACCCGAAAAATCGGCCGGAGGTGCGGATGTTTGACAACCGCTACGAGTACCACCAGCTGCTGGTGGAGCGCGACATCACGCTGTTTTCGTGCTGTGAGCACCATTTCGTGCCCATTATTGGGAAGGCGCATGTGGCGTATTTGCCGGGCAGCCACGTGGTGGGGCTGAGCAAGCTGAACCGCGTGGTGCAGTACTATGCCCGCCGGCCGCAGGTGCAGGAACGCCTGACGCGCCAGATTGCCGAGGAGTTGAAGCAGAGCCTGGGCACCGACGACGTGGCCGTGCTCATCGAAGCCGACCACCTGTGCGTGATGAGCCGGGGCGTGAACGATACCAGCAGTTCGACGCTGACCAGCGAGTATGGCGGCCGGTTTGCGGAGGATGAGGCGCTGCGGCGGGAGTTTCTGCGGCAGATTGGGAAATAGATATAGACGGGTTGTGGCGGCTGCTGTTCGGGCCGGGTGGCTGGAGTAGCGGCGGCTAAGAATGACGGTTCTACTTTTGTTCGAAATACTAACCATGACCGATAATTCACCTCGTAGAGTCCTCATCACCGGCGGCACCGGCCTCATTGGCACGCGCCTGGCCGAAATGCTGATTGACAGCGGCTACGAGGTGGCCCTGCTGAGCCGCGAGCCGGCCAAGAGCAGCCACTTCCGCAGCTTCCGGTGGGACCCGCAGGCGGGCACGATTGACGAGGGGGCCATCCCCTTTGCCGATTACATCGTGAGCCTGGCCGGGGCCAGCGTGGCCGATGGCAAGTGGACCGACGAGCGCAAGCGCGAGATTATGACCAGCCGGCTGGGCGGCCTGGCGCTGCTGGTGCGCGAGCTGGCCAAGCCCGGCCACCACGTGCAGGCCGTGATTTCGGCTTCGGCGGTGGGGGTTTATGGCGACGCCGGTGATAAGCTGGTGACGGAGGAAACGACCCCGGCGGTGCCTACGCACGACTTTCTGGCCGATGTATCGAACCAGTGGGAGCTGGCGGCGGCACCCATCGCGGCGCTGGGCATTCGGACGGTGATTCCGCGCATTGGGGTGGTGCTGAGCACGGAGGGCGGGGCGCTGCCCCAGATTGCGCGGCCGGTGAAGCTGGGCGCGGGCGCGGCGCTGGGCAGCGGGCGGCAGTACATGTCCTGGATTCACCTCGATGACTTGTGCCGCCTGTTCATCGCCATGCTGGAAGACCCGACCTGGCACGGCACCTACAACGCGGTGGCCCCCTACCCTGCCACCAACCAGGCCTTCACCGAAGTGCTGGCCGAGGTGCTGCACCGGCCGCTGATTCTGCCCAAGGTGCCGGCCTTCGGCCTGAAGCTGGCCATGGGCGAGATGAGCGAAATCGTGCTGGCTTCGCAGAACGTGAGCGCCCAAAAGGTGCTGGCGCAGGGCTTCACCTACGAGTATCCGGAGCTACGCGGGGCACTGGAGGCGCTGTACGGGGCGGAATAAAACGGTTTGCGTCGGCCATTCAACGCTTCCGGTAACGCGTCCAACGCATCCGGAAGTCACTCAACGGCCCCGGTAACGCGTCCAACGCTTCCGGAAGCCAGTCAACGCATCTGGTAAGTCATCCAACGGTCCCGGCTGGTTATTCAATGGCTCCGGAAGCTCGTCCGATGGGTCCGGAAACCGTTCCAACGCATCCGGAAACCGTTCCAACGGCTCCGCAAACCAGTCAACGCCTCCGGACAGGCTTCCAACGGCTCCGCAAGTCATTCAACGGCCCTGAAAACCGTTCCAACGCATCCGCAAGTCATTCAACGGCTCCGGAAAGGCTTCCAACGCATCCGGAAACCGTTCCGATGGTTCCGGAAGCTCGTCCGACGGCCTCGCAGGCCAGCCGATGGCCCTGGAAACCGTTCCGATGGTCCCGCAAGCTGGCCGATGCATCTGGAAAGCCATCCGATGGCTCCGCAAGCTGGCCGATGCATCTGAAAACTCATCCGATGGTCCCGCAAGCCAGCCGATGGCTCTGGTGAGGCGTCCGATGGCCCTGATAACGCGTCCAATGATTCAGAACACCTTTTCTATACTTCGTCTCTACTCGTTCGAAAGTATACTTCTGTATTTTTACGCATTGACTTTCCTAACAATGTCAGTGCTATAGAAGATGCTTACTCAGGAATTTTGTGATTATCTAGAATATCAGATTTCCGCAGCTTTACACGCATCTATGGACCCAGATAAGCGCGGTTGTTGGTGCGATGGAATTCTGCTTCCAGAATTCCCAGAAGATTATACCCCACAACGGGTAAACAGTACGAAGCAAGTGGTAACAAGAGCTTGGATGGGTAAGAGTGGCCAAGACCGTTATACCCTGACCATACGGTTTGGCAAGAAGGCCGTCCGGTATTACATGCGTGAGAATGCCCTCGAAGACTGCGTACCTGCTACAGACAATGATGATTGGATAACCCTTGATAAAGGGACCAAAACCGCTGTGATTGAGCTATTGTAGTCGGCTAATAAATTCTCGCTAGCGTCCGCCCTTCACGCTATCCGGGATGCCGCCCCCGCTGTTCATCTGCTCCAGCAGGTTGTCGGCGGCGATGGTGTCCACGGCTTCGGCGCGGCGGCGGGTGGGCTCCGATTCGGAGATGCAGTTATACTTCTTCTTGATTTTGACCGAGGCGGCCGGGAAGTGGCCGGGCGTGTAGCCGAGGTCTTTGTCCTTGTAAATCTGCTCCATGAACTTGCCGAAGATGGGCAGGGCCGTGCGGCCGCCTTCGCCCTGCTGCGAGCCGGTGAAGTGGATGCTGCGGTCTTCGCCGCCCACCCACACGCCGGTCATCAGGTCCTTGGTCATGCCCATGTACCAGCCATCGGAGTAGTTGGAGGTGGTGCCGGTTTTGCCGCCGATTTGGTTGTCGTTGTGCCAGAGGTCGTAGTCCCAGAGGGCCTGGGAGGTGCCGCCGGGCTCTTCCATGCCGCCGCGCAGCATGTAGGTCATCAGCCAGGCGGTTTCGGCCGGGATAGCGCGGTGCTGAACGGGGTCGAATTGTTTGATGACGTTGCCGTTGCGGTCCTCGATGCGGGTGACGAGGCGCGGGTCGGAGCGGAAGCCGGTGTTCATGAACGTGCTGTAGGCGTCCACCATTTCGTACACGCTCACGTCGCCGGCCGAGCCGAGGCCGATGCTGGGCACGGCCAGCAGCGGCGAGGTGATGCCGACTTTGTGGGCGTATTTGGCCACGTTGTCCCAGCCCACTTTCTCGGTCAGTTGGGCCGTCACGGAGTTCACGGAGCGGGCCATGGCGTGGCGCAGCGTCATGTTGATGCCGGTGTATTCGCGGGTCACGTTGTCGGGCTTCCACTCCATGGGCTTGCCGTTTTCGACGTAGTTGATGGTCACGCGCTGGTCGCGGATGCGGTCGCAGGGCGTGTAGCCGTTGTCGAGGGCGGTGAGGTAGACGAAGGGCTTGAACGTGGAGCCGGCCTGGCGCTTGCCTTGTTTGACGTGGTCGTACTTGAAAAAGCGGTAGTCGAGCCCGCCCACCCAGGCCTTGATGTGGCCGGTGAAGGGGTCCATGCACATCATGCCCGATTGCAGAAAATGCTTGTAATAAGCCAGCGAATCGAGCGGCGACATGACGAGGGTGGTATCGTTGTCGTCGTGTTTCCAGGTAAATACCTTCATGGCCCGCTTGGCATTCAGGGCCGAATCCAGGCGCTGGGGCTGGTTGCGGTAGTGATTGGCGAGGGTTTTGTAGCTCTCGGTGCGCTTCATCTGGGTCAGGATGAAGTCGGGAATTTCGTTGCCTTCGTCGTCCACCCACGGGTCTTTGCCCTTGTTCTTCCAGAAGTTGTCGAACTGGCGCTGCAGGGCCTTCATGCGGCCGTGCAGGGCTTCCTCGGCGTGGGCCTGCATGCGCGAATCGATGCTAAGGTAGATTTTGAGGCCGTCGCGGTACATGTCGTGGCCCGTGCTGTCGCACCACGCATCCACAAACTGGCTGATGGCGCTGCGGAAGTAGGTATCCGGCCCGTCGATGTGCTTCTCGACGTGGTAATCGAGCACAATGGGCGTGGCTTTGAGGGCCGTGATTTCGGCCTTGGGCAGCACACCGGCCTGGGCCATGCGGTCGAGCACCACGTTGCGGCGGCGTAGCGCGGCGGCCGGGTGGAACTTGGGGTTGTAGGCCGTGGGGTTGTTGAGCACGCCCACCAGCATGGCGGCCTGCTCGGGTTTGAGGCTGTCGGGCGAGGTGTTGAAGAAGGTTTTGGCCGCCACTTTGATGCCGAAAGCGCTGGAGCCGTACTCCACGGTATTGAGGTACATCCGCAGAATTTCCTCCTTGGTGTAGCGCTGCTCCAGGTCCACGGCGGTGAGCCATTCCTTCGTTTTGGCCACGATGGTGCTCACCACCGGAATGTAGCCGAGGGCACCCCGGCTCTGCTGGCGGCGGATTTTGTAGAGGTTTTTGGCCAGCTGCTGGGTGATGGTGGAGCCGCCGCGCTTCTCGCCGCGCAACGACGAAAACACCCCGCCCACCACAGCCTCCAGGTCGATGCCGGAATGCTTGTAGAAGCGCACGTCCTCGGTGGCGATGAGGGCCTTGATGAGCACGGGCGACATCTTGTTGAGCGCCACCGGCGAACGGTTTTCGCGGAAATACTTGCCGATGAGAACCCCATCCGAAGTATAGATTTCCGAGGCCTGCTCTACTTTGGGGTTCTCTAAATCGGCCAGGCTTGGCGACTTGCCGAAGAGGAACATAAAATTGGTGCTCACCAGAAACGGGTACACCAGAAACAGAATAACAACTAGCCCGAACAGCACCCAGGCCCAACTGGCCACCCGCAGCGGCCAACGGCGGCGCGGCGGCTTGGGTTTAGCGCCGGAAGAAGAAGCGGAAGGAGACGTTTTGAGGTCGGCCATGCGAGGCGGCAAGTGGGTGACGGGGCCTAAGTCCCGCCGCGAAGAACGGCAAATATACCAGACCCTCGCCCCAGTAGGCAGGAAATAAGCGCCCGGGAAAGCAAATTGGCGGGCGCACGCCGGCCGGAGCTATTGGCGTTGCCGGGCCGTTAGCACGGCTTTGTGGTGCACGTTGCGCTGGGCTTTGGCGCGGCGGCGCTGCCAGCGCCAGCCCAACTCACCCAAGGCCAGCAGGATAATGCTCAGCCCGAGGAAGTAGCTCCAGTGCAACAGGCGAATCTGGCCCCGCGTGGGCGAATCCAGTTCCTGAAACAGCAGCAGGCCCCACAACTCATCGAGCAAGGTGAAACTCCACACCGCTGCCGCGAATACGCGGCCTACCCGCCCCAGCGCCAGCTGCCAGTGCAGCAGGTACAGCGCCACCCCCGGCAGCGCCGACAGCAGCACCAGCGGCGCGGCCTTCACCAGCGGCAGGCCTAGGAAGATGATGCTCAGCGTTTCCTTGAGCACTTGCGCGCCGGCCAGGGCCCGGCCAAAGCGCGAGAGTTTCGGAACGGCAGGCAGCGGGTGCAAGTGAGAAGTAGGCATAGGGCGGGACAATGCAAGATAGCTAAGTGGCCCCCAAGATACTGAGCTTCGGCTAGTAACGCCGCGCCATGGTGCGCGAGGCCTGGCAACGCCACGTAAGAACGATAATCAACAAGCCTTTTACGGAATCGAGCAATAAATTGTCGGGTTTGCCGAAGGCAAAATAAATGCCTGCCCCGATGCCTATCCACCACACCCCCAGCAGGTAGCACCAGGTAGCAAAGCCGGGCCGGCGCCGCACCACCTGCACCACGGCCACGGCCGCCACCAGCGACACAAACAGCAGCAGCCACGCCACGATGTAGGCCAGAAACGTGGTATCGGGGCCATATTTCACCCCAAACTGCTTTAGCGTGAACACCGGTGCGAAGAACGCGCCCCCCGTCAGCGCCAGCTCGATGAGCAGGGCAATGATGAGCACAGTCAGAAGCAGCTTACGGGCCATGTGGTATAGGCGATGGTAGTGCCGTAGCAGGCTGCTCTCAGTATGGGAAGCCCAACGGGCCGCCAAGCTAAACAATATTCTCTAATAAATCATTATTTCAAGTTTTTCGAACTCATCCCACTAAACATATTGATTAGCAGAAAGCTCATCCGAATGAAATGAGACACTTTTTTTATCAGTATTTCGCAAGCGCCGGCTTATCGGCGGTTTACACAATCCCCTGATTGAACAGCGCCCTGGCATCATTCCCAAAAGCCATTTTCTCGCTCATGATAGTGAGCTAGCCGGCTATGGCACTCACGAATCCATAGCAGGTGAGCAGGCAGATTCCAAACAGCAGCAGGGCGAACACCAGATAGGCAGGCACCGCGCCGCACCACATCAGCAGACGTACCATACGCGGCCCCCGATAGCTGCGCAGCCAAGCCCGCAACACGCTTAGCAGTTGAACGCCGCCCGCTTGCGCCAGTGTTCCCAGCACCACCCAGCCCCAAAGTACAGCTTTGGGATGGTGCAGCCATATTTCCTGTTGAAAGTACACGCTGAGTCCTGCCACCACCCCGGCTGCCGCCGTGAGCCACAGCCGCAACGGTACCACAGGCCACATCGGCAGCCAATTCCGGTTGTTTAAGTTCATGGTTGCGAAGGAAACACCCTACTGCCGCGACCACAGCAGCATGAGTTGGGTGAAGGCCAGCAGTAGCAGCGCCAGCAGCACAATGGTGGCTGGCAGCACGCCGCGCACCAGCCGCCGCCAGCGGGCATCGGGCGAAGCGGCGCGCTCTTGCCAGGCCAGCAGCAGGCCCAGCGCGGCCACATCGCCGATGCAGAACAGGATGCCCAGCAAGGTGAGGGCGAATTGAGAAATGGAAGCCATTTTATGCTCTTATTGACAAGTGACTGTTAATTTTTTAACTGCTGATAAGCCTGCCAGTCGGCGTAGGTGAAGCCCTGCCAGCCGGTTTGGGCCTGGTGGTGCGCCCGCCAGTTGGCCACGGCAATGTTGAGCTGCTGCTGCGCGGCGGCGGCCGGGATGGTGGTGGCGTTGCCGTACTGGTCCTCGGTGGTGAGATGGGCGGCATCGAACCGGCCGCGGTGGGCCACCAGCGTGGGCAGCGTGCGGCCAGGCATGGCCAGCAGAAAACCCACGTCGATGCTGCGGAAGCGGGCCTGGAGGTTGTACTCGGCAATCCAGACTTCCCAGTTGCCGGCGGCGAGCAGCAGCAGCACCGCGTACACGGCCAGCGAATTGAGGCGCACGAGGCTGTAGGCCGAGCGGCGCTGCCAGATTTTGAGCAGCACCGTGGCCAGCCCGAAAAACACCAGCAGCAGGAAGAAGCACACCCCAATGCGCTTGTAGGCAATGCCGCTGTTCAGGATGTAGTAGTAGTTGCGCAGGCCCACCGAAGTGGCCAGCACGGCATTCTGCACCACCCACACGGTGGCCCCCCAGCGCAGCCACGGCAGGCCGGGCTGGTAGAAATTCAGGTTGCGGCGGAAAAACCACAGCACGATGCCCATAGCGAGCAGGATGCTGAAAATGAGCACGTAGGTACCTTCGTGCACGAACTGCGCCAGGTCGAAGCCCGGCGCGGGCTCAAACCCAAACCAGAGCCAATTGATATCGATGGCATTCACCGCCAGCAGCAGCACATTCACCAACCCGAAAACGGCGGCAGCGGCCAGGAACTCCTTGCGCAAATCGAGCATCCGGGTATGGCGGAAGCTAAAGTCGGGCCGGCGCACGCCGAAGGACGCCACCCGGTCGCGCTGCCGCCGAACGAACTCCCCGAAGCGCGACTCGTGGTCGGCGAAATAATACACCGGCACCGCCACTACTACCCCGGCCGTGACCAGAAAGCCCAGCGCGATAAACAGCAGGTGGCCAATAGAAATATCGGGCAGCAGCCGTGCCAGCCACTCGCCAATTTGCGCCAGTACCTGGCTGCTCAAGGCGTCGTAGCGCGGGTTGGCCACCGCGAAGAGCAGGTGAAAGGCCCCCAGAATGCCCAGCGGCACCAGAAACAAGCGGCCGTAGAACCAGCTTCGGCGCACGCCGGCCCCGGTATTGCGCGGGGCGCGTATGCTCGACAGGACGCGCAGCCAGGCCTGAACGACGCTGTTAGCCGCCGTGAGCAGGGCGTAGAGCACCAGCTTCAGGTGCGGCTGGTTCACGTAGCCCAACAGCATCAGCACCGAGGCCATGCAGGCCAGCGCCGCCGCCCCGGAGCCGTACACCGCCATCATGGCAGCCCCGAATAGGCTGCCGCCCACCATCAGCCAGAAGTAGCCGGAGCGGCGCACCGCCGCGTGGCGCGGCAGCAGCGCAAACTGCACGGCGATGGCAAAAATCGTGAATACCAGCATGTTCACCCCGCCGCCTTCGCGCCAGAAGAGCCAGTCGAAAAGCACCACGCCCAGCGGCAGCAGCACCTTCTGAATGGTTGAAAGCGCAGTTGCAGGGGCGGATTGCAGCGGAATAGCATCCGAATCTTCGGACAATGGAATGACAGGATTCATTGAAAATGAATTAAAAAGATGGTGTGAATGAGTAGGAGAAGCCGCCATCGGACAAGCGGCGGCGCGGCCTAGCGCGGGAGCACGGGCAGCGGCAGGAATACGGCCGAATCAGCCGGTTCCAAAGGCGGTCCCGACGCGGCGGCCGGGTCGGAACCGGTCCGCACCTTGCTCAGGATGGCTTCGAGCAACGGGCGCATCGCGTCGAGGTGGCGCGACTTGATGAGGAAATTCCAGAGAGGCTCGAATTTTTTCCAGCCGCCGGCGTAGGCGAAGTGCTTGAGTTGGTGGCGCAGCGTATTGTGCACCAGGCTGGCCTTGGTGATGCTGGCCCAAGAATAAAAGTCGCGGTAGGCCTGGTCGTAGCCCTCCTTTAGCTGGCGGGCGGTGAGGTGCGGGCCGGGGCGGCACACCACGGTGCGGGTGTCATACTCGTTCCAGCGGCGGTGCAGCAGGCGGTTTTCGGCCTCCATGCGTTGGAAAAGCGCCGTGCCGGGGTAGGGCGTGGCAATGTGAAACGTGGCCGTGGTAATGCCTTGGCCCACGGCCCAGTCCACGGTGCACCGGAATACGTCGGGCCGGTCATCGTCGAGCCCGAACACGAAGCTGCCGTTCACCATGATGCCCAAATCGTGCAGCCGCCGGATGGCAGACGTGTAGTCACGGCCCAGGTTCTGGGGCTTGTTGCTAGCTTTCAGGTTCACCGGACTCAGCGTTTCGAACCCCACAAACAAGCTGCGCAGCCCTGCTTGGGCCGCCTTCTCCAGCAGGCCGTTATCGCGCAGGACGCTGTCCACCGTGGCCGCGCCCTGAAACAGCCGCCCCATGCCGCGCATCCCCTCAAATAGCCCCGTGGCGAAGCGCGTGTGGCCCAGCAAATGGTCGTCGAGGAAGTAGAGGTGGCGGCCCGGCAGGCAGTCAATTTCGGCCAGGGCATCGTCTACAGTCTGGGTATAGAAGCTCTTGCCGCCCTGAAAAAAGGCGTCTTTGTAACAGAAATCACAGTGGTGCGGGCAGCCCCGCGTCACCACGATGGAATTGGGCACGAGGTAGCGCTCCCGCTTAATCAGCTCGCGCCGGATGGGCGGAATGCCCGCCAGCGTGCGCCCCGCCCGCCACTCGGCCAGAAACACTGGAAATGTCTCTTCGCCCGGCCCTAGGAAGATGCTGTCGGCGTGGGGCGCGGCCTCATCCGGCAGACTAGTTACGTGCAGGCCGCCCAGGCACACGTAGGCCCCACGGGCGCGGTAGTGGTCGGCCAGCGCGTAGGCCCGGTAGGCGTTGGTGATATATACCTGGATGATGACGAGGTCGGGTGCATCATCCAGGCGCAGCGTTTCCACGTGCTCATCCTGCAAGTCAGCCTCCCAGTCGGCCGGCAGGTAAGCCGCCAGCGTGGCCAGCCCCAGCGGCGGAAACAGGGAATATTTTATCGGCCGCCAATACGGGTTGGTGGCTTCGGTGAGGGCAGGCAAGATGAGTTTTACATGCATATTAAAGAACTTTGAAATGCAAAGTGTAAATGCAAAAAAAAGAGCCTTGATGACTCCCTTTTCAAAAAATCAGGGCCGCAGCAACTTCTCCAGCGTGGCCAGATGCTGTTGGAACGCGGCCTTGCCGGCGGCGGTGGCGGTGTAAGTGGTATTGGGCTTTTTGCCGACGAACTGCTTGGTGACCAGCACGTATTCGGCCTTCTCGAGGGCGGCGACGTGGCTGGCGAGGTTGCCGTCGGTCAGGTCGAGCACTTCTTTCAAGTCGTTGAAGCTCACCGATTCATTAGCCAGCAGCACGGCCATCACGCCCAGCCGCACGCGGTGGTCAAAAGCCTTGTTGAGGGTATGAATGAGGTGCTTCACCGGGATACTACAAGTTATTGGGCCGTTGCGCTGGCCGTGCCCGGCCGCTCGTAGCGGTTGTACATCAGCAGGCCGTAGCCGATGTGGCCCAGGCCAAAGCCGAGCGCAAAGTAAAGCAGGCCCCAGCCGGGTTGCAGCATGGCCAGCAGCCCCAGCACTATTTGGGTGAGCCCCAGCCAGCGGATTTCGTCCAGCGTGTACTTGCTGGCGTTGAGCAGCGCCAGGCCGTAGAACACCAGCAGGCCCGGCATCACCATGCCCGCATCGCCGCCCAGGTACAGCCGCAGGCAGAACAGCCCGCCCGCCACCAGCGGCACCGCCAGAGCCACGGCCACCCGGCGCGCGGGGCCGCTCCACAGTGTTTGGCCGCTGCGGCGGGTGCGGCGCTGGGTGAAGAAAAACGCCACCAGCAACGCCGCCGCAATCACGCCACCCGCCAGCAGCAGCAGAAACGGCAGCGCCGCCTGCCGCTCCGGTGCGGTGCTGGCCACGAGGTGTGCGTAGCCGGCCGGGCCGTACTCGCTGGGGTATTGGCTTTGCAGGTAGAAATGGCCGACGGCCGCGCCCAGCAGTGCCACCACGCCCGCCCCTACCCCACTCAGGCCGGAAAGCGACAAAAAGCGCGAGCTGCGCTCCATGATGGCGCGGATTTCGGTGAGTTGGGCAAGCGGGTCGGGAGCAGCGGCGGGCTTCATAATTATCGAAGTGCTTTGTGATGCAAAGTTGAAGAAATAAATCGGAATCCGCATCCTGCTACTTTATTTTTTTCACGAACTCCCAATAGCCGGCTCAGCAGTTGCTGCGTATCATCGGGCCATGCGCCTTCGCCTTAGACTCTTCGAATTTGAGGATTTACCCTGGTTTCCGGCCATCATCCGGGCCGGGATGATGGACTATCTGCGGTTTATGATTTCGGCGCTGGGCACCTACCGGCCCATTGCGCCGCTGCTGGCCGAGGGCCTCGCCCGCACTGCCCAAACCCGCGTGCTGGAGCTGGGGGCCGGGGCCGGCGGCGGCACCGAAACCGTGCTGGCCGCTCTGCAAGCCTTGGGCCAGCCCGCCACCATCACCCTTACCGACCTCTACCCCCAGCCCGCCGCCTGGGCCGATATCGCCCGCCGCACCAACGGAGCCATCGGCTTCGAGCCCTCGTCGGTGAATGCGCTGGCCGTGCCCGCGCAGCTGACGGGTTTCCGCACCGTCTTTTCGGCCTTTCACCACTTCCCGCCCGCTGCGGCCACTGCCCTGCTGCGCGATGCCGTGCGAGCCGGCACCGGCATCGGCGTATTTGAGGGCGCAGGCAAGCATTGGGCCGAGCTGCTGCTGGCCCTCACGGTGCTGCCCGTGGCGCAGCTGCTGCTCACGCCGTTTTTTCGGCCGTTTCGGCTCAGCCGGCTGGTGTTTACTTATCTGATTCCGCTCATACCGCTCTGTACCATCTGGGACGGGTCGGTGTCGCTGCTGCGGATGTACTCGACGGCCGAGCTATTGGCCCTGGCCCACGCCGCCGACCCGGCGGGCGAGTTTGCCTGGCAGGCTGGAAAAAAAAGCCACTGGTGGGGGCCGGAGGTGACATATCTCATCGGCTGGCCGGTTGAGGCTGCGCAACCGGCAAAAGCTGATGAAGCCTAAGCCGCAGCTGTTTCTATTGCGGCTTTTGCCCACCTTTGTGGCGGCCGGCTCCGTTGGCCTTGCCTAATTGATTTTGACCATTGCTCACTGCTTATAAAAAGGCGCTGCCGCTGCTGCGCATCCCGTTTTCCGTTTACCTCATGCCCGTGTTCTGGTTTGGGCTGAGTGCCTTGCGCGGGCCGTGGAGCGGGTGGCGGGCCGTGGGCGTGTTTGTGGTGCTGCACCTGCTAGCCTACCCCGCCTCCAACGGCTATAACTCTTACTATGACAAGGACGAAGGCAGCATCGGCGGCCTGAAAGCGCCGCCCAAAGTCACGCCCGAGCTGCTGCATTTGGTGTGGCTGTTCGATGCGCTGGCCGTGGCGGGGGCAGCGCTACTCTCGTGGCCCTTTGCCGTGCTGGTGGTAGCGTATTTGCTGGTGTCGAAAGCGTACAGCTACGAGGGCATTCGGTTAAAGAAATACCCGCTGCTGAGCACGCTGGTAGTCGTTATTTTCCAAGGCTCATTTACGCTGCTGATGACGCAGGTGGGCGTGGGTGCCGTGCCGACGCAGCTATTCGAAAAAACTAATTTGCTGCTGGCGCTGGTCAGCACGCTGTTTTTGTGCGGCTCCTACCCACTCACGCAGGTGTACCAGCACGAGGAAGATGCCCGGCGCGGCGACCGTACCCTGAGCCTGCGGCTGGGCATCCGGGGTACGTTCATATTTGCAGCGGTGGGACTGCTGGCGGGCGCGGCGGCGCTGGGACTAGCCTACTGGCTGCGCCAGGAAATCCGCCCGCTACTGATTTTTCTGATAGCCACCGGACCGGTGGTGGCCTTATTCAGCCGCTGGGCCTGGACCGTGTGGCACGACGAAAGCGCCGCCGATTTTGAGCACACCATGCGGATGAACCAAGTGTCGTCGTTGTGCTTAAGCGCGGCCTTTATCGCCATGTTGCTCTGGCGCTGAGCACCGGCAGGGTGACGGCGGTAACTCAAACGGCCCTTCGCCGCGTATCAATGGGGCGTTTCACTTCAACTCACCATTACATATGCGTACCACCCGCCTCTTCCTGTTGCTGCCGCTGCTAGCTGCCTGCAATTCTACCCCTTCGGCCGTGAACGAAGGCTCGGTTTCCCGGGTGGCTGACCACCAAGGGCCGGACAGCACCACCGCGCCCTCTGCTGCCAATAGCACTTTGCCCGCCCCCGACACTGCTCACACCAAAGCTGTTTCGGCCGTGAGCGATACACTGCGCGTGGCGCGGATGGCGCACAATTTCAGCCGTCCCAAAGGCCCGGCCGATAAATTCCAGCTGGTATTTCGCGGCCCGTCCATCCTCGAAGGCACCGGCGAATTCACCATAACCGACCCCGATGGCCAGGTTATTTTCCGCGAAATGCTGACCGAACCCGACCTCGAAGCCGCCCTGGTGTATGAGATGAAAGGTCCCACCGCCACCCGTGCCGAGCGCGAAACCTTCGTGCTCCGGCGCATCGACCGGTTTTTCCTGCCGGCGCAGTTTCACACCCCGGCCGTAGCGGCCAAAGCCACATTCCCGGGCGGCATCGAAAACCTTGACCGCGCTACTTGGACCGACTTTCAAAAACGGTCCGATGCCATTGGTTTTGAGTACCTGAAAGGCAAGGAAGACCGCCGCCAGATTGCGTGGTCGCCCCTAAAGAAGCAAACCGTGCGGGTCCGATAGGTCGTCTTAGCGCCCCGATTCCTGCTGCAACAGTTGCTCCAGCCCCGCCCGCAGCTGCTCAAACGGCTGGTAGCCCCGGGCCAGCACGTAGCCCTGCTCCCCAATCCGCACCACGGCCGTAGGGAAACCCTGCACGCCAATGCGGGCCACGGCCGCAAATTCCTGCCGGGCGGCCGTGGCCGTTTCGGGCGCGGCAAAGCGGTGCAGGAATTCGGCTTCGTCCAGCCCGAACGGGGCCAGTAGGGGCACATAGGTAGCGGCGGCGTTTAAGTCCTGGCCATCACGGAAAAAGGCCTTTTGTACGGCGTGGGCGAAGGCTACGGCGCGGGCCGGGTCCTGCGTCAGGTGACGGAAGGCCACGATGGCCCGGCTCGGCGGCTCCGAGTCGTAGTGGTAAGTGCCAGCCTCGCCCAGCGCCTTGAAGGGCTCACCAAATTGCACGCCGGTCACGTCTTCCACCTGCCCCAGTGCCTGGCGGATGTAGTCCCAGCTTTCGGAAATCGGGCCGGTGTCATCGTCGCGCACCATGCCGCCGCACAGCACCGATACGTCGACGCGCCCCGCAAACTCCCGCTGCACCTGATTAATGACGGGACTCATGCCGTAGCACCAGCCGCACAGAGGGTCGTGCACATAAAGCAATTCGGGCAGTTGAACGATGGGGTCGGGATTCATACGCGCTTTTTTTCTGCCATAAAT
>JAQBNT010000123.1 GCA_028288445.1 Hymenobacter sp. | reverse complement strand
GCATGTAGTCATTGGTTTGCTAATCATGCGCTTTCACAAGACCTGGGAGGCGCCTGTGATGGCCGTATTCAGCGGCGTGCAGCTGTTTCTGGTGAGCATGATTCTGGGCGTGGTGATGGGCGGCGTGAAGGTGGGCTCCTCCCCGTTCATCCTGCTACGCGAATTCCTCACCGACCTGCCGGTGTGGAAAATGAACCCCGACTTCGTGCCCAAAGACGGCACCGGCCTCAACGCCCTGCTCCAGAACTACTGGATGGTGATTCACCCGCCCACGCTGTTTCTGGGCTTTGCGCTCACGCTTGTGCCCTTCGCCTTCGCCATTGCCGCGCTGTGGAAAAAGGAGCTGACGGCTTGGGTGAAACCGGCTTTGCCCTGGACGCTCATCGGCGGTGGGGTGCTGGGCGTGGGCGTGGTAATGGGCGCCTACTGGGCCTATGAGACGCTGAACTTCGGCGGCTACTGGAACTGGGACCCGGTGGAAAACGCCGTGTACATTCCGTGGCTGGTGCTGGTGGCCTCGCTGCACGGCATGGTGCTGTGGCAGAAGCGCCGCACGGGCCTGCGCACCGCGTTTGCGCTGGTTATTGCCACGTTCGTGCTTATTTTGTACGCTACGTTCCTCACGCGGAGCGGGGTGCTGGGCAATGCCTCGGTACACTCGTTTACGGACCTGGGCCTGAGCGGGCAGCTGTTTATTTACCTGGCGGCCTTCACGGTGCTGGCGGTGGCGCTGCTGGTGTGGCGCTGGAAGGAGATTCCGATTTCGGCCAAAGAGCTCAACGCCTACAACCCGGAGCTGTGGGTGTTTGTGGGCGCGACGGTGCTGTGCCTGGGCGCGTTCCAGGTGCTGTTCACGACCAGCATTCCGGTGTACAACTCCTTTATGGGGCTGCTGGGCATCAAGACCAACGTGGCGTTGCCGGCCGACCAGATTGCGCATTACTCCAAGCTGCAATTGTGGATGGGCGTGGGCGTGGCCCTGCTTTCGGGCGTGGCCCAGGTGATGTGGTGGCAGCGCAACACCAAGGAAACGCTCATCAACTCGCTCACGGCGCCTACGCTGCTGGCCCTGCTGGGCACGGCGCTGGTGGTGCTGCTGGTGCGGTATAATGGCCTCACGATTTCGCCGGCTTACGTGGTGCTGACGCTGGCGGGGCTGTTTGGGGTGCTGGCCAACTTCGGCACCATCTTCACGCTGCTGCGGCGTGGGGTGCGGCTCTCGGGCGGGGCGGTGGCCCACCTGGGCATTGCCCTGATGCTGCTGGGCGTGCTGGCGTCGTCGGGGTATTCGAGCATTATTTCTCGCAACGTGTCGGGGCTGCTGTATTCGCGGGAGTTTACCGAGGACCTGAACCGCGACAACGTGCTGCTGTGGCGCAACGAAACCGCGCCCATGCACGGCTACCAGCTCACCTACACCGGCCAGTATTTTGAGGTGCCGGGCGTGCCGGGCTACGTGGACAAGCAGTACCTGTACCGCACCGACGACGACTACAAGGCCGTGGCCCGCGCCCCGATTACGGTGGATAGCAAGGTGTATTACAAGACGGGCGACACGGTGAACATCCTGCCCGAAAACACTTATTACCGCATCAACTACAAGGACCAGAAATCGGGCGAGCAGTTCACGCTGTACCCCCGGGCGCAGGTGAACGAGGAGATGGGCGGCCTGCTGGCTTCGCCGGCCATCAAGAAATTCTGGGGACACGACATTTACACGCACATCAGCTCGGTGCTGGACCCGCGCAAGGAGAAGCCCTGGAGCGAGGCCAAGCAGTCGGTGCTGAGCGTGGGCGACACCATCTTCCTGAACGACTACTTCGCCGTGTTCCGGGCGGTGGAGGCGGCCCACGAAACGGCTGGCCTCAACCTGCAAAAGGGCGATTTGGCTTTGCAGGCCGACATGATTGTGTACGGCGAGAAGCGGCAGTACCATGTGCACCCCGTGTTTGTGGTGCGCAACCGCATGGTGGGCAGCCTGCCCGACGAGGCCGAAGACCTGGGCGTGCGCATCACCTTCGACTCGGTGGACCCGGCCAAGGGCAAGTTCACCTTCGGGGTGAGCACCACGCAGAAGGACTACGTGATTCTGAAAGCGATGGAAAAGCCGTTTATCAACCTGCTGTGGAGCGGCACGCTGCTCATGGCCCTCGGCTTCGGGCTGAGCGTGCGGCAGCGCGGAGGCAAGGGCGTGCTGGCCGAAACGGAGGCCCCGGCCGAAGCCGGCGGGCGGGCCGTGCGGCCCCAGCCGGTGAGCTAACCCTCCAATTGTTGCCTCACGCAAAAGGCCGTCCCATTCCCTGGGGCGGCCTTTTGCGTTTCAGACCAGCGGTTTCCCGTCCCGGACGCGCCGGCCGCCATTGGCGATAGGGCGTTTCCAACGTAAAACGGCTTCCTGCCAACGGCAGGCAGCGTTTATCCGATGGCGGATAACCGTTTTTCAGGGCAAAACAGCGTTTCCCCAACGGCGGACAACGGATTTCCAGGGTAAAACAGCTTGTCCGCGATGGCGGACAACCGATTTTCAGGGCAAAACGGACTTTCCTCGATGGCGGACAACGGATTTCCAAGGCAAAACGGACTGTTCCCGATGGCGGACAGCGTTTCCCCGATGGCGGACAGCGTTTCCCCGATGGCGGAAAGAGTGGGCCCACAGGGTGGGCCGGAGAGGGCAATTGCCAAAGAGCACAAAAAAAGGGCCGCCCAATGGGCGGCCCTTTTGCCGAAGTCAAGCAAAGCCGAAGCTTACTTCACAATCGAAATCTGCTGCTGGGTGTACTCCTCGCCGTTGCGGACTTTGATGGAGTAGATGCCCGAAGCGAGCGAGGACAGGTTCACGCTGTTGCTGAAGTTGTCCTTGGCCGAGCCGGTGTAGACGCGCTGGCCGAGCATGTTGGTTACTTCCACGGCCATGGCCTGCTTGGCGTTGGCACCGTGGATTTCGAGGTTGAACACGCCCGTGTTGGAGGGGTTCGGGAACACGCTCACGGCGCGCTTCAGGGCCTCGGAGGTAGCCAGCGGGCCGGCGGTGATGTTGAGGTCATCGATGGCCAGGAAGCCCTGGTTGGCCTGGCTGATGGCGTGGAAGCCCACGTAGTAGTTGGCCGCCGTGGCGGGCGTGATGTCGAGCACGGCCGGGGTGCTGGCGTTGCTGGCCAGCTGGTAGGTGGCGCTGGTGAGGGCGGCGTTGGTGTACAACGTGTTGGTCTGGCCGGCGGGGGTAGCGGCGGTGCCGTACTTCACTTCGAGGCCTTCGGTGTAGGTGCTGGCCACGCGGTAGTAGAACGAAACGCGGTAGCTCTGCGAGGTCACCAGGCTCAGGGCCGGGGTGAAGAACCAGTCGTTGGCGGCCACCGTGGGGGTCGGGCCTACGTTGTTGAAGGAGTACACCATGGCGTTGGGAGCCGAGCGGGCCACGTTGGCGGTGGCGGGGTCGGTCACGGTGCCGGTGGCGCGCCAGGTGAAGCCGTCGTTGTTGCTATCCGTCACGGTGATGCCGCAGGGCAGCGTCTGGCCGGAGGCCACTACGTCGAAGTTCTGGGCGTAGGGGAAGGCCGCGATGGTGGGCGGCGTGCAGGCCGTGGTCACGCGAACCGGGCCGCCCAGGCCGCTCTGCGACGTGGTGCTGCAAATGGTCTGGATGTAGAAATCGTAGGTGGTGCTGGCCGACAGGCCGGGCAGCGTGTAGGTGGTGCCGGTGAAGGTGGGCGAGGTGGTGCTGCCCGTGCCGCCGGGGGTGAAGCCCTGCGGGCCGTACACAATCTGGTAGCCCGTAGCGCCGGCCGCAGCCGTGAACGAGAACGAGGCCGAGGAGAACGTGCTGCCCGTGATGGCCAGGCCCGTGGGCGTGGGGCAGGCGTTGGGCGCAGCGGTTTCGGCTTCAATCATGTAGCGCGAGTTGTTGCTGGCGGCATCGACCGGGGCCACCGGCGTGGTGCTGGTGATGTTGACGGTGTAGAAGGTGCCGGGGCGGGCGGGCGTCTCGTTCTGCACGGCAATCGGGAAGACGGCGGTGCTGTTGGCGGGCGTTACCAGGGCAATGCCCACGAGGAAGTCACCGGCCGGCACGTTGGCCGCCATGGTGAAGGTGTGCAGACGGTTCAGGTCGGCGGTGGTCAGGGTGTAGTCGGCCGAGCGGCCAATCACGGCGCCGGTCGTGGCGTTCACCACCACCCCGTAAGCAACCGTGTTGCTGCTCGACAGGTTGGTGTCGTTGTAGATGAAGGCGCTCACCGAGGTGATGTCGCGCGAGGCGTTCACGGTCAGCTTCGAGCAGAAGGCAATGGTGCGGTTCGCGGTGGCTACCGGCACGCCGAAAGCACCGGTGGGCGCTACGCCGGGGGCGATGAACGAGAACTTGGTGGGGCTGGTGGTCATGGCCTGGGTGGCCGTGTTATTGCCGGGCACGTCGTCGTTGGGCACGCTCACGGTAATCGTGTTGGCACCGGCGTTGGGCAGGGTGATGTTGGAGAACGTGACGGTGCTCGTGGCGCTCACGGCCAGCGAGGTCACGGTCTGAACCTGGCTAAAGGTGTTGGCCCCGGTGATGTTCAGCGTCACTTGCGTGGGGGTGGTCACGGCGGCCAGGCCACCGTTGCGCACCACGGCGCGCAGGCTGAAGGGGTTGCCCACCGGCACTGCGATGGAGCCGTAGCCCTGAATCTCGTTCACGGCCACGTCGTTGGTGGCCGGAGCGGCCGTCACCGCGCCGAAGGGCAGCTTGAAGCCGGTGGTAGTAGCCGTGGTGAACGCGGCCGTGGGCACACCGCCGGCCGTCGAGCCGGTGTAGTAGGTAGCCGTGCGGTTCGGGTCTTCCGCCTGCACCCCGAAGGGGTAGTAGGGCAGCGTGCCGGACGAAGCCGTTTGGGCCATGCCCACCAATACGCTGCCGGCCGGCACCGTGGCGGGGGCAACGAGCGTGAAGGTGTGGTAGGTATTGATGTCGGCTTGCGTGACCACGTAGTTGGCCGAGCGGGCCAGCAGGGTCCCGGTCGTGGCGTCAATCACCACGCCGTACATGCTTTCGCCCACCGTGGTTTTGGCCACGCCGGCCTGGTTGCCCGCGTCGCTAATCAGGCCGCTCACGGCCGTGATGCTGCGGCCCACGTTCAGCGTGATTTTCGAGGCATAGTAGCCATCGGCACCCGCGTTGAATACGCTGCCGCCGCTGCCCGCACCCGGCGTAGCCAGGGAGATGGTGGTGGCGCTGGTTTCCATCGGCTGCGCCAGCGTGTTGTTGCTGGCGTTGGTGTCGTTGGGCAGGGCCACCGAGAGGGTAACGGTGTTCTGGCCCACGTTGGGCAGGGTGATGCCCGAGAACGTAGCC
Source organism: Hymenobacter sp. (assembly GCA_028288445.1). Classification (GTDB taxonomy): domain Bacteria; phylum Bacteroidota; class Bacteroidia; order Cytophagales; family Hymenobacteraceae; genus Hymenobacter. The sequence goes on along the minus strand of JAQBNT010000123.1, from coordinate 20,636 downwards.
AACGCCGAACCGCCCGCGGCCAGGGCCGCCACGTTTACCGTTTGGGTATAGGTGTTGGCGCCGCTGATGGTGAGCGTAACGGGAGTAGCCGCCGCGAAGGCCGTGGTGCCGGAATTGCGCACCACGCCCCGCAGGGTGATGGGGTTGCTGGCCGGCACGATAACCGAAGCGTACCCCTGAATGGCCGAAGCCGCCGCGTCGACGGCCACCACCGGCGTGAACCGGTACGTGCGGCCGTTGTCTGCCGGCACGGCCTGGCGGAAGTTAAAAGCGCCCGTAGCGCCAACGGTCACCGGGCCGCTGGCAAAGGTTACGGCCGAGGCATCGCTCCACAGGGTCACGGACCCTTTGGTGACGCGCAAAATCTGGTCGGCACCGTTGCCGGCCCCTTTGATGCCCACCTGGGCATACTTAAAGTTGTTGTTGGCAGCGGCGGCCACGGTCGGGGCCGCGTACACGAACTCGATGCTGTTGTTCGCCTCGTAGAGCTTCACCTGAAACGCCATGTTGGCGTACTGGTTGGCTACGGTGGTGCCGCCCACATCGGACAGCTGCGCCTTATCGGCCACGTTTTTCCACTGAATGGTGCACACCCGGTTGGGGGCCGTGCCGGTGGTGGCCACGCGGTACTCGGCGGTGCTGGTGCCGCTCAACAGGTCGTAGTTGAAGGGCGATATCAGGTTGATGTCGTTGGTTGCCGTGCCCAGCAGGGTGCCGCCGTTGTTCGACTCGGCGTAGGCCGTGTACAGGGCCACCGTGGGGGCCGTCATGCCGGCCGCCGCGCCCAGCTTCAGAAAGCCGTTGGTGTTCAGGATGAAGCGGTCCATCGTCGCGCCGTTGTAGGCGAAGTTGAACCCGATGAGCTGCTCGGCCGAGTTGGCATCATCGGTGCTGGTCGTGGTGATGGCCGTGCCGGTCGTGCCCAGGTCGGTGTAGGTACCGGCCACGTTCTGGGCGTTGGCGGGCGGGTAGTTCAGCGTTTGGGCCTGCGCGCCGGCGGCGGTGCCCGTCGCTAGCAGCGCGGCCAGGGCCAGGTGCCGCAGGCGCACCGTTGGCCCCGGACGATTGTATTGGTGATTCATTGAAAAGAGGGAGTAAAATGGGTGAATAAGAGAATGATGAGGTTGAATAAAAGACTCGAACCGACCGTTGTGCAAGTCGCCTTACGGGTCAGCCGGTAGCTTTGGGGGTACAAGTTGCTAAACTTTGAGCACAAATCATTCGGCCAGCTCCTTTTTGCGGTCCCCGCAGCCATTGCGCGGGCGGTATAATGCAAGCCAACCATTTAGCCCGTCTATAAATGTCATATTTCATCATTAATTAATGACAGATATTTCTCTGGATTCCCTGCGGATTGGGCTGTTCGGCACCGGCCGCGTGGCCAGTCAGCTGGCCCCGGCACTGGTGGCGGCCGGCCACCAGCTGGCCTTCGTGTGGAGCCGCACGGCGGCGGCGGCCACCGCCCTGGCCGCCACGCTGCCCGGCACCGCGGCGCTGGCCACCCTGGCCCCGCCCCTGCCCCTGCCTCCCGCCGATGTGTACCTGCTGGCCGTGCCCGATGCCGCCGTAGAGCCGCTGCTCGCCAGTATCAGCTGGCCCGAGGGTGCTCTGGTGGTGCACCTAGCCGGTGCGTTGCCGCTGGGCGTGTTTGCCGCGCAGCCGGCGGTGCGCGGCGGCGTGCTCTACCCACTCCAGACCTTCAGCCCCGGCCGTACCATCGACTGGCCTGCCGTGCCGCTGTGCATTGAGGCCGCCACGCCGGCTGCCGAAGCCACCCTGCTGGCCCTGGCCGGCAGCCTCAGCCAGCACGTGTTGCGGCTCAATTCGGCCCAGCGGCTCAAGCTGCACGTAGCGGCCGTGTTCGCCAACAATTTCACCAACCACCTGTTGGGCATTGCCGATGCTTTGCTGGCCGAGGCCGCCCTGCCGCCGGAATTGCTGGCCCCGCTGGTGCGCGAAACGGTAGCCAAAGCTCTGGCTAATCCGCCCTTCACGGTGCAAACCGGGCCGGCCGTGCGGCGCGATGCGCCCACGCTGGCCGCCCACCATGCGGCCCTGGCGGCGCATCCAGCCTGGCAAGCGCTGTATGCGCAGCTCACGGCCAGCATCCAGGCCCAGCTTTGATGCCGGGGCCGGGCGGAGTACCTTTGCGGCGGCAAATGCCGTGTATTATTCGACTTATTCGCTTCTCGTTTTGTCCGTTTCCGCCACCACCATCACCTTTCAGTTCAACGACGGCCAGCCGGCCCAAACTCATGTGGCGGCCTCCGGCGAGTCGGTGCTCGACGTGGCGCTGAACAACGGCATCCAGCTCCAGCACAACTGCGGCGGCGTGTGCGGGTGCAGCACCTGCCACATCTACATCAACGCGGGCGGCGACGACCTGCCCGAGATTTCCGACAAGGAGGAAGACTTCATCGACCGCGCCGAGAACCCGCGCATCAACTCGCGCCTGGCCTGCCAGTGCGTGGTGGAAGCCGACATGCAGCTCGTCGTCACCATCCCGCCCCAGCACTTTCTGGGACACTAGTTTTGAAGTGTTGGGTTTTAAGGATTGAGGGCTGAGTGCCGTTTCTGAATCAGAAAACAGCCTTCTTAGCTTCTTCTATCCTTTCATTCAACATTCAACCCTCAACATTCAACCCTCCTTAAATGAATCATTTCGAGCCGCCCATGCACTGGGCCGACCACGAGGATATTGCCATGGCGCTCTACGAGAAGTTCGGCAACGACTTCACGGAAGCCAAAATCTACCGCATCCGCTTCACCGAGCTGATTGAGTGGGTCCTGAGCCTGGACAACTTCGACGGCACCCGCGAGCAATCCACCGAAGGCCACCTGGAGCAAATCCAGGCCAAGTGGGTGTACGAGTGGCGCGATAACCAATAGCCGACAACTACGGACGAGCCTGAGCCGACGACCGGCCAACCCCGCGTTGGCTTCCCGCGTAAGGGGTTTTGGAATGGCGCTTTATTGCCGTTTCAGGCCTTTCCGCAGCCTTTACCCGGGCGGTTTTTCTTTTCCTTTTTGTTTTTTTGCATGAAAACCGGCATCATCAAATTTTTCAACGAAGCCAAAGGCTACGGCTTCGTGACCGACGACCAAACGAAAGAAGACTTCTTCGTCCACGTAACGGGCCTGAACGGGACCACAGTGCAACAAAACGACCGGGTAGAGTTTGAAACCCAGGAAGGCCGCAAAGGCATCAACGCCGTGAACGTACGCAAAATCTGAGCTTGAAAACTCCCTGATGGCGCGGCCCCGCGCCATCGCAAAAGCCTCTCCCGCAACGGAGAGGCTTTTTTGTTCCCGGCGCTTCCCTCGCCCGCGCAGGCAGCCCGCCACTTCTGCCGACCTTTGCCCCTCGCCTGCCCCGTGCCGCTCCCGATGAACCCGCTGCCCCCCAAGCCACCCGCGCCCGCCCTGCCCCCGCCCCTGCCCCCGGAGCGGCTGCGCACGGCCCTGCCCACGCTGGTGCGCTGGCCCAACCTGCTCATTATGCTGCTCTGCCTGGCCCTGGTACGGGCCGGCCTGCTGCTGCCCGGGCTGCCGCTGCGCGCGTCGCTGCTGGACCGGCGCTTCGGGCTGCTGGTGTGGGCGGCGCTGCTGGTAGCGGCGGCCGGCTACATCATCAACGACTATTACGACGTGAAAATCGACGCCATCAACCGGCCCGACCGGCTGGTGATTGGGCGGGTGGTGAACCGGCGCATGGCCATGCTGGCCCACATGGTGCTCAGCGGCGTGGGCGTGCTGGTGGCCGGCTGGCTGCACCCGGTGCTGGGCCTCGTCACGCTGGGCACCGCCCTGCTGCTGTGGGGCTACTCGGCGCGGTTCAAGCGGGTGGCGCTGGTGGGCAACCTCAGCATTGCCACCCTCACGGCGGCACTGGTGCTGCTGCCCGAGCTGCAATTGCAGCTGGCGCGCCACGACGGCCACAGCGTGGTGTGGCCCTACGCGCTGGCCGCCTTCCTGCTCACCATGGTGCGCGAAATCGTGAAGGATGTGGAGGACATGCGCGGCGATGCCCAGCACGGCTGCCGCACGCTGCCCCTTGTCTGGGGCGTGGCCCGTACCAAATGGATAGCCGGCTTTTTCCTGGCGAGTCTGGCCCTGCTCACGCTGGGGGCCACGGGCCGGCTCTTGTGGGGCGGGCATTGGCCGCTGGGCCTGTGGCTGCTGCTGCTGGTGCTGCTGCCCATGGCCCAACTAACCCGCCTGCTCATCCGGGCCGACCGGCGGCGGCACTTTCGGCACCTGAGTACGTTCTGCAAGGGCATCATGCTGGCCGGCGTGCTGAGCATGGCCCTCGCCGGCTCGCTGTGATAAGGCTAACCGGTGGTTGAAAGAGCGTCATGCCCATCTGGCGTCCGCGCAGTCGAAGCATCTCTACTACTTCGTTGTTTCGATTGAATTACTCCTGCGGTAGAGATGCTTCGACTGCGCTCAGCATGACGTGCTATAATTCATAATTTATAATTCATAATTCCCTTGAAATACCGTCACCTCTTCTTCGACCTCGACCACACGCTGTGGGACTTCGAAAAAAACGCCAACGAAACCCTGCACACGCTCTACGAGCGCCACGATTTCGCCCGCCACGGCACCTTCTCGGCAGACCAGTTTATCAGCGTTTACAGCGACATCAACCATGCCCTGTGGCGCTTGTACCAGAGCAATAAAATCACCCAAAGCCAGCTGCGCGAGGCGCGTTTCAGCCGGACGCTCACGCGGCTGGGCCTGGCCGAAGACCAGATTCCGGCCACCATCTCGGCCGAGTTCACCGAAATTCTGCCCCAGAAATCGGCCGTATTCCCCTTCACCCACGAGGTGCTCGACTACCTCAAGCCCAAGTACCGCCTGCACCTCATCACCAACGGCTTCAACGACGTGCAGGGCATCAAGCTCACGTCCTCGAACCTGACGCACTACTTCGAGGAAGTCATCACCTCCGAGGAAAGCGGCTGCCTCAAGCCCGACCCGCGCATGTTCCGCCACGCGCTGGAGCGCACCGGCGCCACCGCCGCCGAAAGCCTCATGATTGGCGACAACCTCGAATGCGACGTGCTGGGCGCTTACAACGCCGGCATCGACCAGGTGTATTTCAACCCCGACAAACGCCGGCACTTCAACCAAATCACCCACGAAATCAGCTGCCTGAGCGAGCTGAAGAAGATTTTATAAGACTTTTGAATAGTTAAAGAACGTCATGCTGAGCGCAGCCGAAGCATCTCTACCGCAGTAGTAATTATTTACTCTCGTGGTAGAGATGCTTCGGCTGCGCTCAGCATGACAGGCAGCCCGCCGTTCTAAAAGCACCCATCCCCCACCCCCATGGTACACCTCATTGGCCTCTCCGGCCGCCGGGGCAGCGGCAAAGACACCGTGGCCCGCATTCTGCAACAGCTCCAGCCCGAGCGCCAGTGGCAGATTCGCTCCTTCGGCGACTCCATCAAATCCGTCTGCGCCGCCCTCACCGGCGAGGCCGTGGCCCCCTACTACACCCAGGAAGGCAAGGCCGAGCTGGTGCCCACCTTCCACCGCACGCGGGGCGAAATGCTCCAGCAAGTAGGCCAGGCCCTGCGCGAGTGGGAGCCGCTGGTCTGGGTCGATGCCTTCTTCGCCGCCCTGCCGCACGATGCCTTCGTACTGGTGCCCGACGTGCGCTTCGCCAACGAAGCCGACCCCATCCGCGCCCGCGGCGGCCTCATGCTGCGCATCGAAGGCGACCCGCTCCACCAGCGCGGCGACGGCACCCGCGACGACAACCACCCCAGCGAAACCGCCATGGACGACTACCCGCACTTCGATTTCACGCTCCACAACACCGGCTCCCCCGACGACCTCGCCCAGCAGGTGCGCGCGCTGCTGGGGCACCTGTAGTCGCTGGTGCAACACCTGCCGGCAATGGCAAAACACCTGCCGGCACCGCTCCAACACCTGCCGACGATGGCAAAACACCTGCCGGCATTGCTGCGACACGTATCGGCACCGCTCCTACACCTGCCGGCTTCGCCTCAACCCCTACCGGCGGGGGCCAGCCGGCAGCCGGCACACCGCTGCCCCACCTCTCAGCTACCTTTGCCCCGTCCCATCCCAAACCCTCCCTTAACCTAACCCGAACCCCCTATGGCCACCGGCTTTTTCAACGTCCCCGTCCCCATCAACGAACCCGTCAAAGGCTACGCCCCCGGCTCGAAAGAGAAACTGGAGCTTCAGCAGGAGCTAAAGCGCCTGCGCGGCCTGGAGCTGGATATTCCCATGCACATCGGCGGCCAGCAGGTCCGCACCGGCGAGCTGCGCCGCATGAGCCCCCCGCACGACCACCAGCGCACCCTCGGCCACTTCCACTACGGCACCGCCGCCCACGTCACCCAGGCCATTGAGGCCGCCCTGGCCGCCCGCACCGCCTGGGCCGAGCTGCCCTGGGAGCACCGCGCCGCCATCTTCCTCAAAGCCGCCGACCTCCTCGCCGGCCCCTACCGCGCCCGCATCAACGCGGCCACCATGCTGGCCCAAAGCAAAAACGCCTTCCAGGCCGAAATCGACGCCGCCTGCGAGCTCATCGACTTCTTCCGCTTCAACGTCCACTTCATGCGCCAGGTCTACGAGCAGCAGCCCGAGAGCCTGCCCGGCATGTGGAACCGCCTCGAACAGCGCCCCCTCGAAGGCTTCGTGTTCGCCCTCACGCCCTTCAACTTCACCTCCATCGCCGCCAACCTGCCTTCCTCCGCGGCCATGATGGGCAACGTAGTCGTCTGGAAGCCCGCCGACACCCAGGTCTACTCCGCCCAGGTCCTCATGGAGCTGTTCGAGGAAGCCGGTGTGCCCGCCGGCGTCATCAACCTCATCTACGCCGACGGCCCCGTAGTGGGCGACGTCGTGTTCAAGCACCGCGATTTCGCCGGCATCCACTTCACCGGCTCCACCAAAGTCTTCCAAACCATCTGGCAGGAAATCGGCCAGAACATCCACCGCTACAAATCCTACCCCCGCATTGTGGGCGAAACCGGCGGCAAGGACTTCATCGTCGCCCACCGCTCGGCCCACGCCAAAGCCGTAGCCGTCGGCATCTCGCGCGGCGCGTTCGAGTACCAGGGCCAGAAATGCTCTGCCGCCTCCCGCGTCTATCTCCCCAGCAACCTCGCCGATGAAATCCTCGGCTACGTCAAAGAAGACCTCGCCTCCTTCAAAATGGGCGACGTCGAAGACTTCTCCAACTTCATCAACGCCGTCATCAGCGAAGCCTCCTTCGATAAGCTCGCCAAGTACATCGACGGCGCCAAGGCCGACCCCAACGCCGAAATCATCGCCGGCGGCGGCTACGACAAGTCGAAAGGCTACTTCATCGAGCCCACCGTCATCCTCGCCAAAGACCCGAAATACATCACCATGTGCGACGAGCTGTTCGGCCCCGTCGTCACCGTCTTCGTCTACGACGCCGACCAATTCGAAGAAACCCTGGCGCTGGTCGACACCACCTCGCCCTACGCCCTCACCGGCGCCATCTTCGCCCAGGACCGCTACGCCATCGACCTCGCCTCGAAGAAGCTCGTGCACGCCGCCGGCAACTTCTACATCAACGACAAGCCCACCGGTGCCGTGGTCGGCCAGCAGCCCTTCGGCGGCGCCCGCGCCTCCGGCACCAACGACAAAGCCGGCTCCATCCTCAACCTGCTCCGCTGGGTATCGCCCCGCGCCATCAAGGAAACCTTCGTGCCCGTCACCGATTACCGTTACCCCTTCCTCGGCTCCGCCCCCGCCGAGGACCTGAACCGCGACACCGGCCTCTAAGCCTTTGTAGCCAGTGACAATGAAAAAGCCGGACTCGAATAAGTCCGGCTTTTTCATTGTCACTGGCTCATCCCAGTGCGCTGCTTCTGCTTAATTAATGGTCAACAATAGATGGTGAGCCCCCAATCAGCAGTCGCAGGGCTCATCATTGCCTCCCCCATCATCTCCAAACCGCGACTGAATGGCCCGGATTTCTTCGCTGTCCAGCGGCTTATGAATCAGGCCGGCCACCAGCTCATATTCCTTGGATTTCTCCAGGTCCTTCAGCGCCAGCGACGACGTGAGGATGTAGATGTGGCAGGTGCCGCGCAACGCCTCCTGGTACGGAGCCAGCGCATCGAGAAACTGCCAGCCATCCATCAGCGGCATGTTCAAATCCAGAAACACAACCTGCGGCACGGCCTGCTTTCTCCCCACCAGCTTGTCCAGCGCCTCCTGGGCCGACTGAAACGTGCAGATGCAATTAGAAAACCCTTCGGCTCGCAACAGTTGCTCGGTGAGGTAGATGGCGAGGTCGTCGTCATCAATGAGGTAGGTTTTCATCGGCATAAGGCCTGAAATGAATAGTAAATTCGGTTCCTTCATCGGGGCGGCTGGCCACGGCCACCTGCCCGCCCATGGCTTCTACGTGGGCCCGCACCAGGTACAGGCCAATGCCACGCCCGGCCTGCCCCACATGAAAGCGCCGGTAAAGCTGAAAAACGTTGTCGCCCGCCTGCTGCCGGTCAAAGCCCGAGCCATTGTCGCGCACCGTAATGGTCAGCCCCTCCGCCGGCGTCACAGTGGCGGCGATGTCAATGACCAGCGGCCGGGCGTCGGCCCGGTACTTAATGGCGTTGGAAATCAGGTTATGGAAGATGCTATGGAAATAAGCCCGGCTACCAGCCACGCGCAGGTCGGCCGGAATAGCAATACGGAGTTGGCCGTTCGCCCCCTGAAGCGCCTCGTGCAGCCCCTGCAGCGCCTGCTGGCACGCGGCAGCCAGCGCCACCGGCTCGGGCCGGTAGCCCGCCTGCTCATCGCGCACCGAGAGAATGTCGTTCACATCGGTCAGCACCTCGTCGAGCAGCCGCAGGCTCGTGCGCAGGTTTTGCAGCGACGTATCAAACACCGCCGACTGCTTGTCCACCCGCGCCAACAGGTCGCTAAATCCCAGGGCGTTGGCCAGCGGGGCCCGCAGGTTGTGCGACACGATGTAGGTAAACTGCTGCAAGTCGGCATTCTGGCCGATTAGCTTCTCGGTCATCAGCCGCTGTTGCCGTTCGGCCTGCTTGCGCGGCGTGATGTCCTGCATGGCCCCAATCATGCGCACGGCCCGGCCTGCCGCATCGCGCAGCAGGTAGCCCCGGTCAAACACTTCGGCCCAGGTCCCATCGGCCCGTCGGAACCGGTATTCCTCCTCCCAGAACACGTTGGTGGTTTCAAACGCCAGCCGAAGCAGGCCTGCCACGGTGCGCGCGCTGTCGTCGGGGTGCACGCCATCGGCCCATTTGCTGAAGGGCGTGGGGTTCTCGATGAGCTGATGGCCAAATAAATCCTCAAACCCTTCTCCCCAATACAGCGTGTCGGCACCCACGTTCCAGTCGTAAATGGCGTCGGTAGTGGCCTTCAACGCATAAGCAAACCGCTCATTGCTGAGGCGCAGCGCCATTTCCACCTGCTTTTCCTTGGTGAGGTCGTGCACCACACCCACCAGCTGGCAGCAGCGGCCCTGCTCGTCGGGCACCGGCGTCACGCTCACTTCGCCCGTCACCTGGCCCGTGGGGTAGTCCGACGTTTCCTGCCACACCACGCGCTCCATGCTGGCAATGGCCTCACGGTACTTACCAAGCACCAGGCTGAGCGAGGGCTCCGGAATGATGTCCTCTACGAAGCGGCCCAGTACCTGCGCTACCGGCAGGCCCGTGGTTTTCTCAAATGCTTTGTTGGCGAATACAAACCGGTAGCGCCCCTCGCCTTCCACATTCAGCACGAACGTGACATCGGCAATGGTGTCGAACAGGACCGAGAGCTGATGCTCCCGCTCAGCCAGCGCCGCATTGGCCGCCGCAAAGTCACCCAAAGAATCAGCAGAATCAGACATGGAGAGGAATGAGTAGTGCTCAGCTTGCCCCTAAAGAAAGCACATTCAATCCAAACAAAAGCCAGTAATGCGCCGAATATTTCTGCCCACTGTTATTCCGGCAGTCCACCTTCACCGGCCCAATTCAGCCATCCGTCCAGCGGTTCACGTTTCAACATTGCGCCCCAACCCCGTGGGCGCTACCTTTGCCCTTCAGCGCCCGTGAGGCCTGTTTGCTATATAATTGACCTCTATGTACCTAGCCCTGCCGGCTGCCAATTATCAGCCCTCCGATTATCTTCCAATTGTCATCCAATTTGGTCTGGCCCTGGCTTTTGTGGCCTTCGCCATGATTGTTTCGCACATGGTGGGCCCCAAGCGCCACAGCACCGTGAAGGATGCTTCCTTCGAGTGCGGCATCGAATCCGTGGGCAACGCCCGCACCCCGATTTCGGTGAAATACTTCCTTACCGCCATTGTCTTCGTGTTGTTCGACGTCGAGGTTATCTTCATGTACCCCTGGGCCGTGAATTTCCGCGAGCTCAACAAAGACGGCTACTACGGCTTCATCGAGATGCTCATCTTCATGGCGCTGCTGCTGGCGGGCTTCTTCTACATCATCAAAAAGGGCATTCTGCGCTGGAACGAAGCACCTTCCGGGCAAACTTTCGCCAACGCGCCGGTGTTAGAAAACCGGCCCGCCCAAGTAGCGAAGGCCGCCTAATCTGCTTGTCTATTATAACTATGGCTGATAACCGAGTTCCTGAAATAAAAACCGTTGAGGCCCCCGAGGGCATCGAAGGCGCTGGCTTTTTTGCTACTTCGCTGGAGAAGGTGGTGGGCATTGCCCGCGCCAACTCGCTCTGGCCTCTGCCCTTCGCCACGTCCTGCTGCGGCATCGAGTTCATGGCAACCATGGGCTCGCACTACGACATATCCCGCTTCGGCTCCGAGCGCCCCAGTTTCTCGCCCCGCCAGGCCGATTTGCTGATGGTAATGGGCACCATCGCCAAGAAGATGGCCCCCATCGTGAAACAGGTGTACGAGCAAATGGCCGAGCCCCGCTGGGTGCTGGCCATGGGCGCCTGCGCCTGCTCGGGCGGCATTTTCGATTCCTACTCCGTGCTGCAAGGCATCGACCGCATCATCCCGGTTGATGTGTACGTGCCCGGCTGCCCGCCCCGCCCCGAGCAGGTACTCGACGGCCTGATGCGCGTGCAGGACCTCGCCCGCAACGAATCATTCCGCCGCCGCAACGCTCCTGAATACCAGGCTCTGCTGGCGTCTTACAACATTAAATAGTCTGTATCAGGCAGTCGGCAGTCGGATAGAAAGGTTGCCTTTTTCCCGACTAGCTGGCTAATACCAACCCCGAATGACTCCTCAAGATGCTGCCGCCGCGCCCGAAGCGCCCGTTGCCGAAGACCCGATAAAGGCCCAGAACGCGCAGGTGCTGGCGTTGCTCATGCGCCTGTTTGGCGAGGCGACGTTCACCGATGTGCACGAGCCCTACGGCCTGCTGACGGCGACCACTACGCGGGAGAAAATCCACGAAATCATCGCCGGCCTGCAGCAGGACCAGGAATTGAAGTTCCATTTCCTGACCACGATGTGCGGCATCAACTATCCCGAGAACGAAGGGAAAGAGTTGGGCATGATTTACCACCTGCACAGCATGACGAAGAATATCCGGCTTCGCCTGAAAATCTTCTTCCCCATTGCCGACGCGGTGGTGCCGACCCTGACGGACCTCTACAACACCGCCAACTGGATGGAGCGCGAGGCCTACGATTTCTTCGGCATCGTCTTCACCGGCCACCCCAATCTCATCCGCATCCTCAACGTGGAGGACATGGACTATTTCCCGATGCGCCGCGAGTACCCGGTCGAAGACGGAACCCGCGAAGACAAAACCGACCTGTTTTTCGGCCGCTAGGCCCCTGATTACCACATCATGGCAGTAAACGACACGCTGGAAGGCACCCACAAAATACACGAAGAAGCCGCCGCCCAGCGCCCCGGCCAATTGATGCCCATCCTCAACGACTTCAGCCAGGAGCTGACGACGCTGAACCTGGGCCCGACGCACCCCGCCACGCACGGCATTTTCCAGAACATCCTGCAAATGGATGGCGAGCGGATTGTATCGGGCGTGCCCACTATCGGCTACATCCACCGGGCGTTTGAGAAACTGGCTGAGCGCAAGCCGTTCTACCAGATTACCACGCTCACCGACCGGATGAACTACTGTTCGTCGCCCATCAACAACTTGGGCTGGCACATGACGGTGGAGAAGTTGCTCGGCGTGACCGTACCGAAGCGCGCGCAGTACATCCGGGTGATTATGATGGAGTTGGCCCGCATTGCCGACCACCTCATCTGTAACTCGATTCTGGGCGTGGACACTGGCGCCTTCACTGGCTTCCTCTACGTGTTCCAGGAGCGCGAGAAGATTTACGAAATCTACGAGGAGGTGTGCGGCGCCCGCCTCACCACCAACATGGGCCGCGTGGGCGGCATGGAGCGCGACCTTTCGCCGGCTGCGCTCGACAAGCTCCGTGCTTGGCTGAAAAGCTTCCCGGCGGTGATGAAGGAGTTCGAGAACATGTTCAACCGCAACCGCATTTTCATGGACCGCGTGGTGAACGTGGGTCCGATTTCAGCGGAAAAAGCGTTGAGCTACGGCTTCACCGGCCCCAACCTGCGGGCGGCAGGCGTCGACTACGACGTGCGCGCCATGAACCCTTACTCTTCTTACGAAGACTTCGAGTTCGACATTCCGGTGGGCACCAACGGCGACACCTACGACCGTTTCATCGTCCGTAACGAGGAAATTTGGCAGAGCCTGCGCATTATCAACCAGGCCGTTGACAAGCTACCTGAAGGCCCTTACCATGCCGATGCCCCGCACTACTACCTGCCCACCAAGCCGGAAGTGTACAAGAACATGGAAGCCCTGATTTACCACTTCAAAATCGTAATGGGCGAGATTGACGCGCCGGTTGGCGAGGTATATCACGCCGTGGAAGGCGGCAACGGCGAGTTGGGTTTCTACCTGATTTCGGACGGCGGCCGCACGCCGTATCGTCTGCACTTCCGCCGGCCCTGCTTCATCTACTACCAAGCTTATCCCGAGATGGCTGTGGGCACGACGCTGTCGGACGCCATTGTTATTCTCTCGTCCATGAACGTCATCGCCGGCGAGCTGGACGCTTAGTTTTTGTTGAAATTGACTGCTATGGAGCCGACGACCTCGCCCAACAAATTGCAATTCTCGCCCGCTGGCCAGGCGGAAATCAAGCGCCTGCTCACGCACTATCCGGAAGACCGGAGCAAGTCGGCCCTGCTGCCGATTCTGCACATCGCGCAAGCCGAGTTCGGCGGCTGGGTAAGCCCTGAAGTGCAAGATTTGGTAGCCGAAACGTTGAAAATCAAGCCCATTGAGGTGTACGAGGTGTCGTCGTTCTACACCATGTTCAACCTCAAGCCCGTAGGCAAGCACGTGCTGGAAATCTGCCGCACGGGCCCCTGCATGTTGCGCGGCTCGGATGAGCTAACGGCCAACCTCGAGCGCATCACCGGGGCCAAAGTGGGCGGCACTTCGCCCGACGGCAATTTCACCCTGAAAGAAGTGGAATGTCTGGCTGCGTGCGGGTTTGCCCCCGTCGTGCAGGTGCGCGAGAAATATTACGAGCAGCTCGACACGCCCGAAGCGGTGGACGCTATGCTCAACGAATTGCGCGGCCAGATTCATCGCCCCATCCTCTCGTGGGAAGAAAGCAGCAGCCTGCCCAACTCCCTGAAAAACAACTAAAGGCTGGCCATCAGCACAACGCTTAATCTTATGGGCCGCAAGCTATTAACTGAACATATCAACGTAGAAGGCATCAATACCTTCGACGTATACCGTAAGCACGGCGGCTACCGCTCCGTGGAGAAGGCGCTCAAAACCATGACGCCCGACGAAGTGACCGAAGAAGTGAAGAAGTCGGGCCTTCGCGGGCGCGGCGGTGCGGGCTTCCCGGCGGGTATGAAATGGGGCTTCCTGGCCAAGCCGGAGGGCGTGCCACGCTACCTCGTTTGCAACGCCGACGAATCGGAGCCCGGTACCTTCAAGGACCGTCAACTGATGACGAAACTGCCCCATCTGTTGATTGAGGGCATGATTACGGGCAGCTACGCCTTGGGCGCGCGCACCAGCTACATCTACATTCGCGGCGAGTTGTTGTACGTGCTGCGCATTCTGGAAAAAGCCATTGCGGAAGCTTACGCGGCGGGTTTTCTGGGCGAGAACATCCTCGGCTCGGGCTACTCGCTCGATTTGCACGTGCACCCTGGTGGCGGAGCATACATCTGCGGCGAGGAAACTGCGCTGTTGGAGTCGCTGGAAGGCAAGCGCGGTAACCCGCGTAATAAACCGCCATTTCCCGCCGTGCAAGGGCTGTACGCCCGCCCCACAGTGGTAAACAACGTGGAAACCATTGCAGCCGTGCCGGTTATCGTGAACGAAGGCGGCGACGAGTACGCCAAAATAGGCATCGGCAAAAGCACGGGCACCAAGCTCATCTCGGCCTGTGGCCACCTGAACAAGCCCGGCATCTACGAAATTGAACTGGGCCTGCCCGTTGAGGAATTCATCTACTCGGATGAGTATTGCGGCGGTATCTGGAAGGGGCGTGATTTGAAGGCCGTAGTGGCCGGTGGTTCGTCCGTACCGATTCTGCCTAAGGAGCTGATTCTAAAAACTGCCGCTGGTGAAAACCGCCTGATGACCTATGAGTCGCTGAGCGACGGCGGCTTCGTGACGGGTACCATGCTGGGCTCCGGCGGCTTTATCGCGATGGACGAAACGACGTGCATCGTGAAGAACACCTGGAACTTCTCGCGCTTCTACCACCACGAGTCGTGCGGGCAGTGCTCGCCCTGCCGCGAGGGTACGGGCTGGATGGAAAAGGTATTGCACCGCCTCGAACACGGCCACGGCTCAATGCACGACATCGACCTGCTCGTGAGCGTGGCCAAGCAGATTGAAGGCAACACCATTTGCCCACTGGGCGAAGCGGCCGCGTGGCCGGTAGCCGCCGCAGTGCGCCATTTCCGCCATGAGTTCGAGTGGCATGTGACCAATCCCAAAGAGGCTACGGCTCCCGGTGCGGCGTATCGCGGCGCGGCGGTGTTGGCATAATTTCAACTTCTGTCATGCTGACGAAGGAAGCAACTTATCACGGCTGCCTTTATCAGAACCTATTATTACCCGAGCAATGCGAACGTGATAAGATGTTTCGCAAGCTCAGCATGACACAACTATCCAATGGCTAAAATAACGTTCGACGGCATTGAGGTGGAAGTTCCGGACGGAACAACCATCCTGAACGCGGCCCGCCAGATTGGCGGCGGCATCGTGCCGCCCGCCATGTGCTATTATACCCCGCTAAAAGGTTCGGGCGGCAAGTGCCGCGCCTGTTTGGTGAAGGTTTCGGCCGGCTCGGCCAAAGACCCACGGCCCATGCCCAAGCTGGTGGCCTCGTGCATCACGACGGTGCAGGACGGCATGGTGGTGGAAAACACCATCAACCAGCAGGTGATGGACGTGCGCAAGGGCATCGTGGAAATGTTGCTCATCAACCACCCGCTCGACTGCCCGGTGTGCGACCAGGCTGGCGAGTGCAGCCTGCAGGATTTCGCCTTCGAGCACGGCGTGAGCACCACCCGCTACGAGGAAGAGCGCCGCACCTTCGAGAAAATCGACATCGGCCCGCTCATTCAGCTGCACATGACGCGCTGCATTCTGTGCTACCGCTGCGTGTACACCGCCGACCAACTCACGCCCGAGCGTGTGCACGGTGTGCTGGGCCGCGGCGATGCCTCGGAAATCGGCACCTACATCGAGAACATCATCGACAACGAGTTCAGCGGCAACGTTATCGACGTGTGCCCGGTGGGCGCGCTAACCGACAAAACCTTCCGCTTCAAGCAACGCGTGTGGTTCACCAAGCCCGTAGATGCTCACCGCGACTGTACTACCGACAAGTGCAATGGCCGCGTAACCCTTTGGTACAAAGGCAAGGACGTATTGCGCGTGACGGCCCGCAAGGATGCCTACGGCGAAGTGAAAGAGTGGATTTGCAACACCTGCCGCTTCGACAAAAAAGAGACTTCGGATTGGGTGCTCGAAGGCCCGGCGCATATCAGCCGCGCCTCGGTTATCGCCCAAAACCACTACGAATTGCCAGTGGTGAATCCGCAGGTGATTCAGGATTTGCCCGAAAGCACTACCCGCGAGCTGGAGCGTAACCCGCCATTGCGGCTGGGTGGTTTGAATAACTAAAAATCGTCTGTCATGCTGACGAAGGAAGCATCCTATCACTGCTGCTTTCGTCAGAAATACTAAATCAATAGCTGCGCGGACGTGATAAGTTGCTTCGCTGCGCTCAGCATGACAAATAATCTATGACTCTCCCCGCTCTGGGCTGGCAAGGCCTCGTCGTTCTGGCAACCTTCGGCATTTCGCTGCTGATTGCCACGTATTGCACCTACGCCGAGCGCGTAATTGCCGCATTCCTGCAGGACCGGGTAGGTCCGGACCGTGCCGGTCCGTTCGGCCTGCTCCAGCCGCTGGCCGATGCTGTGAAGCTCTTCACCAAGGAAGAATTCTTCCCCGCCGGGGCCAACCGGGCGCTGTTCGTTTTCGGCCCGTCGCTAGCCATGGTCACGGCGTTAATGTCTTCGGCCGTTATTCCGTTCGGCAACTTCCTGCAATTCGGTGATACCGTTATTCACCTGCAAGGCATCGAAATCAATGTGGGAATGCTCTACGTGTTCGGCATGGTGTCGCTGGGCGTGTACGGTATTATGATTGGCGGCTGGGCTTCGAACAACAAGTTTTCGCTGCTGGGCGCCATCCGTGCCGCCTCGCAGAACATCAGTTACGAGCTAGCCATGGGCCTGGCCCTGATTGCCGTGCTGATGATGTCGGGCACGCTCTCGCTACGCGAAATTACCTTGCAGCAGTCGGTGGCAGGCGAGTGGCACTATTGGAACATTGTGAAGCAGCCGCTGGGCTTTGTTATCTTCATCGTCTGCGCTTTTGCTGAGACCAACCGCACGCCGTTCGACTTGCCCGAGTGCGAAACCGAGCTCATCGGCGGCTACCACACCGAGTATAGCTCCATGAAAATGGGCCTGTACCTGTTTGCCGAGTACATCAACGTGTTCGTGGCTTCGGCCGTGATGAGCGTGCTGTACTTTGGGGGCTTCAACTTCCCATTCCAGTACGAGTTGCGCGATTGGTTCGTATCGAGCCGTGGTCTGGAACTGGTGACGGCTCAGAACATCATTACCATCCTCGGGCTGGTGGGCTTGTTTGCCAAAATCTTCGGTTTCATCTTCTTCTTTATGTGGGTGCGCTGGACGCTCCCGCGCTTCCGCTACGACCAGCTGATGCGCCTGGGCTGGACCATCCTCATCCCCCTGGCTATTTTCAACATCCTGCTCACGGGCGGCCTGATTACGTTCGGCGTAATTAAATAACGACCTATGGAATCCTTAAGCAAACGCGCCAAAGTTCTCGAAAAGAAGCCCATGACCCTGGCTGAACGGGCTTACCTGCCGGCTATTTTTCAGGGCTTGTCGATTACGATGCAGCACTTTTTCCGGGCTGCCACCAAGAAGCAGGTCACCATTCGCTACCCCGAAGAGACGCGCCCTTTCTCCCCCGTTTTCCGTGGCCTGCACGTGCTGAAGCGCGACGAGGCTGGCCGCGAGCGTTGCACGGCCTGCGGCCTTTGCGCCGTGGCCTGCCCCGCCGAAGCCATTACGATGGTAGCCGGCGAGCGCAAGAAGGGCGAAGAAGGCCTCTACCGCGAGGAGAAATACGCGGTGAGCTACGAAATCAACATGCTGCGCTGCATCTTCTGCGGCCTCTGCGAAGAGGCTTGCCCGAAAGCCGCCGTGTACCTGCAAGCCGATAAAATGGCTCCGCCCCGCTTCGAGCGCGATGAGTTCATCTACGGCAAGGACCGGCTGGTGGAGCCCGTGACGCCGGACAACCGCTCGAAGCGGGGCATCCAGCTCACGCCCGAGCAAGCCGATAAGCTTCGCGCGCAACTGACTTAACCACTTGGCCTGCTGACGCAGGAAGCATCTTATCACCGCTGCTTTCGTCAGAATTAGTTATTACACCGAGTGGCGCAAGCGTGATAAGATGCTTCGCTGCGCTCAGCATGACAATTTCATGTCTCTTTTTCTCTTTCTCTCGTTCGTGGCCCTGCTGAGTGCATTGGGCGTGGTGCTGGCTAAAAACCCGGTTCACAGCGTCCTGTTTCTCATCCTCACGTTCTTCACGCTCTCGGGCCACTACTTGCTGCTGAACGCGCAGTTTCTGGCGGCGGTGAACATCATCGTGTACGCCGGGGCTATTATGGTGCTGTTCCTGTTCGTGATTATGTTCCTGAACCTGAACGAGGATACCGAGCCGCACAAGCCGGCCCTGGCCAAGTTTGCGGCTGCTATTGCCGGTGGCTCACTGCTGCTGATTCTGGTAGCTGCCCTGCGCAACGTGAGCCCGGCCGGCTACGACCCGGCCAGTTTCGATTCGCAAATTGGTATGGTGGATAAGCTAGGAATGGTGCTGTTCAAGGAATACGCGTTGCCGTTTGAGTTGGCTTCTATTCTGTTGCTGGCCGCCATGGTAGGCTCGGTGATGCTGGGCAAGCGCGAAACGGGCGAGCGGAACTTCTAACGTACCATTCATTTAAGAAAAACCGGCAGCTGAAATTTCAGTTTCCGGTTTTTTTATGTCTGCTCGTAATTTGCTGCAGATTAGGCACGGAATGCGTTGGTCTTAACCGTTTATTTACAGCTATTCTAACAACCGATGAGAACTCAAAACGCACTTGCCAGCTCAGAAGAAATGGGAGAACTGGGCGTACGGCATTTAAAGCGCTTTTGGTCGCATTCGCTGGCGAAGCGCGATGGCGTGTTCATCGAGCAAAATGAACGGAACTGGCGTTTTGACAACCTGATTCTGAACGGGCTTTGCCTGCCGTTGGAAGAAACCACGCGCTACCTGATGCAGGTGGCCCCAAGTTTTGCGGAGTTTGAAAGCTGGATTCTTTCAAAGAATAACGGGCAGATTGACCCACTACAAATCGAGCGCCTCAATAGCATCATTTCTCAGCAGCCTTATCCTGAGAGCCTGAAGCAGAACCTACGCGAAATTGAGGACGAGGAGAACGTTCTGAGCGCTGAAGATTTGGCTTTCTGGGATAAGCACGGCTATGTAATCCTACGCGCCGCTATATCGAAAGAACAGGCGCGGGCGACCGAAAACGCCGTTTGGGAGGTTTTGGGGATGGCCCCGAACGATTCGGCCACCTGGTATGAAAAGCCCATTGGCAAGGGAATTATGATGGATTTTTACCACCATCCAGCCCTGCGTGAGAACCGTCAGTCGAAGCGGATTCAAAAAGCTTTCGCCCAGTTGTGGCAAACGGCCGACTTATGGAAAACCACCGACCGCACCAGCTTCAATCCGCCCGAAACGGCTACTTATCACTTTCAGGGGCCGCATCTGCATTGGGATATGAGCCTGGAACCGCCGTTGCACTTTGGTACGCAGGGACTATTGTATCTGTGCGACACGCCGGCGGAGCAGGGCGCTTTCTGCTGCGTCCCAGGCTTCCACCGTAAGTTGGAGGACTGGCTGGCCACGCTGCCCGCCGGCACCGACCCGCGCCGGGTGAATCTGGACGCGTTGGCCGTGCCCATCGCGGCCGAAGCCGGCGACTTCATTATCTGGCACCACGCCCTGCCGCACGGTAGCAGCCCGAACCACGGTACCTACCCGCGCATCGTGCAATACCTCAATATGTATCCGGTCGAGTTCAAAGAAAATATGGTGTGGTTGTAATCGCGCGGTAAAGCAGAATATTCCTGTACTCTCCAAAACAGCAGCGCCGAACCTCATTGGTTCGGCGCTGCTGTTTTAGCTTAGCTTTAATTTATAGCAACTTATTTGTCGAATAGAATAGCCTACCCGATGATAATTAATTGTAGGCAACAGCGGTACTAGTCGTGTTTACCCGCGCGACAGCCGTGGCGCGAATAGGCATAGACCGGTAGGCCGAAACCCGCATCTTGTGCATCGGCGAAGCGACCAGCTGCACTTGCATCAGGGAAGCAGCAAGGGCGCTCCAGAACAGGAAAACGGCGGCGAAGATGTACAGCTTGGACATGAGGTGAGTGGTTAAGTTATTAACTGGTACAAACCTACTCGGTGAACTCAGGGCTGGGGTTGCCTCTTCGCTTAGCCGAGCTCGTAGCCCGTCGAACTGGGTGTTTTGCGGTATTAGCGTCCAATGAACGAAATATAAGAAAGCAATGCAGTACGTTTACCGCATAACCTGATTATAATCCTATGGCAACGGACGGCGTAAAAATTATTGATGGTGACTTAGCGCATGATGTGTATCACACATTCATGGACCTTTATAATGCAGATAAACCGCTAGCAACAATCAAAGCCGCCGTTGAGCAACTGCGAGTCGATAACGATGACGTTGATGATGAAATATTTATCACAGCCTATGCACTTGCGCTTTGGGAAATTGGTCAACTAGACGAAGCGACACTTTCCCAAGCAGCCTTTGCTATTCAACAAGGAGCCTTTGCCAATTACCTGATGCAATCAGAAGGCGCTCCCAGCGAAGGCCGCAAAAGACAACAGGTATTGAATCGGTTCTGGACGAAGATTAGTCAGCCGAATAGCCGACCTCGAAAG
>JAQBNT010000308.1 GCA_028288445.1 Hymenobacter sp. | reverse complement strand
GGTCTACATGCAGCATTAGCGCGCGCAGAAATTCGCACACCTGTGCAGCGATCTCGACATCAAACAAATCGGAGCCGGCGGTATGCGCCGGGGCACCACGCTGGGCGCAAAGGGTGTACAGACACATGAGTGAATGTGGCGCGCGCATCGGCAAGGCCACCCGGCCGGCGCGCGCCAGCGCCAATACGCCAGACCAGTCCTTCGGTGCGGCGGCCAGCCGCCGGGGATTCCAAGCCTGCACCTGCGCCGCGACATCGATGGGCAAAGCCCATTGGCGTGACTGCCAGCGGTAACTTTCAAACGAAGGCCCTACGCTGGCGGCGGCAATGTGGGCGACCCGTGCATCGTCAAACGACAGCAGACAGGCTTCCCGAGTGATTTGCCCGACATGCGGATGGTCGATCACGATGAGATCGTATTGCCGGGCCAATTCGTCCACGGGGAAGGACTCGAAGTCTTGCAGCGAGCGGCGGTCCCAGTCGATGGCAACGCCCGCGGTTTGCTGCCAAAGGTCAGCGCAGGCGCGAAGCGGGTCATAACCACGCGGATGGTCCCAGGTCATGCCTTTGAGGGTGATGCTGCTGGCGCTCATTGAACTGCTCCTGTGCCGTAAAGAAGATTGGGTAGCCACAGCGATATTTGGGGAAAGACGGACAGGATCACCAGCAGCACCATCATGACGCCCAGGTAGGGCATGACCTCGCGCGCGTAGTCGACCATCTTCACCTTGAGGGTCTGGGAGGAGATGTACATCAAGCCCCCCACGGGCGGCGTGATGCCGGCGATCGTGAGGTTGGTGATCAGCACGATGCCAAAGTGCACCTTGTCGATGTTGGCGCCGGCGATCAGCGGCAGCAGCATCGGCGTGAGGATGATCAACGCTGCCGAGCCTTCGATGGCTGTGCCCAGCACGATGAGCACCAAATTGATCAGCAGCATCAGGGCAATAGGGTCTTTGGTGGTGTTGGCCAGCCAGCCCGACATCGCTTGCGGTACTTGCTCCCAGGACAGGTAAAAACCGAAGGCCGAGGCGGCGCAGATCATCATCATCACGCTGGCGGAGTCGCGCACGGATTCGGCCAGCACTTCGGGCACCTGCGACACCTTCATCTCACGGTATCCAAAGACCGCAACCACAAGCACATAGATCACCACAATGGCGCCCGACTCCGTGGTGGTGAAAATGCCGTAGCGTGTACCCAGAATGATGACCAGCGGGATAGACAAGGCCCAAAGGCCGTCGACCAAGGCGTGCAGCAGTTCTCGCCTGTTGGCGCGCTTGGCGCGCTGGGGCTTGTACTTGCGTTTCACGGCCAGCACATGCGTAGTCAGCATCAGCGCCACGGCCAGCAGCAAGCCCGGCACGATGCCTGCAGCAAACAGACGGCCAATGGAGGCTTCAGCCAGGAAGCCATAAATGATCAGGCCAATCGACGGGGGAATCAGCGCCGTAATGATGGCCGCTGACGACGTGATCACCGCCGCGAACGCAGCGCTGTAGCCGCGAGCGATCATCTGCGTGCCAATGGTCTTGGCCAGCATGGCCGCGTCCGCATTGGCCGAGGCCGTCAGCCCGCCAAGCAAGGTGGCCAGGACAGTGCACATCTGGGCCAGCGCGCCGGTGAGGTGACCGACAAGCACCTCGGCCAGGTTCAGCAGTCGCCGGGTGATGCCCGACGCATTCATGATGCAGCCGGCCAGAACGAACAGCGGCAAAGCCAGCAGGGAAACCGATTCGGTGCCCTCAGCCATTTGCTGCGCGAAGTTCGACAGCGGCATCTCGCCCAAATTGAGCAAGAAAAAACTGAGCGCAGCAAGCGCCATGGCCCAGGTAATGGGTGTTTGCAAGGCAATCAGCACCAGCATGAGCACGGCGGGAAACCAGAGATGAAAGAGGTGGCTCACAGGGTTTGCTCCGATGAAGGCTTCCACTGCCAGCCTTCTCGCCAGGGTTTGAGCAGGAGGTGTTGCCACAGCATCAGCAGGGATGCGAAGGCCATGGGCGCATAAACAACGGAGCGCGGCACGTCGATAACCACGAGGCGAATTGAATGGGCAATGACGGACTGCCACACGAAGAGCAGCGCCAAGGTCAGGAACAGCGCGGCCACCAGCCACCAATTGAAGATAAAGATGCCCCGCCGTACGGCAGGCGGGAACAGGGCCACCAGCGCGTCAACGTCCGCATGCATACGCCAGCGTATGCATGCCGAGGAGCCGAAAAACACCAGCCAGCCAAAGGCAATGACCGCAACCTCGTAGGTCCAGGCGGCCGACTGCGGCATCCAGTAGCGCGTGACCACCCCCCAAGAGATGGACAGCACAATGGCGACGGCGCATGCGACACCGATGGCCTCGTCGGCACGCTGCCAGCTCAAGAGCCTGGCAGTGGGCGAACTGGCCAGCGCCGGCGAGGCCTCCAAAGTAACTGTTTCTTTCATGCTGTGGGCTGCTTCCTGCTGGGCTTAGCGCATCGCGGCGCGGGCTTTGTCATAGATGCCGGGCGTGAGGCCGGGCACCTTCGCATAGGCAACACGGGCCTTTTCGGCAAAGGCTTTCACGTCCACGTCAGTGACAAACTGGACACCGTTTTTCTTCAGCTCCTCTGCATACAGCGCGTCCGATGCCAGCGTAGCCTTGGTGAGGTCTTCCCCGGCTTTCTTGCCTTCTTCCACCAGCAGGGCTTGCAGGTCGGCCGGCAGGCTCTTGAACATGTCGGTGCTGGTGACGAAGGTCGCGTACATGATCTGGTGACCGGTCGTAGAGAGCACCTTGCGCACTTCGTACAGCTTGGAGCCGGCCAGCGAGCCATAGTTGGCCTCCGCGCCATCGACCACGCTGCTTTGCAGCGCGTTGTAGACCTCGCCCCAAGGCAGGGCAGTCGGGCGTGCGCCCAGCGCCGTGAATGTCTCGAGCATGATGGGCGATGGCGGCACACGCAGGGTCAGGCCAGCGATGTCTGCAAGATTACGCACGGGTTTGTTGGCCAGCACATGGCGTACGCCGAACAGGCCGTCGGCCATGATCAACTTGAGGCCTTGCTGCTCCAGTCGCAGTGACATGTCCTTGAAGACCTCCGAGGCAAAAAGCTTTCGCGCATCGTCGAGGCTGCCGTACATGTAGGGGCCGGCCAGGATGCCGACGTCGGGCAAAAACTGGCTGAGCTGTCCGTAGTCGGTCACGCTCATTACGCGCGCGCCACCCTTGATCATTTCATTGACCTTCTTTTGCGGGCCAAGCTGGTCGCCTGTAAAGATGGTCAGGGTCAGGCGCCCGCCCGAGCGCTCCTTGAGCCGGTCGGCAAAGCTGTGCATCACCTTGACCACCGGCTCGTTTGGATTGACCTGGGAGGTCGAGAACCTCAGGCTGTAGTTTTGCGCGGCAGCTGGCATGGCGGCAAAGGCCAGGGTGAGGCTGGCTACGAGGGCGGACAGGGTGGAAATAGCAGTTCGGCGCGAGGTCATTGGTGGGTCTCCGGTGGTTGAGCATCACCGCAGTAATGCTTTAATGGTTTGTACCGATATGAACATTTGGTTCATGTATGAAATGATCTACGCATAAACATGGCATGTCGATCAGGGTTTTCCATATAAATTGAATATTAAAGTTCACAAATAAACTATTAGTTCATTATGAAATATACATTGAATCCGGAACTGCCGCTGGTGGGCCTGCTCGTGCTTGACTTCAGCCAGTACCTGGCGGGACCCTCCTGCGCGCTGCGCCTGGCCGATCTGGGTGCCGACGTCGTCAAGGTCGAACGCCCGAACGGAGGCGACCAATGCCGCAGCCTGATGCTGGCTAACCAGACCCTGGACAGCGACAGCGCCCTGTTTCACACCATCAACCGGCGCAAACGCAGCTTCGCGGCCGACCTTAAGCAACCCAGCGATTTGGCGCGCGTTCGCGCGCTGGTGGCGCAAGCCGATGTAATGATCCACAACTTTCGCCCTGGCGTGATGCAGCGGCTGGGCCTGGACTACGACAGCGTGGCCGAGCTCAACCCGCGCATTGTGTACGGTGCGGTGACGGGTTATGGCGAGGCTGGCCCGTGGCGCGACAAGCCCGGGCAGGACTTGCTGGTGCAGTCCCTGTCGGGCCTGGCCTGGCTCAGCGGCAACGCTGGCGAGGAAGGCAACCAGCCGCCGGTGCCCGCAGGGGTCTCGGTGATCGACGTGATCACTGGTGCGCACTTGGTGCAGGGCATCCTGGCCGCGCTGCTACGGCGCAGCACCAGTGGCCGCGGCGGGCGGGTCGACGTCAGCCTCCTGGAGTCGGCGATCGACTTGCAATTCGAGCCCTTCACGGCCTTCCTCAACAGCGATCGTTCGCAGCCCGAGCGAACCGCGCAAAACCATGCCAGCGTGCATGGCGCGGCGCCCTACGGCATCTACCGCACGCAAGACGGCTTCATGGCACTGGCCATGACGCCGATGGACCAGTTGGCCGCGCTAATCCAGAGCCCGGCGCTGGCGCAGCTGGCGGCAGACCGCACGCAGTGGTTCAACCAGCGCAACGCCCTGAAAGCCCAGCTGCAGCATGACTTACTGCAGCATGGCACAGCGCATTGGCTGGAACTGCTCGAACGCGAGGACATCTGGTGCGCCAACGTGCTCGATTGGCCACAACTGACCGCACACCCTGCCTTTGAGGCTCTGGAGATGACTCAGACCATACGCAGCGCCAGCGGCGCCACCTTGCAGACCACACGCTGCCCCATCCGGCTCGACGGCCAACGCCTGACCAGCGAGCAAGGCGCGCCTGCGCTGGGTGCCGACACCCAGGCCATAGCCCGCCAATACGCCCTCCCCTAATCCTCGACATCGAAAGCACCCCATGATCCACGAGCAGTATTTTGAAGATTACGCCCAAGGCGCCCAGCGGGAAACCACGGGCCGCACCATCACCGAAGCAGACATCGTGCTGCACGCTGGCCAGACCGGCGACTTCTTCCCGCACCACATGGACGCCGCCTGGTGCGCCACGCAGGACTTCGGCCAGCGTATTGCCCACGGCACGCTGATTTTCAGCGTAGGCATTGGTCTGACGGCCAGCGTGGTCAATGCGCGCGCCATGTCCTACGGATATGACCGCCTGCGCTTCATCAAGCCGGTGTTCATCGGCGACACCATTTATGCCCGCGTAGAAATCTCCGACAAGCGCGACCATGCCAAGCGCCTCACGCACGGCATTGTGGTCGAGGCGGTCACGGTGCGCAACCAGCGTGGCGAGACGGTGCTGGTCTGCGAGCACCTGCACCTGGTCGAGCGCCGCCAAGCGCAAGGCTAAACTTCAGCGCATGAAACAGCCCATCCCCTCTGCCTCGCCCATACAGGAAAAAAGCGAGCCGAGCGTTCGTCCGAAATACACCGTGCCCGCGCTGGAAAAAGCGCTGGACGTGCTGGAGTTGCTGTCCGAGCAGGCCGTCCCGATGACCCAGGCGCAACTCTGCCGGGCACTTGAACGCGAGCCGAGTGAGCTGTTTCGCACGCTGTGCGCACTGGAGGGACGCGGCTACTTGCGGCGCGAGGGCGATGGCGCTTATGTGCTCACACTCAAACTGTTCGAGCTCAGCCGCACCCACTCGCCGCATGAGCAATTGCTGCGCGCTGCCTCCACGCCGATGCGCGAGCTGGTCGAGCGCTGTCGGGAGTCCTGCCACCTGTGCGTGCTGCACCGCGACCAGGTGCTGGTGCTCGCGCAGGTGGACGCGCCCACCTCGATCCGCCTGTCCGTCGAAGCCGGCTCGCTGCATTCACCGGTGGGCACGGTTTCGGGCCAGGTGCTGCTGGCCCATTCGCCCGAGTTCGAGCGGGAAGATGTGCTTTCGCGCCGTGCCGATTACCTGCGCATGAGCGCCGGCGAGCGGCGCGCGTTTCAAGATGCCCTGGCAACCGTGCGAGACAACGGCTGGGCCTATGCCGAGGGCGCCCGCTTCGTAGGTGGGCGCGACCTGAGCGTGCCGGTCGGCGCTGCCACAGCCCGTACTCAAGCGGTGCTGACCATTGCATCGCTGCGCGGCACGCACACGGCGCATGAGGACTTGTTTGATTTTTTACCAGTGCTGCGCCAGTGCGCAGCCGACATTTCTCGTCTGGCGGGAATCGACTAATATTTTCAGCGCCCGATTGCGTCAAGCCAGATGGTTGGGTGTCAGCTTTGACACGCGATTTTTTGGCGGTAAATCGCAATATTCACCCTTTATTCACGATTGATTCCAA
>JAQBNT010000046.1 GCA_028288445.1 Hymenobacter sp. | reverse complement strand
CGGTAGAGATGCTTCGACTCCGCTCAGCATGACGGCCTTTTTCAACCTAATTCCCGCCACTTCTCGGCTGCAAAAGCTTCGCAATCAGCCCCGTCCAGCCGGTTTGGTGGCTGGCCCCGAGGCCGTGGCCGTTGTCGCCGTGGAAGTATTCGTGGAACCAGAGGTAGTCGCGGAAATTGGGGTCGTTTTGCAGCTGCTTGTCATCGCCGAAGCAGGCGCGGCGGCCGGTATCGGGGTCGCGCAGGAAGAGCTGGGTGAGGCGCTTGGTGAGGGCATCGGCCACTTCGAGCAGCGTTACGGTCTGGCCGGAATTGGTGGGGTATTCCACCTTGAAATCGTCGCCGTAGTAGTGATGGAAGCGTTGCAGCGACTCGATGAGCAGGAAGTTCATGGGCATCCACACGGGGCCGCGCCAGTTGCTGTTGCCGCCAAAGAGGCTGGTCTGCGATTCGGCCGGCTCGTAGTCGACGGTGAACTGAGTTTCGGTGCCCCGGAAGACGAACGGGTGCTCCAGATGGTAGCGCGAGAGGCTGCGCACACCGTAGGGCGAGAGAAATTCGGCTTCGTCCAACATTCTCGCCAGCAGGCGCTTTACCCGGTGGCCGCGCAGCAGCGAGAGCAGGTGTCGGGCCCCCTTGCCGGGCTCCTGCCAGCGCGACACCAGCGAGGCCAGCACCGGCCGGTTGTCCAGAAACCAGTTCATGCGGGCCAGGAACTCCGGCGCTCCCTTTAGCAAATCCTCGTCAATCACCTCCACGGCAAACAGCGGAATCAACCCTACCAGGCTGCGCACTTTCAGCAGCTCGTGGCCGCGGTCGGGCGTGTTCAGGGCATCGTAGTAGAATTCGTCCTCGTCGTCCCAGAGGTCCATGTGCTCGTTGGCCACGTTGGTCATGGCCTCGGCGATGTAGAGGAAGTGCTCGAAAAACTTGCTGGCCATGTCCTGGTACACGGGATTGGTCTGGCTGAGCTGCAGGGCGATGCGCATCATGTTGAGCGCGTACATGGCCACCCAAGCAGTGCCGTCGGCCTGTTCCAGGAAGCCGCCGAAGGGCAGCGGGGCCGAGCGGTCGAACACGCCAATGTTATCCAAACCCAGGAAGCCGCCCTCGAAAATATTGCGGCCGTCGCGGTCCTTGCGGTTCACCCACCAGGTGAAATTGAGGAGCAGGCGGTGGAAAATTGTTTCCAGAAACTTCACGTCGCCGTGGCCGCCGTGGGCCTTCTGGTCCATTTTGAACACGCGCCAGGCGGCGTAGGCGTGCACCGGCGGGTTCACGTCGCTCAGCTTCCACTCGTAGGCGGGCAGCTGGCCATTGGGGTGCATATACCAGTCACGGCACAGCAGCAGCAGCTGGTTTTTAGCAAATTGCGCATCG
Organism: Hymenobacter sp.; assembly: GCA_028288445.1. Taxonomy (GTDB): domain Bacteria; phylum Bacteroidota; class Bacteroidia; order Cytophagales; family Hymenobacteraceae; genus Hymenobacter. The sequence goes on along the minus strand of JAQBNT010000046.1, from coordinate 14,594 downwards.
AGCTGGGCCAGCGGCAGGCAGTGGAAGGCCAGGTCCCAGGCCGCGTACCAGGGGTATTCCCAGGTATCGGGCATAGATATGATTTGGGAATTGTTGAGGTGCGTCCAGCCGGTGCTGTTGCGGCCGTCAAGGCGCTCGGGCGGCGGGGGCGGAAAGGCTGGGTCGCCGGCCAGCCAGCGGGGCACGTCGTAGTAATAATACTGCTTGCTCCAGAGCATCCCGGCGAAGGCCTGGCGCTGCACATTGCGGGCATCGGCGCTGGGCAAGTCGCACTGCAGGGTTTGGTAGAACTGGTCGGCTTCGGCCAGGCGCAGCTTCAGAGTCTGGTCGAAATCGGCAAACGGCGCGGCCAGCTCCGGCGCGGCCAGGCGCAGGCGCACCACGCGGGTAGCGCCCGGCGCGATGGTCAGCTCGTAGTGCGCGGCGGCTTTGGTGCCGGTGCGCTCGGGGTTCACAGCCCCGGCCTGGGCGTGGAGCAGGTAATCGTTGATGCCGTCCTTGAAGAACTGCTCGGTCGAAGGTGCGTTGTGGAGGCGGCCGTTGTTGGTGGCGTTTTCGCAGAAGAGCAGGCTGGGCGCTGCGTCGCAATACAGCGTGAACGCGCCCAAATCGCGGTGCTCGGCGTGGATGTGGTTGTCGGGAGTGGCGGTCAGGCGGGGCCGGTAGGCATCCTCACCCCAGGCCCAGGTGTTGCGGAACCAGAGCTGCGGCAGCAGGTGCAGCGTGGCCTCGGCCGGGCCCCGGTTGATGAGGGTGAGCTGGATGAGCACGTCCTCGGCATCGGCCTTGGCATACTCCACGAATACATCGAAGTACTTATTTTCCAGAAAAATGGCCGTGTCCATCAGCTCAAACTCCGGCTTCATGCGGTCGCGGCGCGCATTCTCTTTCACCAGCCACTCGTAGGGGAAGGCGTGCTGCGGGTACTTGTACAGCATGCGCTGGTAGGAGTGCGTGGGCGTGGCGTCGAGGTAGTAGTAGACCTCCTTCACGTCCTCGCCGTGGTTGCCCTCCGGCCCGCTCAGCCCAAACAGGCGCTCCTTGAGAATGGCGTCCTGCCCGTTCCAGAGGCCCAGGCCGAAGCAGAGGAGCTGCTCGTCGTCGCAAAAGCCGGCGAGGGCCTCCTCGCCCCAGCGGTAGGCGCGGCTGCGGGCCTGGTCGTGGGTGGTGAAATTCCAGGCGTCGCCGTTGGCGCTGTAGTCTTCGCGCACGGTGCCCCACTGCCGGTCGGCCACGTAGGGGCCGAACCTGCGCCAGGGCTTGGTGCCGGCGTTGGCTTCGGCGAGGCGGGTTTGTTCGGGGTTCATATTTTCAGTTAACAGTTATCAGTGTGCAGTTATCAATCCGCTACAGCCAATTGCTATTAACTGCTCACTGATAACTGTTAACTGAAATCAGCCGTTGTCGGCGAAGCCGGGGTAGAGCGTCATGCCGCCGTCCATGAAAATGGTTTGGCCGGTGATGTAGTCAGCTTCGTCAGAGGCAAGCCAAGCGGCGAGGTTGCCAATGTCGGCGGGGTCGCCCACGCGGTTGTAGGGAATGAGGGTGAGCAGGGCTTTTTCCTCCTCTGGCGTGTCGCGAGCTGAGAGGTTGATGGGCGTGGCAATGGCCCCAGGGGCAATGCTATTAACCCGGATTTTGTGGGGGGCCAGCTCCTGCGCGGTGCTTTTCATAAGCTGCATGATGCCGCCCTTGCTGGCTGCGTAGTTTACGTGGCCGGCCCACGGAATGACTTCGTGCACCGAGCTCATGCAAATGAGCTTGCCAGTGGCGCGGGAAATCTCGGGCTGCTCGCCGCGCCGGATAAACTCGCGGGCTCCCTCGCGCAGGCACAGGAACTGGCCGGTCAGGTTCACGTCGATTACCTTTTGCCATTGGGCCAGGGTCATGTCGACAAACTTCGCGTCGACTTGCAGGCCGGCGTTGGCTACCACAATGTGCACCGTGCCAAACCGCTCAATGGTCTGCTTGAACATGGCCTGCACTTCGTCTTCCTTGCTCACATCGGCCTTGATGGCCAGGGCCGTGCCACCGGCCGCCTCAATGGTGGCCACGGTGGCCTTGGCACCTTCTTCGTCGTGGCCGTAGTTCACCACCACGGCGGCACCGTGAGCGGCCAGGGCGACGGCAACAGCCACGCCGATGCCGGAGCTGGCCCCTGTGACGAGGGCAATTTGGTTGGCGAGACGCCGGGGGTCGGGAGATGCCATGCGGAGGGAAATCGGGGGTTGGTGGAAGAATAATGCTGACCCAATGCTACGGAGCGGGCCCTGTGCATCTGATGAAGCGGCGGGCCGGCCGGCTTATTTGGGCGGCACGGGTAGGCTTACGCGGCGGGCCGGGCTAGGTTCAGGATTTGAGAAAGCCGGACTGCCGACACCGGCAGTCCGGCTTCTGGCTCGTCAGGAAGCGGAATGCGCCGGGCCCTGCGCCACAAAGCCGGCGCTGCTTTTCTTCGCGGGCACCCCGGCCGTGGGTTTCAGCACCACGCGCAGGGTGTGGCGGGTGCCGGCCTTCGCCACCGAATAATCGACCCCGAAGCCGTAGTAGCCGCAGATTTGCTGCACGATGCTCAGGCCGAGGCCGGGCGACTCGGAGGCGGCGTTGTGCTTGCGGAAGCGCTCGAAGAACCGGGCGGGGTCGCCCTCCACGGCCGGGCCGGTGTTGGTGACTTTCAGCTCGGTTTGGGATAGGGTAACGGCCAGCTCGCCGCCGCGCACATTGTGCTTCACGGCATTTTGCAGCAGGTTCTGGAGCAGGGAGTCGGCCAGGCCGGGGTGCATCTGCACCACCACGGGGCCGTTGCTGATGTCGAGGCCGTAGCGCAGCTCGCGGGCTTCAAACAGGGGTTCGAGCTGGGCCACCCGTTCTTCCAGCAGCTGGTCGAGGCGCACGGGCTGGGCCTGGGCAAACTGCCGGTTTTCGATTTTGCTGAGCAGGCTCAGGGCCTGGTGCAGGCGCGAGAGGCGCAGCGTGGCGCCGTAGAGGTCGGCCACGAGCGGGGCCACCGCCGGGTCTTCGGCCAGGGCGGGCACTTGCAGCAGCTGCTCCAGCTGCGCCTGCATGATGGCCAGGGGCGTCTGGGTTTCGTGGGCGGCGTTGGCCGTGAACTCGCGCAGGCTTTCGTAGTCGGCCACCAGGCGCTGGCTGAAGCCGTTGAGGGCCTGGTTCAGCTCGGCAAACTCGGCTACGGGCGGCACGGGCAGTGCCAGGGGCCGGTGCTGCTGCAAATCGTAGTGGCGCAGGGCCGCCAGCGTGTGCCGGAACGGGGCCCACAGCCGGTTGGACAGCCAGCGGTTCAGCGCCACCATGCCGGCCAGCAGCAGGGCCAGCACGCTCAGCATCACGGACAGCACCACGCCCAGCAGGTCCTCGGCTTCCACCAGCGACTTGCGCAAGGTGACCCACACCGGGCCCTCGCCGCGCACCGTGAGCGGAAACGTGAGCTGCCGGTGCGGCACCAACTCGTCTTCGGTGCGGTCGAGCAGCACGGTATCGCGGAAGCCCAATGGACGGGGCGCGCGGCTGATGTCGAGCAGAATAGCCAGCTGGTCTACGGACGGCAGCTCGTTGGCCTGGGCTTTGGCCAGCAGCTCGCGCCGACGTTCGGCCAGTTGCTCCCCCACCTCCGTGCGCAGCGCCCAGTTAATACCGTAATACAGCCCCAGGCTGCCCCCCACAAATAATAGCAAGGCAAGCAATAGATAGTAGCGGGTGGTAGCGTTGAGCAGATTCATGTAGCGGCGGGGTAGAAGTGCAAGGCGGGCGCAATATTACTAGCAAGCCCGGGCCGCTTTTGTTTCCGCCGCCGGCGGTTACTCGTGGCTCAGCTTGTAGCCCACGCCGTACATGGTGCGGATGTAGTTGTCCGCACCCTTTTCCTGGAGCTTCTTACGCAGGTTTTTGAGGTGGGTGTAGATGAAATCGAACGAGTCGGCGGCGTCCACGGCATCGCCGCAGAGGTGCTCGGCGATGGCTTCTTTGGTGAGGATGCGGCCGGGGTTGGCGAGCAGGTAGATGAGCAGGTCGTACTCCTTGCGGGTGAGGGTGAGGAGCTCGCCGCGGACATGCACTTCGGCCAGCTCGGGCAGCACCAGCAGGTCGCGGAAGATGATTTGCTGCTGGCCGTGGAACTGGCGGCGGCGGATGATGGCCCGCAGCCGGGCATTCAGCTCGGAGAGGTGGAAGGGCTTAATGAGGTAGTCGTCGGCCCCGAGGTCGAGGCCCGCGATTTTGTCGTCGAGCGCGTCGCGGGCCGTGATGATGAGCACGCCGGCCGGCGAGCCGTCTGATTTGAGGGCGCGGAGCAGGTCGAGGCCGGAGCCGTCGGGCAGGGTCAGGTCGAGCAGCACGCAGTCGTACTGGTAGAGCTTGATTTTTTCGTGGGCCTGGGCAAAGTCGGCGGCGGCTTCGACCAGATAGCCGGCCTGCTTCAACGAGCCCATAAGGGCGGTGCGTAGGGCGGCTTCGTCTTCAACGAGGAGAATTTTCATGAGCAGCGGGGCCGAAGGGATGGCGGCCCAGCCGCGAAGGAAGGCCCAAAGTTTGTATATATTCTGTGCCCTGGTGCGTATGAGGGACTTCAACCGGCTAAGGGGCCGATTTTCTTCAGAATTGGCTCGCAGCTTTGTGGCGCTTACCATCCTCCCCGTCTGTTGTTCGCTCGCCTCCCCTGCCTGATTTGGTGCCTCGCCCTGAACGGGCTGCCGGCGCTGCTTGCCGGCCCCGCCCGCGCCCAGACCGGCACGACCCCGGCCGTGCTCGCCCCTTTGCCGGCCGTGACCGCTGCGCCCGCCAGCCCGCGCCGCCTCGATGATTTCCTGCTGGTGGCCCGCCAAAGCAGCCCACTGCTACGCGAAACCGCCAACCAGGTGCGCCAGAACCGCATCGACAGCCTCGTGCGGGCCCGCCAGAACGGGGTGCAGGTGGGCGGCATCGGCTCGGCGCTGTACTACCCGTCCATCACCAATAGCCGGGGCGAAAGCGTGGTGGGCTACGACAACGCCGTGACCAACGGCGGCAACTACGCCGCCATCGCCCAGGCCACCAAGCCCATTTTGAACCGCTTCCAGCTCCAGAACGACTACCATATACTCGCCAGCCAGGGCCAGGTGCTGCGCAACACCGGCCGCCTTTCGGCCCTGGACCTGCGCCGCAACATCACCGACCAGTTTCTGACGGCCTACGCGGCCGAAACCCAGCTCAGCTTCAGCCGCACGCTGCTCACCCAGCTGCGCCAGCAGGACGCGCAGCTGCGCCAGTTGGTGAACGGCGGCATTTTCAAGCAGACGCAGTACCTCAGCTTCTACCTTTCCGTCCGCACCCAGGAGGTGACCGTGGAGCAGAACCGCCTGGCCTACCGCCGCGAGCTGGGCACCCTCCGCGCCCTGGCCGGCGTGGCCGACACGGCCCTCATCACCCTCGAAGCCCCCACCCCACCCACCCACCGCCCGCTGGCCGGCCCGCTGGCTCCCGCCCAGCGCCAGTACACCCTCGACAGCCTGCGCTTTCTGCTCGACCGCCGCGCCGTGGATGCCGCCTACCGCCCCAAAGTGAGTGCCGTGGTGGATGGCGGCCTGCAATCCTCCTCCTACCTGCCCGTGGCGCTGGCCCACAGCGTGGGCATCGGGGGCGGCTTGCAGCTGAACATTCCGATTTTCGACGGCCACCAGCGCCAGCTGCAGTACCAGCGCATTGAGCTGAGCGAGCAGAGCCGGCGCGGTTACCGGCAGTTTCTCACGGTGCAGCGGCGGCAGCAGTACGAGCAGTTGGAGGGCATCATCCGGGCCTCCGATGCGCTGCTGGGCCGCATCCGGGAGCAGCTGCGGGTAGCCGATGCGCTGGTGGGGGCCGCCCGGCAGCAGCTCGCCACCGGCGACGTGGCCATTCTTGACTACCTGAACCTGGTGACCAGCTACCGGACCTTGCAATTCAGCCTCACGCAGGCCCAGACGGACCAGCTCCGCAGCCGGTTTGCGCTGGATTACCTCGCTGAGCAGTAGCGCTTCTTTGTCGGTATTGTCATGCAGAGCGCAGCGAAGCATCTTTACCTCAATAGTATTTAATGCTACCACAACGGAGCGGTAAAGATTCTTCGCTACGCTCTGCATGACGTTCTTTTTCACCTTATGACCTCTCTCCCCCAACGTCTCCTTTTCCTCCTCACCCTCGCCGGCCTCAGCGCCTGCGGCGCGAAAGACCCCGCCGCAGGCGCTGAGGCCGCCGCTCCCGCCAACGGTGAGGAAGAGTCCGCCGTGAAGCCCAAGGCGCTGGTCACCATCGGCACGGTGCGGGCCGATACCCTGACCGATGTGCTGCGGCTGAGCGCCGTGTCGGCCTTCCCGGCCAAGGATGCGCTGCGGGCCACTACCACGGGCTACGTGCTGTCGCCCTCGCCGGTAGTGGGGCAGCAGGTACGCGCCGGCCAGACGGTGTTCACCATCCAGACCAAGGAATCGAGAACCTTGCACCTCGATAAGCTCACCGGCGACCCGCGCCTGCGGTTCAGCGGCATCATCCAGATAAAATCGGCCCGCAACGGCGTGCTGGCCACCGTGGACAAGCTGGCCGGCGACTACGTGCAGGACGGCGAGCAGCTTGGCCTCACCTACGACCGCAGCCGTTTCGGCTTCATCCTCGACGTGCCCGTGACCCAGCTGCGCTACGTGCATACCGGCCAGGCCTGCCGCATCATCCTGCCCGATGGCCGCGTGCTCACCGGCCGCGTGGCCGAGGTGCTGGCCACCGCCGATGTCAGCATTCAGACCCAGCGCTACACCATCCGGCCCACCGGCCCGGTGCCGGACCTGCCCGAAAACCTAGCCGTGCAGGTCGAGCTGGACCGCACGGCCCCGCGCCAGGCCAGCATCCTGCCGCGCGGCGCGGTGCTCACTGATGAAACCCAAACCGAGTTCTGGGTGATGAAGCTGCTCAATGACTCCACCGCCGTGAAAGTCCCCGTGACGGTGGGTGCCCAGGAAAAAGACCACATCGAAATCAAAGCCCCCCACTTCAGCCCCCGCGACAAGATTTTGCTCAGTGGCAACTTCGGCCTGGACGACACCGCCGCCGTGAAGGTGACCCGCGCGGTGGCCGCACCAGCCCCGGATGAAAAGTAGCCTCTCGCCGTTTGCGGCGAGGTCTTCCCCGCTGTCAGGGAGAGTCTCTCCGGCTTTAGGGAGAAGCTCTCTGCCGCTGGCGGTGCGCTCACCGTTCTCGGCGGGGAGTTCCCCGTTGGCGGCGGTGCGCTCCCCATTCCCGGCGGGGAGTTCCCCATTCCTGGCGGGGGCCTCCCCGCGACCGGCGGGGGCCTCCCCGCGACTGGCGGGGGCCTCCCCGCGACTGGCGGGGGCCTCCCCGCGACTGGCGGGGGCTTCCCCGTTGGCGGCGGGGGCTTCCCCGCGACTGGCGGGGGCTTCCCCGTTGGCGGCGGGGGCTTCCCCGCGACCGGCGGGGGAGCCCCCGCAACTGGCGGTAGCCCCAGCGGGGCGGCATATCGGCAGCAGAACCTGCCCGCGATGCCCCCAAAGCCCCTTAGGGGCGACACTTCGGCCGGCGAGTGTCGCCCCTACGGGGCTTAACAACCGCAATTGATGCTATTTAACTACCGACATGCCGCCCCGCTGGGGCTTTTTTGCGCTGGCCGCGCCCCCTTTTCACCTTGCCGCATCCCTTTTCCACTTAGCTGCTTTCTCCATGCGCCCTTCCATCTTTCAAGCCTACAAAGCCCCCATTGCGGTGCTGCTGGCGCTGGCCCTGGCGCTGGGCACGGTGGCCTACCGGCGCATCAACGTGGCCCTGTTCCCGGAGGTGACCTTCCCGAAGGTGAAGGTGATTGCCGAGAACGGTCTCCAGCCCGTCGACCGCATGATGGTGACCGTGACCAAGCCCATGGAAGACGCCATCAAGCGGGTGCCGGGGCTGAAACTGCTGCGCAGCACCACCAGCCGGGGCAGCTGCGAAATCTCGGCCTTCCTGGACTGGAACGTGGACGTGGCCAAAAGCCAGACGCTCATCGAGTCGCGCCTCAACCAGATTCGGGGCGACCTCCCCCCCACCGTCAACATCTCGGTGGAGCGCATGAATCCCGCCATTCTGCCGGTGATGGGCTACACGCTGGAAGCGCCGGGCCGCTCGGCGCTGGAGCTGCGCAAGCTCGCGCTCTACACCATCAAGCCCTTCCTCTCGCAGGTCGATGGCGTGTCGTCGGTCCAGATTCAGGGCGGGCGCACCAAGGAGTACCAGATACAATTGCTGCCTGACCAGCTGGCCGCCCTCGCCCTCGGACCGGACGACGTGACCAAGGCCCTCACGGCAACCAATTTCGTGCAGAGCAACGGCTACCTCAGCGACTACCGCCGCCTCTACCTGACCGTGACTGACGCCACCATCGTCCAGAAAGAAGACCTCGAAAACCTGGTGCTCCGCAACGATGGCCGCCGCATTGTGCGCCTCGCCGACGTGGCCACCGTGACCCTGGGCGAGCAGCCCGAATACACCCGCATCAATGCCAACGGCTCCGACGCCGTGCTCGTCTCCATCCTGCGCCAGCCCGATGCCAACGTAGTGCAGGTATCCGACGGCGTGCGGGCCAAGGTAGCGGCCCTGAAAGCCGGCCTGCCGCGCGGCGTGCGCATGGCCCCGTACTATGACCAGGCCGATTTCGTGGCCGAAGTCGTCCGCTCGGTGCAGGATGCGCTGTGGATTGGTCTGGCGCTGGCCCTCGTGGTCACAGCGCTGTTCCTGCGCTCCTTCCGCGCCACCATGACCATTCTCGGGGCCATTCCGGTGGCGCTGGCGCTCACCATCGCGGTGCTCTACTTCGGCCTCGGCTATTCCTTCAACATCATGACGCTGGGCGCCATCGCCGCCGCCATCGGCCTCATGATTGACGACGCCGTGGTGATGGTGGAGCAGCTGCACCGCGTGGGCGAGGAACACCCCGAAGCCACCCCCGGCGAGGTGGTGCGCCGCTCGGTGGGCCACCTGCTGCCCGCGCTCATCGGCTCCAGCCTCTCCACGATTGTGATTTTCCTCCCGTTCGCGCTGCTGGGCGGCGTGGCGGGGGCGTACTTCAAGGTACTGGCGACGACGATGGTGGTGGCGCTGGTGTGCTCCTTCCTCGTGGCCTGGCTGGGGCTGCCGGTGATATACCTGCTGCTCTCGCGCAAGACCAAAGCCAAGGTTGCGCCGGCTTTGCCGGGCAAGCCCACGCCGGGCCAGGCGAACGATGCGAGTGACCCCTACTTCGCCGATGAAACGCACGCCTTAGCCGCCGCGCCGGCTGCCGACGCTGATATGCTTGCCGCCGCTGAAACGGCGGCTAAGGCCGACTCTGCGCACCACGAAATCCCCTGGGTGCGCGCCGTCATCCGCCACCCAGCCTACAGCATCCTCGGCATCCTGGTATTAATAGGCAGCATGGTGCTCATCATCCCGCGCCTGGCCACGGGCTTCCTGCCCGACATGGACGAAGGGGCCATCGTGCTCGACTACCACTCCCCCCCCGGCACCGGCCTGGAAGAAACCGACCGCATGCTCCGCCAGGCCGAAAAGCTCATCGTGAAGGTGCCCGAAGTAGCCAGCTACTCCCGCCGCACCGGCACCCAGATGGGCTTCTTCATCACCGAGCCCAACAGCGGCGACTACCTCATCCGCCTCAAAACCGACCGCCAGCGCAGCACCGAGGAAGTCATCGCCGACATCCGCACGCGCATCGAGGCCACCCAGCCGGCCCTCACCATCGACTTCGGCCAGGTTATCGGCGACATGCTGGGCGACCTGATGAGCACCGTGCAGCCCATCGAAATCAAAGTCTTCGGCCCCGATGCTGCCAAGCGCTACGCCCTGGCCGAGCAGGTAACCAAAGTAGTGGAAGGCGTGAGCGGCACTGCCGACGTGTTCGATGGCATCGTGCGCATGGGCCCCAGCGTGGACGTGCGCCCCGACCCGCGCCGCCTGGCCCAATACGGCCTCACCGCCACCGATTTCCAGACCCAGCTGCAAACCCAGCTGGCCGGCACCACGGCCGGCAACGTGCTCGAAGGTGAGCAGCTGCTCAACATCCGCATGCGCTACCCCAACGCCGCCCAAGCCACCCTCGCCCAGATGCGCGCCGAGCCCGTGTTCCTGCCCAACGGCCAGCGCCGCCGCCTCGACGAGCTAGCCACCGTGAGCGTAACCGCCGGCGACGCCGAGCTGGAGCGCGAGAACCTCCAGGCCATGACGGCCGTCACGGCCCGCCTCGACGGCCGCGACCTGGGCGGGGCCATGAGCGAAATCCGCCAGAAGCTGGAGCGCGACGTGCCGCTGCCGCCCGGCTACTTCATCCAGTACGGCGGCTCGTATGCCGAGCAGCAGCAGTCGTTTCAGGAGCTGCTCACCATTCTGGGCACGGCCTGCCTGCTGGTGTTCGCGGTGGCCCTGTTCCTGTTCCGGGACCTGAAGGCGGCCGGGCTTATCCTGCTTATTGCCGTGCTGGGGCCGGCCGGCGGCTCGCTCGCCCTCTTCCTCACCGATACGCCGCTGAACGTGGGCTCCTACACCGGCCTCATCATGGTGGTGGGCATCATCGGCGAGAATGCCATCTTCACTTTCCAGCAGTTCTTCGAGATTCTGGAGGAAGGCCGGCCCGTGGAGCAGGCCGTGGGCTACGCCATTGCCGCCCGCCTGCGCCCCAAGCTGATGACGGCGCTCTCGGCCATCGCGGCGCTGTCTCCGCTGGCGCTGGGCATCGGGGCGGGCGCGCAGCTACACCAGCCGCTGGCCATTGCCGTGATTGGCGGGCTGCTGCTAGCCCTTCCGCTGCTCCTAATGGTGCTGCCCAGCCTGTTGCGCCTCGCCTACCAGCAGCAAACGATACCGGAGAAGCCCCAGGTAAGCGCCGCCGTTGCGTAGCAGAAGCTCAGTCCTTAATTGCACCGGCCCCGTCGATAAAACACCCCCTCCCCGTCGATGAAAACCCCTCCCACGGCCGGAGGGGGTTAATTTTGCGCTACATTCTTAACATTTCCGCGTCTCGCGGGGTTAAGGACCTTCGCAGTCGATGCACCGCACCGGCGAACGTAGCAAACCGACGATATGTGGATAGTTAGACTAGCGCTGGCGCGCCCCTACACCTTCGTGGTGATGGCGCTGCTGATTCTGGTGGGCGGCGGCCTCACCATTCAACGGATGGCGGTGGACATTTTCCCCGACATCCCGATTCCCGTGGTGGGCGTGGTGTGGGGCTACTCGGGCATCTCGCCCGAGGAGATGAACCAGCGCATCATCGTGCCGGTGGAGCGCGCCATTACCACCACCGTCAACAACGTGGAGCACCAGGAAAGCCAGAGCCTGAAGGGCGTGGGCCTCATCAAGGTGTTCTTCCAGCCCGGCTCCAACCCCGATGCCGGCGTGGCCCAGCTCACGGCCATCACCCAGACGCTGCTGCGGGTGCTGCCCACGGGCATCACGCCGCCGCTCATCATCCGCTACTCGGCCTCCAACGTGCCCATCGCGCAGACCTCGCTCAGCTCCGAGACGCTGGGCGAGTCGGACCTGTTCGACGCGGCCAACGCCTTTATTCGGCCCGGCCTGGCGGTGGTGCAGGGCGCGTCGGTGCTACTGCCGAATGGTGGCAAGCCCAAGCAGATTATGGTCGACCTCGACCCCGACAAGCTGGCCGGCAAAAACCTGAGCGGCAACGACGTCGTGACGGCCCTGCTGGCCCAGAACCTCATCATCCCGGCCGGCTCGGCCAAAATCGGCGACCGGGAGTATGACGTGAAGCTGAACTCCAGCCCCGAGGCCATTGCCACGCTCAACGACCTGCCCATCAAGACGGTGAACGGCACCACGACGTACATCCGCGACGTGGCTTTCGTGCACGAGGGCGCCGCCGTGCAAACCAACATCGTGCGCCAGAACGGCCGCCGCACCGCCATCATCCCGATTCTGAAAAGCGGCGCGGCCAGCACGCTGGATATTATTGATAAGATTAAAAAGGCGCTGCCCAACATCCAGGCCAACGCGCCCCCGGCCCTGAACATCAAGCTGCTGTTCGACCAGTCGTTTTTCGTGCGGGCCAGCATCAAGGGCGTGATTATCGAGGCCTGCATCGCGGCGGCCCTTACGGCACTCATGATTCTGCTGTTTCTGGGCTCCTGGCGCTCCACGCTCATCATTGCCACGAGCATTCCGCTGAGTATTCTGGTCAGCATCATCATGATGAATATTCTGGGGCAAACCCTGAATATCATGACGCTGGGCGGCCTCTCGCTGGCCGTGGGTATTCTGGTGGATGACGCTACCGTGGAAATTGAGAACATCCACCGCAACATGGGCATGAAGAAGCTGCTCAAGCGCAGCATTCTGGATGGCGCGCAGCAGATTGCCACGCCCGCGCTGGTGGCTACGCTGGCCATTTGCATCGTGTTCGTACCGGTGTTTTTCCTGGGCGGCGTGGCGTCGGCCATCTTCGCACCGCTGGCTACGGCCGTGATTTTCGCCATGCTGGCCTCCTACATACTCAGTCGGACGCTGGTGCCTACGCTGGTGATGTACCTGCTGCGCAAGGAACTGCCCATCTACCACGCCCAGGAGGAGCCCGACCTGCCCAGCCTGCACCAGCGCGACGGCAAGCCGGTGAGTAAGATTGAGCGCGACCTCGAACACATTCGGCGCGAGCAGTACGAGAAGGCCCACCCCAGCGGCACGCCCGAGGAAGAAGCCGAAGACGAAATCACCGATTCGGAGCGGGAAGCCGGCCAGGCCATCACCCAGACCTGGGTTTGGAAGCTGCACAAGGGCTTCGAGCACCAGTTTGAGAAGTTCCGCGGTGTGTACGGCGGGGCGCTGGACTGGGCGCTGAGCAACCGCCCGAAGGTCATTCTGGCGTTCATGGTCCTGTTCATCGGTTCGCTGGGCCTGTTCCCGCTCATCGGCCAGAACTTCTTCCCCACCGTAGATGCAGGCCAGCTGCGCCTGCACGTCCGGGTGCCCACCGGCACGCGGGTAGAGGAAACGGAAGTGCGCTTCCGGCAGGTGGAAAAGGTGATTCGGCAGGTGATTCCGGCCGATGAGCTGGACCTCGTGCTCGATAACATCGGCCTGCCGGTTATTCCCATCAACCTGCTGCTGAGCGACAACCCCACCATCGGGGCCGGCGATGGCGAAATTCTGGTGAGCATGAAGGAGGAGCACGGCCCCACCGGCGAGTACATCAACGAAATCCGCCGCCAGATTCACAAGCAGTACCCGGACCTGACCATCTTCTTCCAGCCGGCTGACATCGTGAACCAGACCCTGAACTTCGGCCTGCCCGCCCCGATTGACATTCAGGTAATCGGCCGCGACAAAATGGCCAACCAGCGCATCGCCGGCGAAATCAAGGAGAAAATCGTGAAGATTCCCGGCCTCGTCGATGCCTTCGTGTACCAGGCCTTCGACCAGCCCCAGCTCCGCCTCGACATCGACCGCGTGCGCGCCCAGGAGGCCGGCCTTTCGCAGCGCGATATCGCCAACAACGTCCTCGTCAACCTCAGCTCCAGCTCCCAAACTTCGCCCAGCCAGTGGCTGAACCCCGCCACCGGCGTGAGCTACCAGGTAGCCGTGCAAACCCCGCCCCGCGCCCTCTCCACCCTCGATGAAGTCGGCAATATCGGTGTGACCGGAGCCGGCCAGGGCCAGGCCCAGCTCCTGAGCAGCTTCGCCACGGTGCGCCGCACCCAGGCGCTGGCCGTAGTGTCGGACTACAACATCCAGCGCACCGTGGACGTGTACGCCAGCGTTTCGGGCCGCGACCTGGGCGGCGTGAGCAAGGACATTCGTAAAATCCTGGCCGACACGGAGAAGACGCTACCCAAAGGAACCACGCTGGCCCTGCGCGGGCAGGCTGACTCCATGCGCACGTCCTTCGCCGGGCTGGGCCTGGGCTTGGCCGGGGCCATCATCCTGGTATACCTATTGATGGTGGTAAACTTCCAGAGCTGGATGGACCCGCTTATCATCATCACCGCTTTGCCCGGCGCCTTGGCCGGCATCCTGTGGATGCTGTTTGTGACGCAAACCACGCTCAGCGTGCCGGCTTTGATGGGCGCCATCATGTGCATCGGCGTGGCCACAGCCAACAGTATTCTACTCGTCACCTTCGCCAACGAGCGGCGCGAAGAAGAGCCGGACCTTTCGCCCCGCGATGCGGCGCTGGATGCCGGCTTCACCCGCCTGCGCCCGGTGCTGATGACGGCCTTGGCCATGATTATCGGCCTGCTGCCCATGTCGCTGGGCATGGGCGAGGGCGGCGAGCAGAATGCTCCGCTGGGACGCGCGGTGATCGGCGGACTGCTGGTGGCTACGGTCTCGACGCTGTTTATCGTGCCGATCATTTACAGCCGGCTGCGCAAGCATTCGGTGACGGAACTGAAGATGGAAGAGGAGGCGGTCAGCTCCTAAATCCGGCGACGTTCGTGGAACGGCGTCGTCGCTGGCCTAATGCTTGCGGATCTACTATGTTGTGTTTTCAGAAACCTCTTGCGGCATATTCACGTTGAAAGACCATACGACCCCCATGACCCAGATTGCTCGCCGTGTTACTGTCCAGCCGAAGCGCTCACCTT
>JAQBNT010000044.1 GCA_028288445.1 Hymenobacter sp. | reverse complement strand
CGGTAGAGATGCTTCGGCTGCGCGGACGCCAGGTGAGCATGACGGTATTGATGCCTGCGCTACCGACTGGCTTATTTTCCCTTCACCGGCGCGTCGTCGGGCTCGGCTTGCAGGGTTGGCGGGAAGCCGTTGAGCTGCCGCCAGATTTCGTACCACACCGGCACCGAATCCAGAATCACCCAGCCCTGCACGCCCGAGCCCAGGCGGAGCTGCCGGGGCCAGCGCTTGTCGCCGGGCTGCGGCTGCGACGGGCGCACCAGCAGGCGGTACTTGCCGCCCGAGCTGCTCACCACATCAATCACCGACACGAAGCCGCCGAACGTGCCCACGGCCGCCGAGGGCCAGCCCGAAAACTGGATGGCCGGCCAGCCATCAAACTGCAGCCGCACCTGCCGCCCGCGCTGAATGAGCGGCACGTCCATGGCCCGCACGTACACTTCGGCCGCCAGCAGCGGCGATTCCGGCTGGAGCGTGGCAATGGATTCGCCCTCCTTGATGGTTTCGCCGATGCCGGCCTTGAGGGCCCGCACCACGTAGCCCGTCTGGGGCGCGCGCACCACGTACAGCCCGCGCCGCACCGCCACGTTGCTGATTTTATTGCGCAACGCCGCCACCTCGCCCTCCGAGCTGGCCCGGCTCGACACCGCTGAACTGCGGTCCGACAGGGTTTTGGCTAAATCCTGGCCGTATTTGGCCCGCAGGTTGGCCAGCTCGATGCGGGCATTGGCTAGGCCTTGCTGGCTGCTGGCCACCTTGTTGCGCTGGGCCGTGACTTTAGCCAAGTCTTCCTGCAGCTTGAGGCGGCGAGTTTCGATGTCGGTGAGCGAGAACAGGCCATTTTTGTAGCCCTCTTCGTAACGGGCGAGGCGGGCCTGGCTGGTCTGATAGAAATTCTGGATTGCTACGAGGTCGGCGCGGTCGCTGTTGAGGTAATTGGCGGCCTGCTCCATCTTGTTGCGAGCCGATTCGAGCTGCACTTCCAGCGTGGCACGTAGGGCGGCCATCTGCTGGTCGGTGGCCGCAATTTTGGCGGCGTTGGCGGCCACGTTGCCTCGCTTGGCGGTCAGCTGCTCGCTCAGGCGCTCGGGCAGGTTGGGGTCGAAGTATTCGTCCTTGATTTCGGAAATGGTCAGGAGCGTGTCGCCCTTGCGCACCAGCTGGCCCTCGCGCACGTTCCAATGTTCGATGCGGCCCGCAATCTGGTTCTGCACGGTCTGGGGCCGGTCCTGCGGGGTGAGGGCGGTGAGGGTGCCGGTGCCGGAAATCGTCTGCCGCCAGGGCAGAAACAGCGCAATCACGAACAGTACGCCCACTACCAGCAGGATGCGCCCCAGCCGCCGGCTACCGTTGATGCGCAGCAACTCGGGTCGCGACTGCCGGGGCACTTTTTCCCATACCTCCTTGGCTACGTGTTGGTTCGAGAGGTTAAGCATGGTTGAGGGTAGCGTGGTGGGTATCAAGGGGCAGGTCGGTGACAGCGGCCATTTTTTCTACCCCGGTCAGAATATCGAAAATGGTGCTCACCCCCGTCATCAGCTTCTCAATCGAGCCACTGATTTGAACGATAAGCACCTCAGCCGCAACAAACTGACCCAGAGTCATCTGGCGCGATACCACGAACAGCGTGCCCGCAATCAGCAAGCCGGCCGTGAGCACCGTGCGCAGGGCCGTGGCGTAGCTGTAGTAGGTTTTCAGCACCCGGAAGTGGGCGTTGCGGGCGTGCAGGTAGCCGGCGGTCAGCTCGTCGGTACGGGTCAGGGCTTCGTCTTCTTGGGCGTGGCTGGCGCGCACTTCGGGCAGGCGGGCCGCCACTTGCTCCAACCAGTCCACCAGCTCGTATTTGTAGGCCGATTCCTCGATGCTGGTGCGCAACGCCCGCTGGTAGTTCACGGCATAGATGAGGATGAGGGCAATGATGGTGAACAGCCCCAAGGCAATGAAAATGGGGTGATAAAACGCCAGCACCAGCACCCCAAACAGAATCTGCATCCCCGCAAACATCAGGTCAATCAGCAGCTTGGTGAGGCCTTTCTGCACCGTGAGCACGTCAAAAAAGCGGTTCACCAACTCCTGCGGATTCTGGCCTTGCAGTGCTTCGGGCTTGATGCGCGGCAGCCGGTAGGCAAACTCGATGGCGGCCTTGGCAAACAGGCGCTGCTCGATGGCTTCCACCATCGTGAGCTGCCCAATGAGCAGGATGCTGGCCAGCAGCACGCCGCCCACCACCACCCCAATCAGCAGGTAGGTAGAGCCGAAAACGGCCCCCGTCGAAACCAGATTGAAAACCGCCTGAGTGCCCAGCGGCAGCGACAAGCTGACGATGCCCGCCACCACGGCGTACCAGATAATGTGACGAATCGTTTTGCGCTCGGTGTCGAGCATTCGCGTCAGTCGTTGCCACGGCGTGGGCGGCGGCAAAGTACTAGCGTGTGAAGCCATTAAAAAGAGATAAAGAGGAGGTAATACACTCGGTCAGCACAGAGCCTGCGCCGCCAAATCCACCCATTAAATGAGTGTTTCCCGCCCTTTGTTGCAGGGTTTTTCCGAATTAATTCCCTTTTAACTACCTGTTAATCCGCTTTTAATTTTTGGAATGAGCCGGTTTTCGCTATGTGTTGAACGGTTCCGCTGCGCTTGCCGAAGCATGACGGACGTTTTTTATACAACTACTGTAGCGTGACTACTTACCCACAACAAAAAGCCCCAACCGTTGCGAGTTGGGGCTTTTTGTTGCTGTTTGCTGAGTCGCCTAGTTCAGAGATGTTGTGCCAAGCTCCTTCACCTGGTCGCTGACGATGGTAATGCCCGTCAGCACCTTGTTCTGGTAAGTCTGACCAGCCGGGGCCGTAGCCGTTGGGAAGAATTCCACCCGATAAGTGCCAGCCGCCAAACCGCTTATCCTAAACTCACCCGAAGCATCGGCCGCCGTGCTCACCGTATCGGGCGCGAGCAGGCCCGAGGTGCGAATAGCCAGAATCTGGGGCCGCGCCGCCGCCGGGCTCACCGTGCCGTGCAGGCCGGCGCGCAGGTCCTGCGCCACCACCCGAATGACGGGCTTGAGCAGGTACCGCTCCTTTTTGTCGTTGCCCGGCTTCCAGTTGCCGCGCTCCACGATGGACTTGGCCACGTCGAAATCGAGCAGTAGCTGGAAGGTTTCGCGCAACTTTAGGGTGGCTTTTTCCAGCTTCAGCTTCACGCCGGAGGTTTGGCCGCTGGGCGTTTTCAGGTCGTACTGCTGGCCATCGCGGCCGATAACGTAGCTGTTCGGCCCGAGAATGAGGCGGATTTCCTTGAGGTCGCCGGGGGCAAAGTCGTCGTTCACCAGCAGCGCCGAATTCCCGTTTACATACTCCAGCACATTGATGGCGCGCGGGGTGAAATTCAGCTTCTTCCAGCCATCCGGATCAGCCTCGTCCTTGAGGTGTACTTCCACCTGAAGCACGTCGAGCACCACGCTGCGGAAGTCACCAGGTGCGTCCATCAGCCGCACTTCGAGCTTGGACGTGTTGGCGTTTTCGTCGGAGCTTTTGGAGCAGCCTGCCAGGCCCAGCAGGGCAATGGCAGCGAGGGGAAGCAGGCGTTTGAACAGCATAGTGTTGGCGTAAGTTGATTATTGAATTAATACAAAGCCCCGGCTATCAATCAGATAGTCGGGGCTTCTACTCCAACAATTTGGCCAAAGTTGCTTCTTGAAAATGCTACGGCTTGGTGGTATCGGCCGGCTCCACGGCTTTTGGTTTGGCTTTTGGCTTATTAAAGAGGCTGTTGAAACCCTTGGCCAATTGCTCCTTGGCCTTGTTGGCCGCGTCGATGCGCTGCTGCTTTTTGTCGAGCTCGGCCTGGGCGGCGGCTTCTTCGGCCGTCTGGCCGGCGCGGCGCACGCTGTCTTCCTTGCTCACGGCGCGGGGCTTCAAGCCCAGCAGGTCGAGGGCTTTTTGCTTGGCCACGTTTTGGACCAGCGCTTTGCCCTGGTCCTTCATGCTGCCGCTGGTGAGCTTCACCACCGGGGCCTTTACCGTGCCGCCGATGTTGAGGCCCAGCGTCACGCGGTCGGTGCCCTGGATGTTGCTCACGCCCGTGAGGCGGGTGAGCTGGCTGCTCATGGCCGTGCCGAGCCGGCCCGTGGGTACGTTCAGTGCCGTGACGTAGGACAACACGCCGGCCAGGCTGTTCGAGCCGCCGATGTTCATCTTCACGTCGCCAATGGTCAGGTCGAAGGGTTGTACCACCAGGTTGCCGTTCACGATGTTGGCCTGAATTTTCTTATCTACCACCACCAGCGTTTTCAGCTCGGGCAGCGTGGTCAGGCTGGCAATCTTGGTCATCACCTCCGACTGGTTAATGGCCGCTTTCACCACGTCGAAAATGCCCTTGCCGCTCAGTGTGGCCAGGTTCGGGAACATATCCGGCCCCATCTCGCCGCTCACGTTGAAGTTGGTGCCGAACACGCCCTCCACCTGGCTGGCCAGCGGCACCAGTGTTTTGATGGTGTTGAAAGCCGAGAAGGCTTTCTGAAAGCTCAGGTTGTTGATGTTCAGCCCAAAATTAAATTTCGGGTGCGCCAAATCCTTGCTGCTGTAGCTACCCGTGGTCCCAAAGTTGCCACCCAGCGTATTAAACGTCAGGTTTTTGAGCGTAGCCGTCTGGTCATTTACCGTCACCACGCCTTTGGCATCAGTCAGCTTCAGGTTGTCATACGTCACGTTGTCAACGTGGCTGTTTAGCACGAGGTCGAAGAACTTCGGAATCTGCAGCACGCCGTTGGCCTTGGCCGGTGCCGCGCCGCCCGTAGCCGCCACCGTGGGCTTGGCCGATACCTCGTCCACCATCCACTCGTTCACGTTGAAATTGCGCGAGTTAACGGTCAGGTTGCCCTTCAACGACTGCCCCGGCGTGAACAAGTACCCCAGATAGTTGCTGATGGTGCCCGACGCCGCGAAATCGGAGCTGCCGGCTACACCGTTCACGTTCTGCAGCGCAATCTGGTTGTTGTTGAAAGTGGCCGTACCGCTGCTGATTTTAACGCCCTGCGGCAGGTCTTTACTCTTATAGGTCACGTTGGTAGCCTTCACAGTGCCGCTGGCCACCACGTTCTGGTAGCGGCCGGCCTCCACGTCGGCCATGTTGCCTTTAGCAGCAATGTCGCCGGCCACGCGGCCCGTCACGGTCATGCCTTTCAGAGGGAAAATCTTCGTGATTTTGGTCAAATCCACTGTGCCGCGCACGTTGGTATCGAACACCGGCTTGTCGATGTTGTGGGCCGTGAGGCGGCCTTCCAGCGGCTCGCCCTCCAGCACCATCTTAAACTGCGGCAGGTTTATCTGGGTATCGTTCACCTGGCCCGTGGTGTTCACCACCGTACCGCTGAGGTTAATATTCTCAATCGGAGCCGGGAATTTGGCCGATTTCACGAAGCCGTTGCTCAGCCGAATGGCCGCGTTTACCACCGGCATCTGCGTTTTCGAATAAGTGCCCTTCGCCGTGCCATCCACAAAAAACTGCCCGCGCATGGCCAAGTCCTTCACCGGGTACACCTTCAGGGCTTCTTCCAGGTTCACGTTGGCTTTCACGCGGCCGTTCACCTTCATTGGGTTCAGGCCGTCGATGGCAATGTTGCCATCCACCGGGTCCGGACCCAAATCAAGGTGAAACTGCGGGATATTGATTTTCACGTCGTTGGTCACGCCCGTGGGGTTGCTCACCTGCATTTTCAGGTTGATATTTTTGGCCGCCCGGGGCAGCTCGGGATATTTGAACTGGCCGTTGGTCACGGTCAGGTTCACACCGTAGCCGGGCAGCGCAGTCGCGGTCTGCGTGCCTTTCGCAAAGCCGTCAAACGCCACCTTGCCGCTGGTTTCAATGTTCTTAAACTTATCAGTATAAGCCCCCGGCACCAGACTGAGTAGGGTTTTGAAATCCGTTTCCAGCGCCTTAAAGGTGATGTCGTAAGTAATGTCCGTCGCGTTCGGCAAGCCAATAGCACCCGCGAAGCTGAAAGGAAAGTCGTTGAGCTTAAATTTATTATCCTTGAACGTGTAAAGGTTCTTGTTCAGGTCCATGTTCAGCGTCACGTCGGCGTCGAGCTTCTTGTCCGTCACGTAAGCCACGTTGTTGTAGGTCATGTCCAGGTCGGCGGCCGTGGTCCGCGACTTCATGTCGAACACGTTGCTGGCGAAATCGCCGCTGCCGGTGTGGTTCACGCCACGCGCCTCCATGCGGAATGGCAGGGTCAGGTCCTCGTAGCGCAAATGAGCGTCCGTCAGCTTCCAGCCCTTGATGGCCAAGCTCACCTGGCTGGTATCCTGGCCCTTAGCGGCGGCGGCCGAGTCCGAAATCACCACATCCCAGTTGGCAAGGCCGCTTTTCAGGCGGCGCAGGTTCAGGTCGGGCCGCTCCAGCTCCACGTTGTTAATCTTGATTTCCTGCCCTTTAATCACGGTCATCACGTCCAGGCCCACGCGCAGGCTGGGCAGGTAGGCCAGCGTGTCGCGGCTGAACGAATCGAGTCCAATCACGCGCAGGTTCTTGATATCCAGCGTCAAATCTGGGAAGGAATGGAACACGCTCACGTCGATATCGGCCGGATTGTAGAGCACCTTGGCCCGCACGCGCTGGGCAATCTGCTTATCGGCCAAGGCCCGCAGCTTGTCTTTGAATAGAAATGGTGCCGCCACGGCCGCCGCCACCAGCACGATAACCAAGGCCAGCAACCCCAACAAAATCTTTCGCATAGCAAGTCCTCTTAAATGAATTAATCCCAACAAAGGTAAAACGCTGACTGTGCCACAATTTGAGGCCAAATCGACGAGCAGCGTATTTTCATCGAACGGTAATAACGGGTATCGGCTCAACAGTTGGCCTTTGGGCCACTCCGCTTATTGGCTAGTCCGGCTGGCTGGCGCGCTCTTGGGATGAGAATGCCATCAGAAAAATAAGATTGCAGCCTTGAATTAGTTACAAGTAATTACCCAATTATTCTACGCGGAATTTTGCATTATCTTTGGCAATAAATGGATGTTGCAGATTTATACAATAGCATCTGCTATTCACTCAGGCCATTAACGCAGTGGAGAAACAGATGCTGACAACTGTCACCAGCGACTCTGCCCAGCGAAACACCATCATCTTACCTCATCGACCGAAGCTCAGCTCCTTATTTCTGCATTTATATGAAGCGTTTTTTACCCGCTGCCCCGCTGGCTGTACTAAGCTTTCTGCTGGGAACGGCCCAACCCGCGCAGGCCCAGAACCTGGTTATGAGCCTCATGGGCAGCGTGCAATCCGATTCGCAGGTGCCGTTGCCGGGCGCGGCCATCACCGTCATCCACCTGCCGTCCGGGGTGCGCCACGCGGCCGCTACCGATGCATCGGGCCGCTTTATGGTGGCCAATCTGATGGTGGGCGGCCCGTACCTGATACGGGTAGGCGAAGGCGGCTACCGTCCGCAAACGGTGGAGAATGTTTTCCTCGAAACGGGCAAAACCGCCAACTTTACTGTCACCCTCAATAAGCTTGGCGATGCGCCCGCCAAAGCTAACAACAACCGCAACAGCCCAGTCAGCCTCCCCACGCTGGCCCTGGCCAGTGAGGCCGCAGTGGGCGGCCCCGTGTTGATGACGGCCCTCAGCGCTCCCGCACACACCGCACGTGCTGCCGCCAATGCCAAGCCAACGGCCGCGCACGTAGCCAGTATACCGGTAGCCCCCATGCCGGCCCCGGCTGATGCTCTACTGGCTTCGGCTACCCTGCCTCCTGCTGCCACTACGGCTACGCCAAACGCCCCGGCTTCGGCAGCGGTTTCACGCTATCCACGCTACAACAACCGTTCCCCGGCCCGCCGGCCCGCTGCCCGCGTGGCCGACCCCATTGTGCCAGGTCATTACGATGCCAAAAGCGGCAATTATCTCTACGAAACCGGGCAGCCCATCGCCCTAAAGCTGCCCGGCGGCGGGACCGTTACGAACGTGGGCACCAATTCCACCGAGAGCTACCTGTTCCGCTTCCTGAGCGACCCGCAGGTACAGGTCGATTCCGTAGATTTGACCCGGGGCTGGTACAATTTTGACCGGGTGTATTTTGAAGCCGGCAAGGCCACGCTCACGCCCGAGTCCGTGAGCCAGTTGCGCAACATCTCCGCGCTGCTACGAGCTTATCCCCAGGCCCGCGTCAAGCTCGGCGGCTACACCGACGACACCGGTACCTACAAGGTAAACAAAGAGTTGAGCGAAGCCCGTGCCCGCACGGCCTGGGCCAGCCTGGTCGAAATGGGCGTGAGCCCCAGCCGCCTCGACGCGCGGGGCTACGGCCCTAACTACTCCATCGCCTCCAACGCCACCGAGGAAGGCCGCGCCCAGAACCGCCGCCTGAGCGTGAAAGTGCTGCAAAAATGAGCCCTGGCCGTTCCAGTCTTCGCAGGGCCGGGACGTATCTTCGCCAGGCCGGCGCACTAATTCGCGCCGGTTTGGCGTTATGCCAGTCCGTATGCCAGTGCCTTCCTCCTCGTTGTTTAGCAAGCTGATACGTCCCGCCTCGATGGCCGGGCTGCTGGCGGCAGGTACCACCGTTGGCGCACGGGCTCAGGATGTCTTTTTTTCTCAACCTTTTGCCACCCGGCTGCACACCAACCCCGCTTTCACGGGCTTGGTCGATGACTACAGCGTCACGCTGAGCTACCGCAACCAGTTTCCCAGCCTAGCGGGCTCGTTCGTCAGTACCCAGCTCGCCGCCGACCTGCGCACCAACTCGCCGGGCCAGCATCACGCCCTGGGCCTGCTCCTCAACCAGGACCGCACCGGCGCGGTGGGCTACACCCGCCTCGAAATCGGCGGCCTCTACGCCTACCACACCCGCCTCACCAAAACCATTGCCCTGAGCGGTGGCCTGCGCACCAGCTACGGCCGCCAGCGCGTGGGATATGACAATTTCGTGTTCGGTGACCAGATTTGGGAAGACGGCAGCGTGGGCGGCCCCTCGGCCGAGGCCCTGGATTTTGCGCCCGTCAACTATTTCAGTGTGGGCACCGGCGTGGTGGTGTATTCCGAGCAGGGCTGGATTAGCCTGGCCGGCCAGCACCTCAACCAGCCCGACTTGGGCTTTCGGCAGCAAAGCCAGCTCCCACTGTCGCTCAGTATTTCCGGCGGGTATAAGTTCTTCGTCATCAAGCCCGGCCCTGGCATCGCCACCCGCGAGGTTAGCTACACACCGGTGGCGGCCTACACGCGCCAGGGCGGTTCGCAGCGCATCGAAACCGGGGTGTATCTCACGGCCTCGCCCGTTACGCTCGGCGCGGTGTATCGCAATATTTCAGTACCTGGCAGCGTTAGTCCTCAACACGTACTCGCTGCGGTGGCGGGCATTCAGGCCGGTGGCCTGCGCTTGGGCTACAGCTACGACGTGGGCCTGAGCCGCCTAAGTGCTGATTTGGGCGGTGCCCATGAGGTCACGCTGGCGCTCCGGGCGTTTGACCGATTGGAAAATGCCCATCGTCGCCTAAAAAGGCGCGTTTATCCGGCAGCCCCTTGCCCGGTATTTTAATATTTTGTATTATTGCGTCCTAATTGCGCTTGCTAACCCCTCCTCACCCATACTGGTTTTAACTTTGTTATGAAATTAAATAATTATCTACGCTTAGTCCTGGTGGGCGCGGTAGCCCTCGCCGGCTGTAGCAAGAAGGGTCCGGCCACGGCCTCAAACCCGGGTAAATATTCCTCTACGACGGGTATCGAATACAATACTGAGAAGGGCATGGCGGTAGCCAACTTCAAGAAAATTCCCGAAGGCCCCGGCCTCGTGTTTATTGAAGGCGGCCGCACGGTACTGGGCTCGCAGGAGGAAGACGTGACCATGACGCACGATAACATCGAGCGCACGGTGACCATCGCCTCGTTCTACATGGACGAAGCGGAGGTGGCCAACATTCACTGGCTCGAATACCTGCACTTCATCCGCACCGACTCGGCCGAGGAGTTTTACAAGTCGGCCCTGCCTGACACCACTGTGTGGGCGCGCGACCTTTCGTTCAATGACCCCTACGTAACGTACTACCTGCGTTATCCCGGCTTCCGCTTCTTCCCCGTGGTGGGCGTGAGCTGGCTGCAGGCCGATGACTATTGCACCTGGCGTACTGCCAAGGTGAACGAGCGCCTCGCCGCCGGTGGCGACAGCAAATCGGGCAAAGGCGGCCTGTTTGGCAAGAAAAAAGACAAAGGTGCCGCTGCCGGTGCCGAAGGCACTGCCGGTGCCGCTGGTGCCCTGGGCACGGGCAAAAACAGCACTTCCATCGAAAACGGCAACACACTGCCCAACTACCGCCTCCCCACCGAGGCCGAGTGGGAATACGCTGCTCAAGCCCTCGTGGGCACGCAGGAAGTGGGCAACGAGAACCAGGAAGAGAAGCGCATTTATCCCTGGGATGGCAAATCGACCCGCAACGCCTACGGCAAGAAGCAGGGCCAGTTCCTGGCTAACTTCAAGCGGGGCCGTGGTGACTACGCCGGCATCGCCGGTAGCCTGAACGATGGTGCCATGATTACCGAGCAGGTGTATGCCTACCCGCCCAACGATTACGGCCTCTACAACATGGCCGGCAACGTGAACGAGTGGGTGCAGGACGTGTACCGCCCTCTGTCGTTCCAGGACGTGGAAGACCTGAACCCCTTCCGTCGCAACGGCGTGGGTGACCCCGCCGAGAAATACGACAAGAAAGGCTACCAGTCGCTGATTGACGACCACGTTCGCGTGTACAAAGGCGGTTCGTGGCGCGATGTGGCCTACTGGCTCTCGCCCGGTACGCGCCGCTTCATGGCCGAAGATTCGGCCACGGCAACCATCGGTTTCCGTTGCGCGATGATTAACGCCGGTTCGAACAAGTAATTGGTTCGACAGAATAAAAAAAGGCCGCTCCTAAATCAGGAGCGGCCTTTTTTTGTGGTCTATATTTTTTGATTAATCGGTAGCTTACCGGTCTGCACATGCAATGGCCGCGATGCTGACTTCTGCCGCACCGGCCGCCAGCAGCACCGCGCCGCAGGCTTCGAGGGTCGCGCCAGTGGTGAGCACGTCATCAACGATGAGGATGCGGCGCCCGATTATCGACGCCGGGTCTTCGACTTCGAAGACCGTAGCCACGTTCTCCCAGCGCTGGGCGCGGTTCTTTTTGGTTTGGGTTTTGGTGTTGGTGTTGCGGCGCAGAGCGGTGTTGGCGGCCGGCACTTTCAAGCCTTCGGCCAAGCCGGTAGCGAAGGCGGCGGCTTGGTTGTAGCCGCGCTTGGCCAGCTTGCGCGGGTGCAGCGGCACGGGGATGATGAGGTCGAAATCGGTAGCCAGGCCCGCCGCGTGCAGCTCGGCCCCGTAGAGTTGGCCGAGGGCGGTGCCCACGTCGCGCTGGCCCTGGTACTTAAGTTCGTGGAGCAGGTGCTGCACCCGGCCGTGACGCACGAAGCGCAGGTAGCTAAGGGCATGGCGGATGGGCAGCTTGCCCCAGAAGCGGCGGCCTAGCGGGTTCTGGTCGGGGGGCAGACGGTGGTAGTCGGTGTAGGGCAGCTCGGCCCGGCAGCCGGTACAGAGGTGGTTTTCGCCGGTCACGAGGGGCTCGCGGCAGGCCAGGCACAGGCGCGGGTAGATGAGGCCGAGGAAATCCTGCCACAGGGTGCGAAGCATGGCGGTAGAGGTGGGGGAAGGGTTTGGGAGTAATTTTGGAGAAGCAATGTAGCCATGATTGGCATTCATTTGCCGTAAGTACGTCATGCTGAACGCAGCCGAAGCATCTCGCTCGGGCAAGTAATCATATTCGTTGAACGTTTGGTTTACTGCTGCACGCGAGATGCTTGGGCTTCGCTCAGCATGACGTTCTCATCCTCTTTCCCTTCCCCCTAAAATGTCTCAAGTAACCGAATTCAACGAGTACCGCCAGCGGATGAACGCCACCATCATGGCGGCCGATAACAAGGTCATCAAGCGGTTTTTCAATCTCGATACCAACACTTACGCGGCCGGCGCGCTCGACGTAAAAACCAAGGAGATGCTGGGCCTGGCCTGCTCCATGGTGCTGCGCTGCGATGATTGCATCAAGTACCACGTGGGCAAATGCTTCGAGGAGAAGCTGACCGATGAGGAGATTTACGAGGTGTTTGCCATTGCCAACATCATCGGCGGCAGCATCGTGATTCCGCACTTCCGCCGCGCGGTGGAGTACTGGGAAATCCTGAAATCGGAAGCCGGTGCCGGTTCCCACGACGGTGCCGCCCTGGCCGCCCACAAAGCCGAACACGACGGCCAACCCGCCGCATGAGCGAGGACCTGAACCACGCCGCCCCGGCCGAGCACCCCGAGGCCGAAGCTGACTTCGATGCCCGTTGGGAAACCCTGATGGTGGAAATGGAAGCCCGTTTCGGTAAGCGCCCCGACCTGAATGCGTTGCTGCTGCTCATCGGCATTCAGGAGCTGAACCAGGGCCTCAGCACCTTCACCAAGGAGGAAAAGCAGGACCTGATGCACATTGCCACCTGCCGCCTCTTCAGCCTCAGCGGCCACTACGAGAAGACGCACGTAGACGCCGACGGCTGGCCGCACTACAAGCTGCTGCGCCCCGTTCCCTTCGCCAACCTGAAGGAGCAGGAGCGCATGCTGAAGTGGCACGTCCTGGAATATTTCTCGCTGGACCCGGGCGACGAGCTATGAAAATTGTTTCTTACAACGTGAACGGCCTGCGCTCGGCCCTTAGCAAGGGCCTGCTGGACTGGGTGGCCGAGGCCGCGCCCGACGTATTGTGCCTCCAGGAAATCAAGGCCAGCCGCGAGCCAATGGACGTGTCGGGCTTCGAAAAACTGGGCTACCACGCCTACCTGCACCCGGCCCAGAAGCCGGGCTACAGCGGCGTGGCCATCTTCTCGAAAGCAGAGCCCAAAGCCGTGGTACACGGCTGCGGCCAAAGCTGCTACGATGATGAAGGCCGCGTGCTGCGGCTCGACTTTGAAAATGTATCGGTACTGAACACCTACATGCCCTCGGGCACGAGCGGGCCGGAGCGACAGGCGTTTAAGGTTGAGTGGATGCACTTTTTTCGCGACTACGTGGCCAGGCTGCGGGCCAATGGCAGTACGCCACCGCTGCTCATCGGCGGCGATTTCAACTGCTGCCAGACGGCCATCGACCTGCACAACCCCAAAGCCAACCACAACAGCCCCGGCTACACGCCCGAGGAGCGGCAGTGGTTTGCGGATTTCCTGGCCGATGGGCTGGTGGATACCTTCCGGCACCACCACGGCGAGGCCACGGGGCACTACTCCTGGTGGAGCTACCGGGCCGGCTCGCGCGGCCGCAACGTGGGCTGGCGTCTCGACCACTGGCTGGCCGACGCGGCGCTGCAACCGCGCCTGACCGGCGCGGGTCTGTTGCCCGACGTGGTGCATTCGGACCACTGCCCGGCCTGGGTGGAGGTGCAATAGGGTACGTTTGGCACGAGTACCACTGAACCAAGCAGCCTGCTCCTGATGTATCTTTCCCGACTAAGACCTGATTTATGGCGATGCTGATGGAGCGCGGCGCTACGGCGGCCGAGTACCCCGCCCTGGCGCGGGTACGGACGGAACTGGAGGCCTTCAAGCGCAAGTTTTACCTGAACCTGCTGGTGCGTGGATTGCTGGTGGCCGGTGGGTTGCTGCTCACGTTTTTCGTGGCCTTCAATGGGCTCGAATATTTCCTCTACCTGCCCACCGTGGTGCGGGCGGGGCTGCTGTTCGGCTTCATCGGCCTCACGATTTACAGCTTTGCGCGCTGGATTTGGACGCCGCTGGCGGCCCTCACCAACCTGCGCCGGCTGCTGAGCGACGAGCAGGCCGCCCGCCGCGTGGGCGAGATTTTCCCCGAAGTACAGGACCGCCTGCTGAATGCGCTGCAGCTGCAGGGCCAGGCACGCGACAACGCCCTGATTGCGGCCAGCCTGGAGCAGCGCGCCGCGCAGTTCGGCCAGTATTCGTTTGCCGAGGGCATTAATATTCAGCAGCAGAGCAGGCCGCTGTGGAAGTACGCGGCCATCCCGGCGGCCGTGCTGCTGGCACTGCTGGCGTTTTACCCGAGCTTTCTGGTGCAGGGCACCGAGCGCATTTGGCACTACAAGCGCGCCTACTCGCCGCCCGCGCCGTTTCAGTTTTTGATTAAAAACCCCAAGCTGACGGCGTTTCGGGGCGAGGATTTCACGTTGGATGTAGGCGTGGCGGGCGCGGCTTTGCCCGCTGATGTGAGCATTGCTTTTAATGATGGCGAGCGGCGGCTGAGCAAGGTGGCAGGACACGGCGACCAGTTCCGCTACACCTTCGAGCAGCCGCAGGGCGATGTGACGTTTCAGCTGAAAGGGGCAGGGTTTGCTTCGCCCGAATACCAGCTCACGGTGCTGGAGCGGCCCAATCTGCGTGATTTCAAAGTCAACATCACCTACCCGCCTTACACCGGCAAGCCGGCCGAAACCATTGAGAACGGCGGCAACCTGACGGTGCCCGAGGGCAGCACGGTGCGCTGGGAATTTGCTACGGCCGCCACCGACGAGCTGGCGCTGGTTTTCCAGAATCCGGATGAGACGCTGGCAGCCAGCGGCGACGATGGCACTTTCACCGCCACGCGGCGCATCATGCGCTCGCAGCCGTATTTGCTGCGCCTGAAAAACCCGGCCAGCCTCAACCGCGACCCCATTTCCTACCAACTTACGGCTGTGCCCGATTTGCCGCCCTCGCTTACGCTGGAGGCTTTTTCTGATACCGTAACGCGGCGCTTTCTGGCACTGGGTGGCACCGTGCGCGACGACTATGGCCTGACGCGGCTGGAGCTGCACTACGCGTTGCGTCGTGCTGGACAGGGGCCAAATGCTGCCCCCAACCGTCAGGGTGCTACCCCGCTGGGCCTGCCCCGCGAAAGCGCTGGCACCTACGCCTACACCTGGAACCTGGGTGCGCTGAACATGCAGCCCGGCGACCGCCTCGAATATTATGTAGAAGCATGGGACAACGACGGCGTGCACGGCCCCAAAGCCACCCGCACCCGGCCGGCTGAATTCCGCCTGCCCAGCCGCCGCGAGCTGCGCCAGGAGATGCAGGCCCAGGCGCAGTCGGTGGCCA
>JAQBNT010000034.1 GCA_028288445.1 Hymenobacter sp. | reverse complement strand
GGAATGAGGAATGAGGAATGAGGAATGAGGAATGAGGAATGAGGAATGAGGAATGAGGAATGAGGAATGAGGAATGAGGAATGAGGAATGAGGAATGAGGAATGAGGAATGAGGAATGAGGAATTTCCGGCCCATTCGGTCATTTTCCAATTATTCATTCCTCATTCTTAATTCCTCATTAAGCGAAGCGTCATTTCGCCGGGCTGGTCCACTTGCTGTCGCGCAGCCGGAAGCGCCACGGCAGCCCCGCAGCTTCGGCCCCGGCGTAGGCCAGGCCCACCCGTGCGCTGGCCACTACGTCAGCATCGGCCACGGTTTCTCCGTGGTCTTCAAACCAGATAAATTCGCCGGTAACCGGCTGGCCGGTGAGGGCGGGCGTGATGCCCAGCGCCTGGCTCAGCACGCCCGGCCCGGCGGTGAGCGCACGCACCGGCGTGGCCAGCCCGCGCCGAAGCAGCATTTCTTCCACGCCAATAGTGGGCTCGATGGCCCGAATGAGCACCGCGTCGGGGTGCTGCGCATCGTGTGTGGCAA
This sequence comes from Hymenobacter sp., assembly GCA_028288445.1. GTDB lineage: Bacteria > Bacteroidota > Bacteroidia > Cytophagales > Hymenobacteraceae > Hymenobacter. Next base: position 11,129 of record JAQBNT010000034.1, on the reverse strand, counting down.
TGTTGAACAGCGCGTGGCGGTTGTATACCGTATAGATATAGGCGTGGCCACCGGGCACGTGCAGGCCCTGCGCCTGGTGGCGCTTGCGCTGCAAGTGCATTGTGAGGGAGTTGTCGCCCTCGTACCGGTAGGCCTCGGTTTCGACAATGCGGCCGGCGGTGAGCACGCCGTTGATGCAGGAGTAGAGGTGCTTGCCCAGCAGGTCGTGGGCAATGGCCAGCACATCAGTACGCTGGAAGAAGGCGGCGGGGAGTTTGGAGTGCGGCATCGGTTTCAGCGGGCGCGGTAGCGCAGCCCGATGCTCAGCAGCCAGGGTTGCTGCTGCCACGGCAGGCGCGTGGTGGGCTGGTCGTTCACGCGCAGGCTTACGTCGGCGGCCGGCAAATCGACGGTAGCGCTGCTGCGGAACAGGAAAAAGCCACTTTCCTCGTCCAGTTGCAGCTGCGTCTTGCTGCGCAACGGCACCAGATAGCTCGCATCGGCCACCAGCTCGAACTTATGGCTCAGCTCCAATCCAAGGCCTAAAGAGGGGCGCAGGGCGTCACTCACGGTTTGCACGCGGGCGCTTAGCTCATCGGCCCCCAGGTGGGTGCCGGCCACGCGCAGGCCCGCATCGGGATTATCGAAAGTGCCCAAAGGCAGGGCCACGGTTTGGCGGATATAGCCCAGGCCGGCGCGGCCGTAGAGCGGCCGGTGGCGCGGGTTGAAGTTGTGCTCGTAGCGCAGGCCCGCTTCCCAGCCATCGCCCTTGAACTGCCGGTACAGGCGCTGCGTGGCCAGGCTCACCGCCAACGCCGGCGTCAGGGCATACTGGTACTCAAACTGCGTGAATATGGTCACATCCTGCGCGCTCAACTGGCCCGTGCGCTGCACCTGCAGGCCATAGCCAGCCGGCGCATACGCCACCGTGAGGCCGGCGGCGGGCACGGCCAGCGGCCAGGCCCCCACGTGCGAGCCGTAGCTGAAGCGCTTCAGAAATCGGTCGAAGCCGCTCAGCTGCTTCTGCTGCGGGTCGGTTCCGGCCTCGGCGGGCTTGAACAGGGAATCCGTCTGCTGCTGGCGCTGCTGGTCGAACAGGCTTTTTTGCAGGGCCGTGGGCGGCAGCAGCGTGGTGTGGCCCTGCCAGAACGCCGAGTCGTAAGCCACGGCGTTGCGCAGAAACACGTCCTGGTACTGCGCCCGCTCAATGTATCCCGGCCGGGGCGTTTGGGCGGTGTCGATGGCCGTGGTCAGGAATTCGCCAAAATAGTTGAGTGGCGGCCCCATGGGCAGGCGGGCTTTGGTTTGCCACCACACGGTTTTCAGGTGCCAGCGGCCGGCGTAGAATTGATAAGCCACGCGCAGGGCGCGCGAGTCGGCCATGTCCCGCACCGAGCTTTTGAGGCCGGCAGGCGTGTAGTGCCACTCGGCCCCGAGGAAGGCGTAGCTGTCCTGGTCGATGTACATGCGGCCGTCGAAGTGGGCGCGCCGGTTGCCGGCCTTCGGCGCGAAGGTGATAACGTACACCGGCCGGTCCTGGAAGGTGCTGCCCGGGGCCAGGCGGTAGTCATAATTTTTGAAATGAGCGGGGTCGATGAACTGCGAGCGCCGGTGCACGAAATCGCCGAGGTGCACAATGAACGGCCCGCCAGCCCAATCGATGCGGACCAGCTGCCGGTCCGGCCGCAAATCGACCTTGCGCGACTGCTTTATCTGCACCTCGCCCTCGGCCGTGCGTCGCTGATACGGTTCCTTAAAGGCCAGCAGCAGCCCCTCGGCCAGGTAGCGCGGCTGCCCGGCCAGGTCGTTGTCCGACTCGCGGTAGAAGCCCGTGAGCTGCGTGGGCCGCGCCGGGTAGTTGCGCGGAATGCGCGCCACCGCCTCCCGCACAATGCCCAGCACGGAGGCCGTCACCTGCACCTCGCCCAGCGCCGCCGGACTGATTTTCAGCTCAATAAGCAGCTCTGGTCCCGGTAGCGGCGGCAGCGTCTGACGGTAGCTGCGGTAGCCCAGCAGGGCCACCGTCAGCCTTTCCCTGGCATAGGCTGGTGGGATGCTCAGGGCAAAGCGCCCGGCATCGTTGGTGCTGGTCCCGATGCGGTTATCGGCCACGCCTACCTGGGCGTTGGGGATGGGCTGGTGGGTTTCGGCATCGAGCACCCGGCCGCGCAAAATGACGGGTGCCTGCGCCCAAAGCTGGCCCGTCAGCAGCAGCATCCACCCCAGGAAAAACCCGCGTATTAGTAGCATACATGTTCCGCAAATCTGCCCGCCGTCAACTACGGCCGGACGCTGTACAGTACCAGACGCAGCTTCGCCGCCAGCCGTTGCCCGATGCGTTACTTTAACCGAAAGGTGACTGGCACTCCCGTCAGGGGCATGGCTACTGGCTGGCCTTCGCGGGTGGCGGGCTGCCACGCGGGCATCCCCGACACTACCCGCAGGGCTTCGCTGTCGAGCGACGGGAATACGCCTTTGGCTACGCGCACATCGGTCACCTTGCCATCGCTACCAACCACAAAATCAACCAGTACCGTGCCTTGCTGCTGCGCCCGGCTGGCATCCAGCGGGTACTGCACCTGCCGGGCGATGTAGTGTGTCGCGCCCAACGGGTCGGCCAGAAATACAGCAGCGGCTTCATGGCCGGCGGCAGTCGGCGATGCCAATTGCGCTTGCGCATCATCCAGTTGCTTTTGCACGGCCGCCCGGCGCTTTCCTTGCATTGCCTGAATGTCGGCCGGCGTAGCGGTGCGCATGTTAAACGTGATGGGAACGGTAAATGACACACTGACGGGCTGCCCGGCTTTCTGGCCGGGCACCTCCCAGCGCGGCATTTCACTCACCACCCGCAGGGCTTCCGTATTCAGGGCCGGATGTCCCGGTTTGGCCATTTTAACCTGCTCGACCCGGCCCGTCCTGTTCACCACAAAGCTGACGAATACCCGCCCCGTGGCCCGGTCCTGCAGTGCCCCCACCGGGTACCGCGTATTCTGGCCCAAGTAATTAAGCAGCGCCACAGTAGTGGAATCACCACTCCTGAAACGCGGCATCTTATCCACCACTGCATACACTGGCTCGGCGGGAGTTGCCGGCTGTTGTGCATACACCAATTGATTGCCGGATAACAACATAATGGTTGCCGGTATTATTAAAAAGCAGTGTTTCATCGGGGTAGAATGACGGTGGCGGTGAGGAAGAATGGAGCGGAACTAAGGCAGTGGCTATCTCGCCGGCACCTGCTGGCTCAGCAGGTACTCGGCAATCTGCACGGCATTGGTGGCGGCACCTTTGCGCAGGTTATCGGCCACCACCCACATATTCAGGGTTTTGGGCTGGGTCTCGTCGCGGCGCAGGCGGCCCACCAGCACGGCATCTTTGCCGTGGCTGTCTTTGGGCATGGGGTAAGAGTTGGTCGACGGGTCATCCACCAGCTCCACGCCGGGCGTGTGGGCCAAGATTTCGCGCACCTCGGCCAAGTCAAATTCCTCGGCAAACTCCACGTTGATGGACTCGGAATGCCCGCCCATCACCGGAATCCGCACGCAGGTGGCCGTGACCCGGATGCTGTCGTCGCCCATGATTTTCTTCGTCTCGTTCACCATTTTCAGCTCCTCCTTGGTGTAGCCGCTGGGCTCAAACACATCAATATGCGGCAGCACGTTCAGGTCGATGGGGTGCGGGTAGGCGGGGTTGCTGGCGGTTTGGCCGGCGCGCTCTTCCAGGAGCTGGTCCACGGCTTTTTTGCCGGTGCCGGTCACGCTCTGGTAAGTGCTCACCACGATGCGGCGCACCTTGTACTTTTTATGCAAGTCGTTCAACGCCACCACCATCTGAATGGTTGAGCAGTTGGGATTAGCAATAATTTTATCCGCCGACGTGAGGGTACCAGCGTTCAGCTCGGGCACCACCAGCTTCTTGGTGGGGTCCATGCGCCAGGCCGAGGAATTGTCGATAACCGTGGTGCCCACGGCGGCAAAGCGGGGCGCGTGCTCCTTGCTAACGGAGCCGCCGGCCGAGAAAATGGCAATATCGGGCCGGGCCGCAATGGCGTCGTCCATGCTCACCACGGGGTATTTTTTGCCCTGAAACTCAATAAGCTGGCCCACCGATTTGGCCGAGGCCACGGGCAACAGCTCAGTGAGGGGAAACCGACGCTCGGCTAATACTTTCAATAGCTCGGTGCCCACCAGGCCGGTGGCACCCACAACAGCAATTTTCATGGAAAAAGCAGAAAAATAAAAAGGCGCCCCAACGGGCACACGCCCGCAAATGTCGCCAGAAATGGATTACTTTAGACGCCGCGTCCGCATTTTGCCGGCTTCACTTTCTTCTGCGCCCCTTGCTGAAACACCTTTACTTCCTGCTCCTGTTCCTGCCCGGCTTCGCGCACGCCCAACTGGCCGATAATTTCACCGACGGCAACTTCACCGCCAACCCCGCCTGGACCGGCGACGCGGCCAGCTTCCAGGTGAACGCACAGGTGCTGCAAAGCAACGGCCCAGCCGTGACGGGCACCGCCATTCAGCTCAGCACGCCCTGTCAGGCCAGCACCGGCACCGTGTGGGAGTTCTGGGCCAACCTGAAGCTGGCCACCAGCTCGGCTAACCTGGCCGATGTATGGCTAATGGCTTCGCAAACCGACCTGCGCGCCATCAACAACTCGGGCTATTTCGTGCGCCTCGGCGGCACCGCCGACGAGGTGAGCCTGTTCCGCAAAGACTCCACCAAAACCGCCGTGCTCGTCATCGACGGCCTCGACGGCACCCTGGCCAGCCCCACCAACAACAACGTGGTGCGCGTGCGCGTGACCCGCAGCCCCGCCAACGTCTGGACCCTGGAGCGTGACCTCAGCGGCAACCGCGCCTTCGTGGCCGAGGCCGCCCAGCCCACCGATGCCACCTACCAGCGCAGCGTGGCCGTGGGCGTGTCGCTGCTCTACTCCTCGGCCAACAGCCGCAATTTCTACTTCGATGACTTTGTGGTGACCGACGCCACGGCCCCGCTCCTCTCCCGCGCCGTGCCGGCCGATGCGCGGCAGGTGGACGTGGTTTTCAACGAGGCCGTGGCCGCCGCCAGCGCCAGCCTGCCCGCCAACTACCGCCTGCAAAGCGGTGCGGTGCCGGTTTCGGCGCAGCTCTCGGCCACCAACCCGGCCGTGGTGCGCCTCGCCTTCGCCACCGACTTTCCGGCCCAAAGCGTGCTGGAAGTTCGCAACGTGGCCGATATCTACGGCAATGTGGCCGCCGGGCCGCTCACGGCGGCCTTCACGGCGCTGCCCGTGCCGCCGGCTTTCGGCGACCTGATTATCAGCGAGATTTTCGCCGATGAGCTCCCGCAGGTCGGCCTGCCGCTCTCCGAATACGTGGAGATTTACAACCGCAGCCTCACCAAAACCCTGAGCCTGCGTGGCGTGCGCCTGGGCAAAACCACCAGCACCACCTTCGCCGCCTTTGCCGATACCGCCCGGCTGCTGCCCGGCCAGTACGCCGTGGTGTGCGGCAGCACGCGCATCAGCCAGTTTGCCACGCCCGGCGTGAAGGTCTACGGCCCCACCAATTTCCCCTCGCTCAACAACGGCGGCGACCAGCTGGTGCTGCGCGGACGCGACGGCCGCACGCTGTTTGAAGTAAATTATTCGGACACCTGGTACCGCGATGTGGTGAAAAAGGACGGTGGCTGGAGCCTGGAAATGATTGATACCAACAACTTTTGCGCCGGAGCCGGCAACTGGATTGCCAGCACAGATGCCAGCGGCGGCACGCCCGGCCGCATCAACTCGGCCCGCGCTACTAATGCCGATGCCCTGGCCCCCACGCTGTTCCGCGCCGAGCTGCCCAATGCCACCACGCTACGCCTCACCTTCTCTGAGAAGCTGGACAGTGCTTCGGTGAGCAACGTGGCCCGCTACACCCTCGCCCCAGCCAATACCATCACCCGCGTCACGCCCATCGGGCCTGATTTTCGGCAGGTCGACCTCACGCTGGGCACGGCCGTGGCCACCACGTCCGTCATCAGCGTCACCGTGCAAACGGCCGCCGACTGCGTGGGCAACGTGAGCGGCAGCCTGCAAACGGCCACCGTAGCCCCGCCCTCAACCCCGGCAATAGGCGACCTGATTATCAGCGAGATTTTTGCCGATGAAACCCCACAGGTGGGCCTGCCGCAGTTTGAGTATCTGGAGATTTATAACCGCAACGCCACCAAAACCATCAGCCTGCGCGGCGTGCGGCTAGGCAAAACTGGCAGCACCGCCTTCGCAGTCTTCGCCGATACCGCCCGGCTCGCTCCGGGCCAGTATGCTATTGTGTGCGGCAGCACCCACACCGCTGATTTCGCGCCGTATGGCAAAGTATACGGCCCGGCCAACTTTCCCTCGCTCAGCAACGGCGGCGACCAGCTTATCATGCGCGGGCCGGACGGCCGCACGCTGTTTGAGGTAACCTATGCCGACACCTGGTACCGCGACGCGGTGAAAAAGGACGGTGGCTGGAGCCTGGAAATGATTGACACCAACAACTACTGCGCCGGGCCCAGCAACTGGATTGCCAGCAGCAACCCCAGCGGTGGCACGCCCGGCCGCGTCAACTCGGCCCGCGCCACCAACGCCGACACCCAGGCCCCCACGCTGCTCCGCGCCGAGTTGCCCAATGCCACCACGCTACGCCTCACCTTCTCTGAGAAGCTGGACAGTGCTTCGGTGAGCAATGTGGCCCGCTACACGCTGGCCGCGCCCGCGCCCGCCATCATCAGCGCCACGCCCATTGGCCCCGATTTCCGGCAGGTCGACCTGGGCCTGGCCGCCACTGTGGCCACCACATCCATCATCCGCGTCACGGTGCAGCTGGCTTCCGACTGCGTGGGCAACGTGAGCGGCCCGTTGCAAACGGCCACCGTGGCCCCGCCCGTTGCCCCGGTAATAGGCGACCTGATTATCAGCGAGATTTTTGCCGATGAAACCCCACAGGTGGGCTTGCCGCTATTTGAATATGTGGAGATTTACAACCGCAGCCTTACCAAAACCATTAGCCTGCGCGGTGTGCGGCTGGGCAAGGGCAGCACGACTGCAGTAGCCGTTTTTGCCGATACCGCCCGGCTCGCTCCGGGCCAGTATGCCATTGTGTGCGGCAGCACCCACACCGCCGATTTCGCGCAGTACGGCAAGGTGTACGGCCCCACCGGCTTCCCCTCGCTCAGCAACGGCGGCGACCAGCTTATCATGCGCGGCCCGGACGGCCGCACGCTGTTCGAGGTGGCTTACTCCGATGCCTGGTACCGCGATGCCGTGAAAAAGGACGGCGGCTGGAGCCTGGAAATGATTGACACCAACAACTACTGCGCCGGGGCCGACAACTGGACCGCCAGCACCTACGCCAGCGGCGGCACGCCCGGCCGCGCCAACTCGGTGCGCGCTGCCAATGCCGATGCCCTGGCTCCCGCCCTGCTCCGCGCCGTAGCCCTGAACGCCACCACCGTCCGCGCCTATTTCTCCGAAAAGTTGGACAGTGCCACGGCGGCCACCGTGGGCCGCTACGCGCTGGCCGCGCCCGGCCCGGCCATTACGCGGGCCGCGCCCGTGGGGCCCGATTTCCGGCAGGTCGACCTCACGCTGGCCGCCGCGCTACTGCCCAGCCGCCCCGTTACCCTCACCGTGCAAACGGCCACCGACTGCGCCGGCAATGCCAGCGGTGTGCTGCAACCGGTCAGCTTCGCCCTGCCCGAAACGGCCGCGAGCGGCGATGTGGTGATAAACGAGCTGTTGTTCAACCCCCGCGTGAGCGCCGTGCGGTTTGTGGAAATCATCAACCGCAGCAACAAATTCATCGATTTGCAGGGCTGGCAGTTTTCGCGCGGCCGCGTAAACGGCCGCGCCACGCCTACCCAGATAACTTCTTCGCCGTTGGTGATTGCGCCGGGCCAGTTGTTGGCTTTCGCTACGGATGTGGCCAACATTCAGACCCAGTACCCCACCAGCCACGACCCAGCCAACCTGATTCAGGTAGCCAGCCTGCCTTCGTTTGCAGATGTGGATACGGTGATGCTGCTCGATGCCGGCAACGTGGCGCTGGACCGGCTGGCGTATTCAAAGTCCCTGCACCTGAGCCTGCTGGCCACCCAGGAAGGCGTGTCATTGGAGCGCATTCGGACCAATGGACCGACGCTGGGCAGCAACTTCCACTCGGCGGCCAGTGCGGTGGGCTACGCCACGCCCGGCCGGCCCAACTCGCAGGCCCAGGACGAAGCCGGCGGCAACCAGGAGCTGACCGTGACGCCCGAAGTATTTACCCCTGACGACGACGGCCAGCAGGATTTCGCCACCCTCAACTACCACCTCGACGCGCCCGGCTACGCCGCCAGCGTGACGGTATACGACGCCCTGGGCCGCCTCACCCGCCGCCTCACCCGCAACGAAACCCTGCCCACCAATGGCTTCATCCAGTGGGACGGCATCGACGACCGGGGCCACAAGGCGGCCGTGGGCTACTACATTCTGCTGGTCGAATTATTCCGCCCCAGCAGCGGCGAGAAACGCGAGTTCAAGAAGACGGTGGTGCTGGGGGCACGGTTTTAACGCTTTGCTTAATGAGGAATGAGGAATGTCCGGCCCATTCGGTCATTTTCCAATTCTTCATTCTTCATTCTCAATTTCTCATTAAGCAAAGCGTTAAACCCCGCCTGCTGGTTCGCGTCTTACCTCCCATGAACAGCACCCAGCAATTGCAGCACCTCTATTGGCGCGCTGGCTTCGGTCCGCGCCCGCAGGACGTGGCCGCCGGCCTCAGCCCGCGCAAAGCCCTGCGCCAGCTGCTTCACGATTCGGAAGCCTACGAGCCTCTGGCCGGCCCCAGCCTCAACTACGCCGACCCACAGGGAATGGTGATGACTGACCCGGCCTCGACCAAAAACAACCCCGTGCCCAACGGCATGGTCACCACTCCCGACCAGCCCACGATGCCCGGCGCGCCAGCCGCGCCGGTAGCGGCCATGCGCCCACGGGCAGCATTTAAAGGCGGAACCATTGCGGCCGGGGTGCCACGCCTGCGCCGCGCCGACCTCACGCCCGCCCAACGCAAGATGCAGAACGAGGGCATCCGCGACGCCTTCAACAACATGAGCACGGCCTGGATGGAGCGTATGGCCACCTCGCCGGCGCAATTGCGCGAGAAGATGACGCTGTTCTGGCACGGGCACTTTGCCTGCCGCGTGCGCCAGCCCGATGCTGCGCTCAGCCTGCACAACACCACCCGGCAGCATGCCTTGGGCAAATTCCCGGACCTGCTGCTGGCCGTGAGCCGGGAGCCGGCCATGCTCCAGTTCCTCAACAACCAGCAGAACCGCAAGGAGCACCCCAACGAAAACTTTGCCCGCGAAGTGATGGAGCTTTTCACGCTGGGGCGCGGCAACTACACCGAAACCGACGTGAAGGAGGCCGCCCGCGCCTTCACCGGCTGGGGCTACGACTACCAGAGCAACTTCAAGTTCCGGGAGCGGGAGCACGACACGGGCACCAAGACTTTCCTGGGCAAAACCGGCAACCTGACCGGCGAGGACGTGCTGACGCACATTCTGGCGCAGCCCGCCGCCGCCATGTTCCTGACCACCAAAATCTACCGCTTCTTCGTGAACGAGGTGCCCAACCCGGCGCACATCGAGCCGCTGGCGGTGGCTTTCCGCAAAAGCGGCTACGACATTGCCGACCTGATGGAGCGCCTGTTTTCGGCCGACTGGTTCTACGAGCCGGCCAATATGGGCACCCACATCAAAAGCCCGGTGGAGCTGCTGGCCGGCATCCGCCGCACGCTGAACGTGAAAGTCGACAACGCGCAGCCGCTGCTGGGCTACCAGCGCGCGCTGGGCCAGAACCTGTTTCAGCCGCCCAACGTGGCCGGCTGGCCCGGCGGCCGCAACTGGATTGACTCGTCGTCGCTGCTGCTGCGCCTGCAGTTGCCGGCCATCCTGTTCAAAAACGCCGAATTCGCCGTGGCCCTGAAACAGGACGAAAATGACATCGCCCCCAACCAAACCAAGGCCGAGCGCACCGTGCGGCCCGGCGCGGGGGCCCACTTGCCGCTGGCCCCGCTGCAACAGCTGCTCGGAGCTACGCCCGTCGTCCAGCAGCCCGAGAAGCTCAGCGGCTTCCTGCTCCAGGCCAGCATTCGGCCCGAAAACCTGCAACTGGTGCAGCAGGCCGCGCAGCAAAAAGAGCCGGCCGAAGCGCTGCGGGCCACATTGGTGAGCCTGTTGAGCCTGCCCGAATATCAACTGGCATAAAGCAGGTTGATGGTGGGTTAACTGAACGTCATGCAGAGCGTAGCGAAGCATCTTGCCACGGATAGCTAATTGTTACTGCCTCTAGCAAGATGCTTCGCTCTGCATGACCGTTCTTTCAATTCTGCCCTGGCCCCTATCCATTCTCCTTTATCCTCTCCTCCAGCTATGTCCACCTCCCGCCGCGAATTCCTCCGCACCTCCGCTTTGGCCAGCACCTTGCTGCTGGTGCCCAAGTTTCTGCACGCTTTGGACCGGGGGCCGGGCCTGGCCGGCCTGCGCGATGCCACCGGGGCGCGCCGCCTCATCGTGGTCCAACTCGGCGGGGGCAATGATGGGTTGAACACCGTCATCCCCTACCGCAACGACCTGTATTACAAAGCCCGGCCCACGCTTGGCATCAGGGAAACCGAAGGGATTCTGGCGCTAGACAAAGACCTGGGCCTGCACCCGGCTTTGAAAGGGCTGAAAGGACTGTACGACCAGGGCCAGCTGGCCGTACTGAACTCGGTAGGCTACCCCAACCCCGACCGCTCGCATTTCCGCTCGATGGACATCTGGCAGTCCGGCTCGGGCTCCGACCAGGTAGTGAGCACCGGCTGGCTCGGCCGCTACCTCGACTCCAGCTGCCCCGATTGCCAGCGTCCCTACAACGCCCTCGAAATCGACGACACCCTGAGTCTGGCCCTGAAAGGCAGCCAGCGCAAAGGCCTGGCCCTGAAAAACCCGGATAAATTCCACCAAATCAGCCAGAACCGACTGCTGGCAAAAGTGAGCAAGGAAACCGCGCCTGCCCACCAGGAGCAGGTCGATTATTTATATAAAACCCTAGCCGAAACCGCGTCCTCGGCCGATTATTTGTACGACAAGTCGAAAATCTACAA
>JAQBNT010000021.1 GCA_028288445.1 Hymenobacter sp. | reverse complement strand
TCTATCTACTAACAAAATTAGGCTTTGTCCGCAACGGCTTTAACCTTCTTGCTGTTCTTGATTTTAGCCACGAAGGTTTTCGAAGGCTTGAAGCTCGGAATGTAGTGCTCCTCGATGATGAGTGACGTGTTTTTCGAGATGTTGCGGGCTACTTTACGAGCGCGCTTCTTGTTTACGAACGAGCCAAAGCCGCGCACATAAATGTTGTTGCCCTCGGTCATCGAATCTTTCACGACTTTGAAGAAGGCTTCAACAGTCATCAATACATCAGCTTTCTCGATGCCGGTCTTCGTGGAGATTTCGGCGATTACCTCAGCTTTAGTCACGTTGGTATGGTACTTAGAGTGGTTGAAAAAAATACAGTTTTAGGCAAAAAAGTCCCAAATTACAGCGTAAGCCCTTGCCCGGTAAGCGGTTCGCCCTTGAATTGGGGCCACAAAGGTAACCCCATTTTTTTGTTTTACCAATCAACCCTTCTAAACTAGGTGTTGGCCCAAATTATTCGCTTTCAAAATTTTGACCGCAAAAACTCCTCAGCCTTCCTTTCTGGCCTCCGCTCTACTGGCTTGGTACCCACGCCATCACCGTGACCTGCCCTGGCGCCACACCCGCGACCCATACGCCATCTGGCTCTCGGAAGTTATTCTACAGCAAACCCGTGTGGCGCAGGGCCTTCCCTACTACGAAACCTTCCTGGCCGCCTACCCTACCGTGCACGACCTGGCCGCCGCGCCCGAGGCCGAAGTGTTGCGCTACTGGCAGGGGCTGGGCTACTATTCCCGGGCCCGCAACATGCACCGCACGGCCCAACAGGTAGTAGCAGAATTTGCCGGAAAGTTTCCCGGCACCTACGCCGAATTACTGAAGCTGCGCGGCGTGGGGCCCTACACGGCGGCGGCCATTGCATCTTTTGCCTTCGATGAGGCGGTGGCCGTGCTCGATGGAAATGTGTACCGCGTGCTAGCCCGCATTTTTGGACTGCATTCCGATATCGCAGCGCCCAGCTCGCGCAAGGAATTCCAAGCCGTGGCCGACCAGCACATTCCCGCCAGCACGCCGGCCGATTTCAACCAGGCCATTATGGAGTTTGGGGCCATTCAGTGCACGCCGGCCAAGCCCGACTGCCTGTTTTGCCCGATGCAACACCAGTGCTGGGCGTTTCAGCACGGGCAGGTGGCGCTGCTGCCGGTGAAAAGCAAGGCGAAGGCCTCTCGCACGCGCTACTTCCACTATTTCGTGCTGCGTCACGGCGAGCAGACCTATCTGCGGGAGCGCCGCGAGAAGGACATATGGCAAGGCTTGTATGACTTCGCGCTGACCGAAACCACCGTGCCGGAACTGCCCGCCGCCGAGCTACTACGCCACTTGGAGGCGCTAGGTGCAGCTTTAGATACCAGCCAGGCAGCCGAGCCTAGCGCGGCGTATCGGCACGTACTGAGTCACCAGAAGCTGGAAGCCCGCTTTCATCCAATGGCGTTGGCACAGCCGCTACCGGATGCTACACTGCGGGATTTGGGACTGCGGGCTTATTCTATGGAGGAAATTGAAGCGCTGCCTAAGCCGAAGCTGATTGCTAATTATTGTGACCAAAACCTATGAGAAGTCGCTTCCCAATTAAATTAGATTTTCTAGCCTTTATTTTTAGCAAATACTTGTTTGAAATCCAATTTAATTTCTTATCTTTGAGACAGAAAAGGCCGGGTGGCTTTTTCAATTCTGTATTTCCTAACGTGCAATAATATGGCCGGAGTGAACAAGGTGATTTTGGTAGGCAACCTGGGCAAAGACCCCGAAGTGCGCCATTTGGAAGGCGGTGTGAGCGTGGCTCACTTCACCCTCGCCACCAACGACTATTACAAGGACAAGCAAGGCAACCGCGTAGAGCGCACCGAGTGGCACAACATTTCGGCGTGGCGCGGCCTGGCCGACATGGCTGACAAATTCCTCAAAAAGGGCCAGCAAGTGTATATCGAGGGCAAACTGCGCACCCGCCAGTACCAGGACAAGGACCAGCAGACGCGCTACATCACCGAAATCATCGCTGATGAGATTTCGATGCTGGGCGGCCGGCCGCAGGGCGCTGCTCCGGCAGCGGGCGAGGCGAACGGTGCCGCCGTTGCGGAGCCGCAGCACAGCTTTCGGCAGGAGCCGGAACTGGACCAGTTGCCGTTCTGACTCCCGAATGGTGGACTGACCGGCCTATGGCTGCAACTGTCCCGCGCGATGATTGAGATGGAGCCCTGGCACTGTGCCGGGGCTTTTTTCGTTGCATCGGCAGTTACCTTTGAAACTACGTAGGCTGGGCTGTTTTAGGGCCGGGGCCGCTTCTTGCATGAAATATCTTTCAACCTTGCCGGTGCTGATTGGGCTGGCGCTGCTGGCGGGCTGTTCGTCGGCCCCGGATTTTACGCCCAAGCCCAAGGGATACAACCGCATTGATTTGCCAGCGCACCGCTACCGAATGCTGCCGGCCGGCCACCCGTATGAGTTTGAATACTCAACCCAGGCCGTGATTAAGCGGGATTCGTCGTACATGGCGCAGCCGCACTGGCTGAACGTGTATTATCCCAAGCTGCACGCCAACGTGCAGATTACTTATATGGACGTGCAGCGCGACCGCCGCCTCTATAATAAGATGATGGAAGATGCCCGCAAGCTCACGGGCAAGCACGAAATAAAGGCCACGGCCATTGATGAGCGGATTTTGAAGACGCCGAGCGGGATGCGGGCCTCGGTGTTTGAATTGCAGGGCGAGGTGCCGAGCCAGTTTCAGTTTTACACTACGGACAGCACCCGGCACTTTTTCCGGGGCGCGCTGTACTTCCGCACGGCCACGGCGAATGACTCGCTGGCCCCGGTGATTGAATACGTGAAAACGGATATGGTGCGGATGCTTAACACATTGAAATATAAGTAGGAACGAAGAGTGAGTAATTTCTTCAATACCCGGCTCGAATTTTTGCGCTCGGTGGGCAGCCTGCAGCGGGCGCAGCTGCTGGGCAAAGAGTTGAACCTGTTCACCTATGGCGACCTGATTCAGCGTTACCCGTTCCGGTACCTGGACCGGACGCAGGTTTATAAGGTGGCCGACCTCAACGATGACCTGCCCTACGTGCAGGTGCGTGGTATGCTGCGCGGCAAGGAGCTGGTGGGCGAAGGACCGAAGCAGCGCATGACGGCCAAGGTGGGCGACGGCACCGGCGAGTTGGAACTAGTATGGTTCAAGGGCGTGAAGTGGGTGCAGCAATACACCAAAAACAATCAGGAATACATTGTTTTCGGCAAACCGACGATGTTTAATGGCCGGCCGCAGATGGCGCACCCGGAGCTGGAGGAAGTGAACGAAGCCAAGCCGGGCCAGAGCTTTTTGCAGCCGGTTTATAACACGTCGGATAAGCTCAAGAACTACCACCGTGTGGATAGCAAGGCTATTATGCGGATGGTGGCCGAGCTGCTGCGGCTGGCGGTGCCGCACATCACGGAGTCGTTGTCGCCGGCGCTGATTGAGCGGTATGCGCTGATGGGCAAGGCGCAGGCCATGCAGCAGATTCACTTTCCGCAGAGCGCGGAGCTGCTGGCGGCGGCCCAGTTTCGGCTCAAGTTTGAGGAACTGTTTTATATCCAGCTTAAGCTGCTTCGGCAGCGCGACCAGCGCAAGGTGACGCTGGCGGGCCAGATTTTTAATCAGGTGCCAACGTTGGTGGACTTCTATAAGAACCACCTGACGTTTGATTTGACGGGGGCACAAAAGCGCGTTATCCACGACATTTACAAGGACTTCTGCACCGGCCAGCAGATGAACCGGCTGTTGCAGGGCGACGTGGGCTCGGGCAAAACCATCGTGGCCTTCATCGCCATGCTGATGGCGGCTGATAACGGCGCGCAAAGCTGCATCATGGCCCCGACCGAGATTCTGGCCGACCAGCACTACACTGGTTTGAAAGTGTACGCCGACGCGCTGGGCATTCAGATTGGCAAGCTCACGGGCAGCACCCGCACGGCCGAGCGCCGCGTGCTGCACGAGGCCCTGCGCGATGGCACGATGCACATGCTGGTGGGTACCCACGCCCTGCTGGAAGACGTGGTGCAGTTCCGCAACCTGGGGCTGACCATTATGGATGAGCAGCACCGCTTTGGCGTAGCGCAACGCTCAAAATTGTGGCAGAAGAACCCGCACATTATCCCGCACGTGCTGGTGATGACGGCCACGCCCATCCCGCGCACACTGGCCATGACGTTGTATGGCGACCTGGACGTGAGCGTGATTGATGAACTGCCGGCCGGCCGAAAGCCCATTGTGACGGTGCACCGGTTTGATGCCAACCGCCTGAAGGTGTTCGAGTTTATCCGCGGCCAGGTGAAGCTGGGGCGACAGGTTTACATCGTGTATCCGCTGATTGAAGAATCAGAAACGATGGACTATAAGGACCTAACCGACGGCTACGAGAGCGTATCGCGGGCCTTCCCGGAGTTCCAAATCAGCATTGTGCACGGACGCATGAAGGCCGAGGAGAAGGACTACGAAATGCAGCGCTTCATCAAACAGGAAACCCAGATAATGGTGGCTACCACCGTGATTGAGGTGGGCGTGAACGTGCCCAACGCTTCGGTGATGGTGATTGAATCGGCGGAGCGGTTCGGGCTTTCGCAGCTGCACCAGCTGCGGGGCCGCGTGGGCCGTGGGGCCGACCAGAGCTATTGCATCCTAATGACGGGCTTCAAGTTGAGCAAGGATGCCCGCACCCGCCTCGAAACGATGGTGCGAACCAACAACGGCTTCGAAATTGCCGACATCGACCTAAAGCTGCGTGGCCCCGGTGACCTGATGGGCACCCAGCAAAGCGGCGTACTGGATTTGCTGATTGCCGACCTGGCCAAGGATGGCCGCATTTTGAGCGAAAGCCGGGCGGCGGCCCAGACGCTGCTCAGCGAAGACCCGAATCTGGCCAATCCGGAAAATGCTAACATTCGCCACCACATCGAAAGCCTGCCGGCCACGGCTGTGAACTGGAGCCGGATTAGTTAAACGTTTGTGTTGGGTAGAGGGCAAAAAAAAACGACTTTATAAAAAGCCGTTGGGGTGTTCTGCCTAGAACATCTCAGCAATGAGTCCGCTACCGCTCTGTTGCGGTTGAGCCTGCTGTCGGGCGGGCTGGACAGGCTCGGAAGTAAGCACTTGGTGGACCAAAATCACTGAAGAGTTGGGCTTGGTGGTAGGCTCATTGGTTTGCGCTACTGTAGCTGGTGCCGACTCCTTGACGAGCCTGCCGCCAATGATGAGGGCTGATAACAGCGCGAACTTAAGTAGTGACTTCATAGGGATAACAGATAATTGCGGCTTCAAAGGTAAGGCAAAACTGAGGTTAGTTCAAAAAATACGTTTAAAAGGTCAAATAAATTGACCGAAGGCATTGGTTACAATTTGAAGCCTGGTTGAATATGGAAGGCCCCAATTGGTTCCGGTTGAACCCTGAAAGCTGACACAAAGTAAACGGGGTCCCTGTACGGAAGTGACTGCGGGAGTGTTATGCTTGGAATACTTTTTTGTTAGCTGGCACCCCTGTTGGTAGAGGGCTTGACTGGTAAAAAGCAAAGTTAAAACTTAAAAGCAGGTACTTTTGGACACACCAGACCGTTGAAATCCACTTTCCTTATGTTTCCAATACGCCAAAATTTTATGTTGCAGCGCGCAGTAATAGTCGGGTTGATGAGCGGAGCCCTGTTGGGTAATGCCACTTCGGCCATGGCCCAAAAGGTGAAGTCGGCCCCGTTTAGCTACCTGCCCGAGCAGGGCACTGACCGTTACGATATGCGTGTGCCGCACAAGACGTTGACGCTGGCCGATGGCTCGGGATTTGTGATTCTGGCCCACCAAAGCGCGGGGGGCTACGCGGTGGAACGCTACGACATTGACCTCAAAAAGCAGTGGAGCACCGTCATTCCGGTGGAGCCGGGCGAGACGCTGGAGGCCTTCGGACGCGGCTCGCAACAGGCGCTGGTGGTGCTGCATCATAAGGACGACAATGGCCAGAACCTGACCGTGGTGCCCGTGAGCCTGCAAAGCGGACAGAAAGGCGCAGCCAAAGTGGTGATGAGCGCCCCGGCCCGCGACCGCCGCCCGGGCGTGAGCATATCGCCCGACGGCAGCCGGCTGCTGGCCTTCCGCTACCTCACCAGCAACCAGCAGGTGAAGAGCATCGTGGCCACGCTTTTCGACCAGAATCTGGCGCAGATGGAGGAGAAAACGTATGATTTCCGGACGCTGAGCGACTTTTTCTCGCCGGCCGTGCACGTGGCCAATGATGGCACGCAGTACGTGACGCTTATCAGCGAGGGCATGAAGAAGCTGACGGTGCGCCGCTATCCGGCCGGGCCGTCTACTGAAATCAAGGTGCTGGGCGTACCGGTGGGCGGCGTGTTTGGCGGCCGGGCGGTGACGGTGCGTGATGCCAGATTCACGGTTTTGAACGATGGCAGCCTGTATGCCGCCGCGCTGTGCGCCGACTACCAAACCGGCGAATACTACAGCCTGAAGGTGGTGAAATACGATTTCAGCGGCAGTGGAGATATGAAATTTTCGCCGGAATTCCGCTTCACGCCGGCCTACCTGACGGAGGTGAGCAAGGCCAGCGGGCTGGAGGTGAAACGTCTCGATGACATCTACTTAGGCGAGTTGCTGCTGACACCGGAAAAGCAGCTGGTAGTGGTGGCCGAAAAGCACTTTGAGGAAGGCGGCAGCGAGGCCCCGGTGCATGCCCGTGAATTGCATCTTTTTGGCTACAACGAGTTTGGCGCGCCCACTTGGCACAGCATCGTGGCCAAGGACCAGGTGGCTCCGGCCGTGGACTCCTATACCGGCATTGGGTTTCGGGCGACGGTATTTGGCGGCACGGTGCAGTTGCTCACGCTGGAAAACATCAACAAGAAATCGGACCTGTACCTGCGCCGGGTGAACGCCCAGACTGGCGTGGTGAGTGCGCCTGAACGCCTGAAACTGAACGTGGCCGACGACCAGCAACTGGCTTACGTGAAGGATTTCACGACTTGGCTGAACGAGAAAACCATCATCGGCGTGAGCCGGCCCAGTAAGAAATCTGCCGCCTTGCAACTGGAGAAAATCGTGGTAAAATAAGGACGAGAGTACGCCAGTGCACAGTCTGAAAAACAGGCAATCAGACGAATCTGGAACTGGGGCGGAAGTGCGCAATCGTTCCCGACATCGTTCCCGGCATCGATTGCGAGAATATAGTTGAACAGGGGTATTGGGCTACGGTCGAGTTCGGTTGACCTTGCCGGGAAGTCTTCTTTGCTGAAGATGCATTATCCCACCCTCTGTTCTTCTTTTCATGCTTAAATTTTTACTTGCTGCGGGCAGCGCGACCACCTGGAAGCACCGCCTTGGCTCACACATTGTACTGCTTTTGCTGGCGGGCTTAGGGCTGCTGCCTACCGGCGCATGGGCGCAGTCGCAGCCGCTGGCCCAGTGGGCACTCACGAGCACCAATGCGCCGACTTATACTGTGACGGGCATCAGCGCGGGTGCTTCAACGCTGAAACGGATGGTGGTTTCGAGCGGTCTGACTACTACTCAGACGGCCGTGCCAGCATACTCCGCGGCCGGGCAGGCTACTGCTCCAACTGCCGATGGCTCGTGGGCAGCCGTGGGCGGAACGCTGAGCCGCAAGTATTACCAGCAGTTCACCATTACGGCGGGCCCGGCCAGTGCGGTGCGGCTCGATACGTTGGTGTTTGCCGAGTCGTACACCTACACGGCCAGCAATACCAAGCTGGCCATCGTGTACTCAAAAACCGGCTTCACGACCAACGACTCGACGGAAATATCGGGTACGGGCACCATAAACAAAGGTGCCCTGACGGTAGCCTCCAGCGGTAACTTTACGAAGGGTATCGCCATACTGCAAAACAATACGGGCCCCGTCAACCCCACCAATACTTACCGCCTGACCCTTAACGGGGCCACCGGCGTGACCCTAACGGCGGGTCAGACGCTGACCTTCCGCCTCTATAATGCCTGCGGCAGCGGTACCAATGGCAAGTACGTGCAGCTGAAAAACCTGGCCGCCGTGGGACAGGCACTGTCGGTGGGTACTACCACCACCACTACGGCCCAGGTATCGTTTGCCACGCCGGCGGCCGGGGGCTATGCCTACGCCATCAGCACCAATCCCGTCGGGGGCACGGCCACGCAAACCACCGCGCCCAGCGCGGGCAACAACTACGTGGCTACTTATACGATAAGCGGGCTGACTTCTAACACCGCCTATACGGCCACCGTGACGGCCACGCCTTCGGGCTCGCCGGCCGGTCCGGCCTTGCCGGTTGCGGCCATCACCAGCCCCGGCTTCACCACGGCCAACGCTGCCTGCCCCGACGTGAGCGGCGTGACGGTGGGCAGCATCGCCCAGACCGGGGCCAGCGTGAGCTTCACGCCCGGCAGCGGCAATACCTCGTTTGTGGTTTCCTACACGCCTTCGGGCGGCAGCGCTACTACTGTCAGCCCCAACCCCACTACCTCGCCGGTGGCGCTGACGGGCCTCACGGGTGGCACCAGCTACACCGTGACGGTGCAGAGCGTGTGCGCCAGCGGCTCGGGTACGGCGCAAGCGGCTACTTTCACCACCCTCACCTGCGCCGACCCCAGCGGGCTGGCCGTGAGCGGCATCACCAGCACCTCGGCCAGCCTGGCGTTTACGCCCGGCAGCGGCAACAGCAGCTACGCCGTCACCTATTATCCCACCGGCTCGCCCGGCGCGGCCGTGACGGTGAACCCTACCCCCACCGCCTCGCCGGTGGCTTTCAGCGGCCTGACGCCGGCCACCAGCTACACCGTGACGCTGCAAAGCACCTGCGCTAATGGCGCAGTAGGCAACGTGCTGACCCGCACCTTTACTACCCGGCTGACCAGCTCGCCGGTGTTGCAGCAGTTTCCGCTCACGGCCAACGCCAGCGACGACCCGGCAGTGCGCTCGGCGGGCGTGACGGCCAGCACGGCCACGCTCACCCCCTCGACCACAACCCCGCTGGTATTGTCGGACGGTAGCTCGAAAGACGGGGAATCCACTTTCCTGCCGGCCTATTCTTCGCTGGGCCAGGGCATTGCTCCCAATGCCGACGGCACTGGCTGGAATGGTACCGTGAGCCTGACCCGCTACGAGGAGTTTACCATGACGGCTGCCCCCGGCGGCAATGTGCGCGTCGATTCGCTGGTATTCAGCGCGGGCGGCTATGGTTCGACCATGAACGTGAGCGTGGCATATTCGACCGACGGCTTTGCCACGGCCGGCACCTTCATCGCGGGTTCGCAGGCCACCCCGGTAGCCCTCAACAAAGTGAGCAGCGGCGGTTACTCGGTGCTGCGCCTGCCCCTGACCGGGCCGGCTGGCATTACGCTGGCGGCTGGCGGCACAGTGGCTTTCCGCCTTTACTACGCTCTGGGCACCAGCAGTACCCGCCACGCCCTCACCAAGAATCTGTACGTGACCGGGGTGGCCACAGCGGCCTGCCCCGCGGCCACCGCATTCAGCGTTAGCAATGTGACGGCCGTCAGCGCCCAGCTCAACTTCACGCCGGGCGCGGGCAACACCAGCTACACCGTGACCCTGACGCCGCAGGGTGGCAGCACCACCACGCTGACGCCCGCGCCCACGGCCTCGCCGGTGGCGCTTACGGGCCTCGACGCCTCGACCACCTACACCGCCACGCTGCAAACCAACTGCGGCGGCACGCCCGGCTACGTGCAGAACGTGAACTTCACCACGCCAGCCGCCAGCTCGGCTGTGCTGCAACAGTGGCCCCTCACGGCCGATAACACCGATAACGCGGCCGTGCGCTCGTACGCCGTCACGGCCAGCACGCCGGCCTTCACCGGTCTGGTGGCTTCTACCAACACCACCAGCAGCTCGCCGCCCGTTCCGGCCAACTCCACGACCTACGGCCAGGCATTTGCGCCGGCGGGCAACGGCGGCGGCTGGTCGGGCTCCGTCAGCTCCGGCGCGCTGGGAGGCGCGCTGTATGAAGATTTTACTCTAACGGCGGCCAGCGGCAGCAGCCTGCGGGCCGATACGCTGGTGTTCTCGGCCGCTTACTACAACACGAATGCCGGTGCAGTGGCCGCCGCGTACTCCACCGACAACTTCACCACCAGCACCTTCGTGCTGGGCACGCTGGCCGCGCCCGTGGCCGCCACCAATTACAACACCGCCAGCAGCTTCGCTACCTACCGGGTGGTCCTGGGCGGCATTGCTCGCACCAGCGGCCAGACCCTGAAAGTGCGTCTCTACTTCGGAGCCGGCACCAGCAGCAGCGGCCGATATGCCCTGCTGCGCAACGTGTATTTCGCGGGCGAGGGCTTCATCAACAACCTGCCCAACCTGACCATCGGCGACACGCGCACCGTGAGCAGCGCCACCACCTACGGCAACGTAACAGTGCTGTCCGGCGGCACGGCCACCCTTACCGGCCCGCTCACGGCCCAAGGGGCCATTACGGTACAAACCGGCGGCGTGCTCAACACCAACTGCCAACCGCTGACGGGTCCCGCCACCTTCGCCCTGAATGCCGGGGCCGAGTTGCGCATCTGCGACCCGGCCGGCATTTCGGCCGGCGCGGCCAGCGGCGCGGTGCAAACGACGGGCACCCGCTCGTTCAGCGCTGATGCCATCTACACCTACACCGGCACGTACACCAATGGCGAAAACCAGGCCACCGGCGACGGCCTGCCCGCCACCGTGCGCAGCCTGAAAGTCAACCTGGCCACGGCCACCGATTCGCTCCAGCTCAACAGCGACGTGGCCGTGACCTCCGGCCTCGTGCTCAGCCGGGGCGTGCTCAAGGGCTACCTGCCCGATGGCTCGAGTGCCCACTTGCTCACGCTGGGCCGCAACGCGACCATCAGCGAAACCGCTACCAGCTTCGTGCTGGGCCAGGTGAAGTCGGCTACGCTCAGCTTCGTGGCCGATGGTAACTCCACCGGTTTCGGCGGGCTTGGGCTCAGCCTCACGGCCCACACCACCGGCGGCGCGGCCCTGCCCGGCAACACCTACGTGGTGCGCACCACGGGCACGCCGGTCTACGGCGTCACGCCCACGGCCGGGGCCAATGCCGGCATCACCAGCCGCAGCATCCGCCGCCAGTACCGCATCGTGCCCACCACCGAAACCGGCCTCAACATGGACCTGGTGTTCGGCTTCTCGCCCAGCACGGCCGAGCTGAATGGCATCCCCGCCGCCAACCTCCAGCTCTTTAGCCGGCCCATTGCCGGCGGCCTGTGGCGACCCGAAGGTGGCACTGTCAGCGCCAACACCTTCACCCTGACCAACCTCACCCACCTCTCCGACTGGACCTTGGGCAACCGGGCCGCGCCGCTGCCCGTCACCCTCACCCGCTTCGACGCCGAGCGCCAGGGCCAGCAGGCCATCCTCACCTGGGCCACCGCCACTGAGCAAAACAGCAAGGGCTTTGCCGTGCAGGTATCGGCAGATGGCCGCGAGTTCAGCACCGCCGGCTTTGTAGCCAGCGCCAACGCCAACAACACCCAGCCGCAAGCCTACCGCTTCGTGGATACCCCGGCCAGCCCCACGGGCACGCGCTACTACCGCTTGCAGCAATTTGATTTGGATGGCAGCAGCACCTACACGGCAGTTCGCTCGCTCACATTTGCCATTCCTGCCCTGCTGCAGGCGCAGGCCAGCCCCAATCCCTTCACCGACGTGCTTTACCTGACCACACGGGCCGCTTTAGCTACTTCAACCGCTTTCATTTTTATGGATGCTGCCGGTCGGCCCGTGTTGAAGCAAGTGCTCGACGTGCCAGCTGGCCCAGCCAAGCTCACGCTGGCTGACTTGGGCCAGTTACCGGCGGGCTTCTACGTGTTGCGCTTTGAATTGAATAATGAACTCCAGTACATCAAGCTGATGAAGAATTAGCCTATTGCCTCCAATAAAAAGGCCACTCCTGCATCAGGGGTGGCCTTTTTTATTGAATTTATCATTGGGTTTCTTCACTGGCTGTCTCGTAGCACAAGCACTGCTCTGCTACTGAATAAATTCCCCGGCATTTTCCTGCCGGGTTGCGGCATAATCATTGCGGCTAAGCCATTTACGAAGGCCGACGGTTCGCGTGGGCTCAGGTTTATCTACCTCATTTATTGTTCACCTCATGATGAAAACAACTACTGTTTCCTCCTTGGCCAAAGTTTGTGCCTGGTATTTTTTGGTGCTGCTACTAATTGCGACACCGGGCGTACTGAGCGCCCAAGCACCCGCCTGGCAGTGGGCGACCTCCACAAACGTCTCCAGGGGCCCCAGCGCATCAGCCCCCAACGGAGACGTTTACACCAGTGGTGGCCTCGGTACCTATGCCAATTTTGGGTCATTACCCATTGTAATCAACACCGTTTCCAGCAGCAGCGGTATGATGAGCTTCGTGGGCCGCATGAATGGCGCTACGGGGCAGTGGGCATGGGTCCACCCTTTTATTGGCCGGGTTTTCCAGCTGACAACTGCCAGCGACGGCGGCCTGACGGCCGTGGGTGAGTTCCACTCCACCATCGCCTTCGGCAGCATTTCACTCCAAAGCAACAGCCCGCACTGCTTGTTTGTGGCCCATTGCAACAGCAGCGGCCAGTGGCAATGGGCCACGGCAGCTTCACTTAGCTTGAGTAATGTCAGCACCGGCTATTACACCTTGCCCGCAACCAACGTAGCGCCCAATGGCGATGTGGTAGTGGCGGGTGTATTCCTTGGTACTGCCACTTTCGGCACACTCTCACCCTTGGTATCGTCGGGGTCGCAGGCCTATTTCGTGGCCCGCCTTAATGGTCAAACGGGGCAGTGGCTGTGGGCGTCGCAGGCTTCAATTGCCACAACGGTCCCCAACAATAATACCGTTAACAGCATTTCTCAAGCGCCCAACGGCAGCGTGGTTTTCACCGGCTCATTGAATGGCAGCGCGTCTTTCGGCACCTTGCCCGCCCAAACAACCGCCAGCACCAATTTATTGGTAGCCAGCCTCAATGCTGCCACCGGGCAGTGGCAGTGGGCGGCGCGGGCCAGCCACACGGGCGCGGGCAAAGGCATGGGCGTGGCCATCACGAGTACCGGCGATGTGGTGGTGACGGGCCAGGTCACCGGTCCGGTGGCATTTGGCACCCTCCCGCAGCTGCCGGGCACCGGCGGTGCCATGGTGGTAGCGGGCCTGGCCGGCAGCACCGGTCAATGGCAATGGGCCACGCAAACCGGTGGCCCTTTCCTGCAGGTCAATGCGCTGGCATTGACCTCTACCGACGATATTGTGCTGGCCGGCT
The DNA here is from genome assembly GCA_028288445.1 of Hymenobacter sp. Lineage (GTDB taxonomy): Bacteria > Bacteroidota > Bacteroidia > Cytophagales > Hymenobacteraceae > Hymenobacter. The sequence continues at coordinate 15,268 of JAQBNT010000021.1, read as the reverse complement.
CAGTCACCGATACGCTGCGGATTGGGAATTTGCCGCGTGAGACTTTCCTTGGCGCTGGCGGCTTCGTAGCCAAGATGACGGCCCGGGGCGGGGCATGGCGCTGGCAGGCCGTTTCCAAGCCAGTAATGCGTTCGCTCGGCCTCAGCTGGAATTTTGCCTATGCGTCGTACCTCTCCCTCACAGCGGCCGATGAGCCTTTGGTCAGCGGGCCAATGAGTTCGCTCAACTATTTTGGCAGCAACATCTTGCTACTGAGTGAGACGATTCCACCAGTAGGCCTTGATTATCCATCCGGCTCTTTTGTTGCTAAGCTGGCGGCCGTGCCGCTGGCAACTTCTTCCGCTGTTCTGTCTGCTCAAACGCAGGTCTATCCCAACCCCGCTACCGGCAGCTTCACCCTGCGCTTGCCGGTTGCCAACACCTTGCCCACCAGTGCCACCTTGCTCAATAGCCTGGGCCAATCTGTCCGCCGTCAGTCAGTACCCGTCCGTTCTCAAAGCGTAGAAATAGACGTGCGCGGCCTCATGCCGGGCCTCTACACCATCCTCCTACCCCTCGGGGGAGAAACAATCAGCCGCCGCGTCACGGTGGAATAGCTCTCCCAAATTCAACCACAAAAAAGGCCGCTCCTGAAATCAGGAGCGGCCTTTTCATTCAACCCAACGCGTAGCTTACACCGCGTATTCGTTGGCCGTAATCAGCTTGGCGGCGATGCGGCGACGGGCTTCTTTCACGTTCAGCAATTCGGTTTTGGTGAAGCGCTTGAGGCCCATGAGCAGCAGGCGCTGCTCGTCGCCCTCGGCCATGCTGCCGATGGCATCTTTGCCGGCTTTCTCCACGATGTCCACGGCATCGGCCAAGTACACGCGGGCAATGTCAGCTTCTACCGACAGGGCCTCCTCGCCTTTGGCGGCGGCTTCCTTCTCCACGCGGAGCAGGGTGCTCTCGGCGATGTAGGTTTTGATGGCCATGTCGGCGATGTTCATCAGCAGCTCCTGCTCTTTGGCGAGGGTGGCGGTGAACTTCTGCACGGCCGAGCCGGCCACCATTAGGATGGCCTTTTTCAGGTTGGCAATGGTCTTCATCTCTTTGCTGAACAGGCCGGTTTCCTCGTCCTGGCTCATGCTCGGGATGCTCAGCAGCTCCTGCTGCACGGCCTGGGCGGGGCCCATCAGGTCGATTTCGCCCTTCAGACCCTTCTTCAGAATCATGTCAACGGCCAGCAGGCGGTTGATTTCGTTGGTGCCCTCGAAGATGCGGTTGATGCGCGAATCCCGGTAAGCGCGGTCCATCGGGTAGTCGGCCGAGAAGCCGTAGCCGCCGTAAATCTGCACGCCCTCGTCCACCACGTAGTCGAGTACTTCCGAGCCTTCCACTTTCAGAATGGCGCACTCCACGGCAAACTCGCGCGCCGCGCCCAGCAGGGCCTCGTTAGCGCCTTTGCCTTCGGCGATGAGCTGCTGCTCCATGCGGTAGATATCCGAACCGGCACGGTAAATAGCCGATTCCACGGCGTAGATGCGGATGGCCTGCTGCGCCAGCTTGTAGCGAATGGCGCCAAACTTCGAGATGGGCATCTTAAACTGCACCCGCTCATTGGCGTATTTCACGCTGAGGTCAGCGGCCATTTTGGTGGCACCCAGGCAAGCCGCCGCCAGCTTGATGCGGCCAATGTTCAGCACGTTGAAGGCGATGAGGTGGCCTTTGCCAATCTCGCCCAGCACGTTCTCCTTCGGCACCTGCGCATCGGTCAGGAACACCTGGCGGGTCGAAGAACCCTTGATGCCCATCTTGTGCTCCTCGTTGCCGAGACTCAGGCCGGGCGTGTTTTTTTCTACGATGAAGCCGGTGAACTTGTCGCCGTCAATCTGGGCAAACACGATGAACACATCGGCAAAGCCGGCGTTCGTAATCCACATTTTCTGGCCATTCAGCACATAATGCGTGCCTTCGGCATTCAGCACAGCTTTGGTTTTAGCACCCAAAGCATCGGAACCGGAGCCGGGTTCGGTAAGGCAGTAAGCGCCCATCAGGGTGCCATCGGTGAGACCGGGCAGGTATTTGGCTTTCTGCTCATCGTTGCCGAAATACAGAATAGGCAGCATGGCTATGCCCGTGTGCGCCGCAAAGGCCACCGGGAACGAGTGGCCGCCACCCACACCCTCGGTCACCCGCAGGGCCGTGGTGAAGTCCATGTCCAGCCCGCCGTACTGCTCCGGAATGCTCACACCGAACAAGCCCAGTTGGCCGGCTTTCTCCATCAGGCCGCGCATCAGGCCTTCCTCGTGGTTGTCAAGGCGCTCCAGCAGCGGCTGCACTTCGGCGGCCACGAAGTCCAGACAGGTCTGGTGCATCATGACCTGCTCTTCGGTAAAGTCGGCCGGGGTGAAGACGCTCTGAGCATCGGTCGGCTTGATAATGAATTCGCCGCCCTTCAGGCTGGCTTGCTGCGTTACTTCCATGACGGTTTGGGGTGGGGTGTAGAGTTGAAAGTGTTAGGCTAGCCTACTAGTTAGAGAAACAAAGAGCCAGCGGTTTAGTGTTGCAATATAAGAAAAAATGTTAGGCGTGCCGAGTAATTTATTTTAGTGACTCCACCAACTCGTGTTTCTAACGGCTATTTGTACAGCTAAATTCGATACTCCCGCAACCAACAATCCAAAATGATATGCCATGTATTTTTTCTGTTTCATCAGACTGCTGGCTAATGCCAATGCGAGACTAACTAAAGCAAAAGCGAAGAGCTTATGAACCGAAGGCTCAAACAGGTATAGGTTTACTATAAATAAAATAAAATGGCAAAATATAGGCAATACCCGATACCTGTCTCGTTTAGCACTCATTTAATTAAAGTATAATTATAACCATTAAATAATTTAAGACATTTACTATCAGAACATTTACCCCGATGAGCAGAGTTAAGTAGGGTTTGGCCTAAAAGCCCATAACCTGAAACTCACGAAGCTGAAAGGAGCTTCTTGCACGGTCACTTTTCATCGGATGTTTTTTATTCGCAGGCTAAACAGGTAAAGCATCTCTACCGTGCACAATCAAAACTGATTACTGCTGCGGTAGAGATGCTTCACTGCGTTCAGCACGACGTTCTTCTAAACAATGACGGCTACTTCAGCAGCTCGTAGATGCCCGCGACGCCCTGGCCGCCGCCCACGCAGGCCGTGACGATGCCGTACTTCTTGCCGCGCTCGCGCAGCTCATCGAAGAGTTGAATGCTGAGCTTAGCGCCGGAGCAGCCCAGCGGGTGGCCGAGGGCGATGGCGCCGCCGTTCACGTTCAGCTTCTCGGGGTCGATGCCAAGTTCGCGCACCACGGCCAGCGACTGCGAGGCGAAGGCTTCGTTCAGCTCAAACAGGTCGATGTCTTCAAGTTTCAGGCCGGCTTGCTTGAGGACTTTCGGCACAGCTTTGATGGGGCCCATGCCCATGATGCGCGGGTCCACGCCTTCGGTGGCGTAGTTCACCATGCGGGCGATGGGCTCCAGGTTCAGCTCCTTCACCATGCGCTCCGACATCACGAGCACGAAGGCCGCGCCGTCGGAGGTCTGCGACGAGTTGCCGGCCGTGACGGTGCCGTTGGCCGCGAACACGGGGCGCAGCTTGCCCAGGGCTTCCACCGAGGTGTCGGCGCGGGGGCCTTCGTCGGTATCCACCACGTAGGAGCGGTTTTTCTTCTTGCCGGTGGCCTGGTCCACATAGGTTTCCTCCACCGTGATGGGCACGATGCTCTTGGCAAACTTGCCCGCCGCAATGGCTTTGATGGCCTTCTGGTGCGAGTTGTAGGAGAATTCGTCCTGGTCCTGGCGGCTGATTTTGTAGTCGTTGGCCACGGCTTCGGCGGTGAGGCCCATGCCCATGTAATAATCGGGATGCGCCATCGCCAGCTTGTAGTTGGGCACGGTTTTCCAGCCCACGGTCGGCACCATGCTCATGCTCTCGGTTCCGCCCGCAATGATGCAGTCGGCCATGCCCGAGGAGATTTTACCCACCGCCATGGCAATGGTTTCGACGCCGGAACCACAGTAGCGGTTCACGATGAGGCCGGACACGTTGATGGGTAGGGCCAGCAGCGAAATCAGGCGGCCCATCTGGAGGCCCTGCTCCGCCTCGGGCACGGCGTTGCCGACGATTACGTCGTCAATACGCGTGGGGTCGAGGGCCGGCACCTGGGCCACGAGGTGTTTGATAACGGCAGCGGCGAGGTCGTCGGGCCGGGTGAAACGGAGGCCGCCCCGGGGGGCTTTGCCCACGGCCGTGCGGTAGCCTGCTACGATATATGCGGTGTTAGACATGTTGTTTTTATTGTCATCCTGAGCGCAGTGAAGGACCTTATCAATCCTGCACCACTGGGGATTATGAACTCTAACAAAGGCAGCCGTGATAAGATGCTTCCTTCGTCAGCATGACAAATTGAGTTAGTTGCGCAGCGGCTTGCCCGTCGTCAGAATCGACTGAATCCGCTCCAGTGTCTTGCGCTCGCCGCAGAGGCTCAAGAACGCCTCGCGCTCCAAATCCAGCAAATACTGCTCGCTCACTTCGGTGGGCGACGACAAATCGCCGCCGCACATCACGTAGGCCAGTTTATCGGCAATGAGCTGGTCGTGGGTCGAGATGTAGTTACCTTGCTGCATGGCGTACACGCCGGTTTTGAACATGGCCAGCGCGCCTTTGCCGTGCACCTTTATGTTGGTTTTCTGCATCGGCTGGGTGTAGCCGGCATCAGCCAAATCCAGCGCGGCCGACTTTGCGGCAGCAATAACTCGGTTCGAGTTCAGCACCACTTCGTCGCCCCGGCGCAGGAAGCCCAGGTCGAAAGCCTCAGCAGCGGAGGTCGAAACCTTGGCCGTGCTGATGGTCATATAGGTGTTGCGGAGCAGGTTGAATTCGGGTTCGCCGTCTTCGTATTTGAGGGCGGTGCGCAGGGTCATTTCCTTGGTGCCGCCGCCGCCGGGAATCAGGCCCACGCCGAATTCCACTAGGCCGATGTAGGATTCGGCCGCTGCTACCACGCGGTCGCAGTGCAGGTTCAGCTCGCAGCCGCCGCCCAGCGTGAGGCCGTGCGGGGTGCCCACCACCGGGATGCTGCTGTATCGCATCCGCATCATGGCCTGCTGGAACTGCTGAATCATCATGTTCAGCTCGTCAAAATCCTGGTCGAGCGCCTGCATGTACACGAGGCCCAGGTTGGCACCGGCCGAAAAATTCGGCGCATCGTTGCCCACCACGAGGCCGCGGTAGCCGGCTTCGGCCATCTCCACGCCTTTCAGCAGGCCCTGGATAACGTCGGTGCCCAGCGAGTTCATCTTCGAGTGGAACTCCACGTTCAGAATGCCGTCGCCGAGGTCGATAACCGAAGCGCCCGAGTTTTTCCACAGCACTTTGCCGCTGGCCCGCAGGTTGTCGAGAATGATGAAATTCTCCACGCCCGGAATGGCCTGGTAGCTCTTGCTGGCTTGGTCGTAAAACTTCCGCACGCCGTCTTCCACCTTATAGAAGGTCGAATTGCCAGCGGCCAGCATTTCCTCTACCCACGAAGCCACGGTGCGGCCGGCCGCTTTGGCAAGGTCGACGCCAGCTTGCACGCCCAACGCGTCCCAGGTTTCAAACGGGCCCAGCTCCCAGCCGAAGCCGGCGCGCAGGGCATCATCAATCTTGTAAAGCTGGTCGGAAATTTCCGGCACCCGGTTGCTCACGTAGGCGAAGAGGCTGCCGAAGCTCAGGCGGTAAAACTCGCCGGCTTTGTCCTTGCCCGCCACTAGCACCTTGAAGCGGTCAGCCAGCTTCTCGATGGTTTTGGTCATCTCCAGCGTGGCGAATTTCACCTTCTGGCTCGGCTTATATTCCAGCGTAGTCAAATCCAGCGCGTGGATTTCTGACTTGCCGCCCTCGCCCTTCACTTTCTTGTAGAAGCCCTGGCCGGTTTTGTCGCCCAGCCATTTGCTCTCGCCCATTTTCTTTACGAAATCGGGCAGCACGAATACATCTTTGGCCTCGTCGTTCGGCAGGCCCTGGGCCAGGCCGTTGGCCACGTTGATGGTCGTATCCAGGCCCACCACATCGGACGTGCGCAGCGTGGCCGACTTCGCGTGGCCGATAACCGGGCCGGTTAGCTTGTCGGTTTCTTCTACGGTCAGGCCCAACTTCTGCATGGTCTGCATTGCATCGAGCAGGGCGAAAACGCCCACACGGTTGGCGATGAAGCCGGGCGTGTCCTTGGCCAAAACCACCGTTTTGCCCAGGTACAAGTCCCCGTAGTGTTGCAGGAAACTTAGCACCTCCGGCTTGGTATCCGGGGTCGGAATGATTTCCAGCAGCTTCAGGTAGCGCGGCGGGTTGAAGAAGTGCGTGCCCGCGAAATGCTGCTTAAAATCCTCCGAGCGGCCCTCGGCCAGCAAGTGAATCGGGATGCCGCTGGTGTTGCTGGTGATGAGCGTGCCCTTTTTGCGGAACTGCTCCACCCGCTCATAGAGACTCTTTTTGATATCAAGACGCTCGATTACGACCTCAATCGTCCAGTCGCAGGTGGCAATTTCCTTGAGGTTGTCGTCGAAGTTGCCGGTCTTGATGCGGCTGGCGTCGGCCTTGCGGTAGAGCGGCGAGGGGTTGGCAACGATTGCGGCCTGCAAAGCGGCATTCACAATGCGGTTGCGCACGGCCGGGGCGTCCAGCTTCAGGCCCTTCTTCTCTTCGTCGGGCAGCAGCTCTTTAGGGGCGATATCGAGCAGCAGCACCTGCACGCCAATGTTGGCGAAGTGGCAGGCAATGCGTGAGCCCATAACGCCGGAGCCGAGCACGGCAACTTTCTTGATGGTTCGATTCATAATGGTTTTAAACTGTCATCCTGAGCGGAGCGAAGGACCTTATCACGTTCGCACCTTTAAATGAGTAGGAAATCTGACGAAAGCAGCCGTGATAAGATGCTTCCTTCGTCAGCATGACAACGATTTAGCAGTTGCTTAAGAAGCCGAAGATTCGGTGCGCAACGGTTTCAGCACGAATTCCTCAAACAGGGTTTTGCCCTCAATCATGCTCGTTATCTGAGCCGCGACTTTGAAGAAAACGTCCAACTGATTCTGCGGGATTTTCTCGCGGATTTTGAGATTGAAGTGCCGCACCGTCTGGCGCGAAACCTCCTTTTTCTCCAAGCCCAGTTCGGTCAGAAAAATGCGCACCGAGCGTTTATCCACCGAATCGGCCTGCTTATAAATCAACCCCTTTTCCTCCATGCTGCGCAGGATGCGCGTGAGGCTGCGGGTTTCGAGGCCCAGCAGCGGGGCGATTTTGGTGGCCGGCGTGCCGCGCTCTTGGTCGATATTAAGCAGCACGAAGCCGATACTGGTCGTAATATCGTTCTGCGCGGCCTGGGTGTTATACATCCGCGAAATCGCGTGCCAGGCCACTTTAATGTTATAATCGACGGTTTCTTCGGGTTTCATGGGCGGGCTGATAGTGCGGTAAACTTACGAAAAATTTGTTAGGCTTGCATAACACTTAGCAAAAAAGTAGCGCGGACTTTCAGTTCGCGAATGGATTGCCCACCCGCGGACCAAAAGTCCGCGCTACTTTTTTACCTAATGAGCCGTCCGCTCGTGCGGCTCCTTCTCGGCCCGCGCGTACATCCCCTCAATTGCGTCCTTATGGTTTTCGTTGATGACTTTGCGCTTCACCTTCATCGTGGGGGTCATTTCGCCGGTCTCCACGGTCCAGAGTTCGGGCAGAATGGTGATTTTTTTCACCTGCTCCCACTGCGCGAAGCTTTGATTATACTTCTTCACCAAGCCCTCGTAGAGGTCCACGATTTTAGGGTTTTTCACCAACTCCTCGTTCGGAGCATCGGGCACGCCATTGCGCTTGCACCAGCCCTTAAGGTCGGAGAAAGACGGGATAACTAGGGCGGCGGCAAACTTCTGGTCGGCCCCCACCACCATGGCCTGCTCGATGAGCGGGTCTTCCTTTAGTTTGCCTTCGATAACCTGCGGGGCAATGTACTTGCCGCCCGAAGTCTTAAACATCTCCTTCTTGCGGTCGGTGATTTTCAGAAACTTGCCGTTCACCAGCTCGCCGATGTCGCCGGTGTGGAACCAGCCTTCTTCATCAAATTCCTTTGCCGTGAGTTCGGGCTGATTGTAGTAGCCCTTCATCACAGAGGCCGACTTGGTCAGAATTTCGCCATCGGCGGCGATTTTCACTTCCATGTTGTCGATGAGCGGCCCCACGGTGCCAATCATGTTATTCTCCGGCTCGTAGCCGCCTACGGCAATTACCGGCGAGGTTTCCGTCAGGCCGTAGCCTTCCATCACGCGGATGCCGGCCGCCCAGAATACGCGGGCCAGCCGTGGCTGCAAAGCGCCGCCGCCGCTCACGATGCAGCGCAGGTTACCGCCCAGCGCCTCGCGCCACTTACTGAAAATGAGCTTATTGGCCAGCGCCAACTGCGTATTATACAGGAAGCCCTGGTCTTTCTGAGTATCGTATTTCAGGCCCAAATCCAGGGCCCAGAAGAAGAGGCTTTTCTTGATGCCCTCCAGCTCATGGCCCTTCTGCACGATTTTATCATACACTTTCTCCAGCAGGCGTGGCACGGTGGTGAAGATTTCGGGTTTCACCTCGCGCAGGTTGTCGGCGATGACATCCATGTTTTCGGCGTAGTAGATGCTCACGCCGTTTATCATGTACAGGTAGGTCACCATGCGCTCGAAAATGTGGCAGAGCGGCAGGAAACTCAGGGCTTTGTCGTTCTTCGTGACGGGTACGAAGCGCTGCGAGTTACGGCAGTTGCTCAGGATGTTATCGTGCGTGAGCATCACGCCCTTGGGCTGGCCGGTAGTGCCGCTGGTGTAGATGAGCGTGAGCAAATCGTTGGGCTCGACGGCGGCTTTCAGCGGCTCCAGGTCGGCGGCGTTGCCCTTCTTGCCGATTTCCAATAACTCGCTGAAATGGCGGGCACCTTCAATTTTATCGAAGGTGAAGATGTTCTCAGCCGGAATATCGAGGCCTTGAGTGGCTTCTTTCACCTTGTCATACAGCTTCTTATCGGCCACGAACACGGCCCGCACGCCAGCATCGGTGAAGATGTACTTGTAGTCCTCGACGGTGATGCTGGGGTACATCGGCACGCTGGTGGCCCCGATTTGGGAGATGCCGAAGTCGGCCATCATCCATTCGGGGCGGTTCATGCTGATAATGGCCACTTTATCGCCGCGCTTGAGGCCGAGCGATACGAGGCCGAGCGACACCAGGTTGGCCTGGTCCTGGAGTTGCTGGCTGCTGATGGGCACCCATTTACCGTCGATTTTAGAGGCCAAGGCGTCGGGCTTGGGCGACTCGGCAATTTGGTGGGCGAGGATATCAAAGGCGCGACGAACGTCCATGGGTGGGGGCGGATAAAGCGTATTGCGTGAAATTCAGCTTAAATAAAGCGCTTTTTTTGGGGCTGCGCTACCCGTCGCTGGCCACATACATGGCCCTGCTACTACGGCTAAAAACCAAATCGGCCGCAAAAACGCTCAAAAAGCCCCAAAACCCGGCTTTTTTCGGTGTAATTTTGGGCTCTAGCATTCCCGCTCCCAATGAATCTGGCCCTGTTTTTTGACCCGCTGCCGGAAACGCTGACCGAAGCCTCGCCCGCGCCTACCACGCTGGCCGCCTACGCCACCCGCTTCACCGAGACTTTTCCCGACTGGCGCACCGCCGACTTGGCCCTCATCGGGCTGGATGAGTGGCGCGGCAGCGCGGCCGGCCCGCCCAATGCCCGCCGCCATGGCCCCAACGAAGTGCGCCAGCGCTTCTACCAGTTGCAAAAAGGCTCGGGCATGCTGCGGTTGGTCGACCTCGGCAACCTGCGCCCCGGCCTCACCTTGGAAGACACCTACCAGCGCCTGCGCGAAATAATCGGGGCGCTGCTGGAGGAAAATACGGTGCCTATCCTGCTCGGCGGCAGCCACGATTTGGACTACGGCCAGTTTCTGGCCTACGAGGTACAGAACCGCACTATCAACGTGACGGTGGTGGATTCGCGGCCCGACATGGCCGAGCCCGGCCCCGGCACCCCGCCCGAGGAAAGCCACCTGCGCCGCCTGCTGGTGCACGAGCCCAACATTGTGTTCAGCCTGGCTCACCTCGGCCACCAGCAGTACCTCACCCCGCCCGAAGTGATGGTGGCCCTCGAAAAGCTGCATTTCGACACCATGAGCGTGGGTGAAGTGCGCGCCGACCGCCGCCTGGCCGAGCCGCTGGTGCGCCAGGCCGATTTTATGAGCGTGGACATTGCCGCCATCCGCTGGCAGGACTCGCCGGGCTATTACCCGGCCAATCCCTTCGGACTGGGCAACGAGGAAGCAACGCAATTGTGCTGGTACGCCGGCCACAACGAGCAGCTCAGCTCCTTCGGTCTCTACGGCTACCGTGCCGACGTGGACCCCAATGGCCTGGCCGCCGCCACCATTGCCACCATGCTTTGGTACTTCGTGGAAGGCTTCTACCACCGCAAGCCCGAAACCGGCTTCGGCACCTTCCGCTTCCTGACCTACACCGTGGTGCTGCCCGGCAACCCTGACAAGCTGGTGTTCTACAAGTCGCGACGCGCCGAAAAGTGGTGGATGGAAGTGGAACGCCTCGGCGACAACGCCACCAAGCGCGTGGTGCCTTGCACGTATGAAGACTACCTGAACGCCTCGCAGGGCGACCTGCCGCAACGTTGGATTCGGTTGCAGGCGCTGTTGAGCTAACGCGCCCTCATAACCGACAGTGCGCTCGGACGCGCTAATTTTGCGGGGCCTTCGTGTGAATATCGCCCCTTCTGCCATGACGTATTTGAACGCTCCATCGAGACATTGGCCAACTTCGCCTGCGTCCGATGTGCCCGAACCGCCTTTCGTGCTGGACCTTCCCTACGACCATGTGCGGGTATTTCTGACGGGGGTTTCGTTCGCACACCTGTCAACCGTGAAGAATAATAACTGGGGGCAACAGCTTCGGGCGGTGGTGCCCGCCGAACGTCTGGAAACCGTATGGGGGCTAGTTGAGGCCTTTGAGGCGGTGCCATCAGAACAACCATTTGCCCTACGCCTGCAACTGAGCGATGCAGCAGACCTGCATCTGGCGGCTCATATCGGAGGTATTACCACTGCTCACGATGTTTGGGACGAGATTTTACAGAATCTGCGGAGAAACTCGACGCAACAAAATGCCCCACCGGCAGTTCAAGCCGACCCAAATGCCCGCACGATGCGCCAGGAAGTTGCTATGGTATCAGCCGAGTTGGCGCGGTACGTCGAAGAAGTGTTTGGGGAGGACACTCCTGCTTTAGCTGCTAACCGCGAGCTGGCCAGTCAGTTGATTGCCGTAATGTAAATGCCGCTGATTGCGCTTTCGTCACCTTCTTTTTATTCTTCTTATCCTTGTTTCCATTGGGTTCTGAACCAGTGCTACCCGCTTACACCAAAAATCAACTGGCCCTGCGCAACGGCCAGGACCGCGATGAAATCTGGGTAGCGTACCGGGGGCAGATTTACGATGTAAGCCGCTCGCGCCTCTGGCGGCGCGGCAACCACTACGAGCACTGGGCCGGCCAGGACCTCACCGCCGAGCTGGACAAGGACGCCCCGCACACCGCCAACGTATTCGATAATTTCCCCGTCATTGGGGTATTGCTGGTGAGTAAGCTCTAGCTTGTTCACCGTCTGAACTTCTTTTTCCTTTTGAACAAGCTGAAGCACGTTCTACACTATGATGACCACCGAAGCGCCCTCTGAATTCAACCACCTCGAAACGCTGTCGACCACCGAGCTGCTGGCCGGCATGAACCAACTCGACCAGACCGTGCCGCAAACAGTGGGTAAAGCCCTGCCGCAGATTGAGCGGCTGGTAGAGGCTACCGTGGCCCGGCTGCGCGACGGCGGGCGGCTGTTCTACATCGGGGCGGGCACCAGCGGGCGGCTGGGCGTGGTCGATGCCTCGGAGTGCCCCCCCACATTCGGGGTGCCGGCCGAAATGGTTGTGGGAATCATGGCCGGTGGCGATGGGGCCATCCGGGTGGCGGTAGAAGGTGCCGAAGATGATGCAGAACAGGCCTGGGTTGACTTGCAGCAGCACAACATCACCGCGAAAGACGTGCTGGTGGGCATCGCCGCTTCGGGGCGCACGCCCTACGTTATTGGCGGGCTGCAGCGGGCGCGGGCGGCCGGCCTGGCCACCGGCTGCGTGGTGTGCAACGCTGGCTCAGCGGTGGCGGCGGCGGCCGAGTTTCCGGTGGAAGTGGTGACGGGGCCGGAATTCATCACAGGCAGCACCCGCCTGAAAGCCGGCTCGGCCCAGAAGATGGCGCTCAACATGCTCACCACGGCTACTTTTATTCGCCTGGGCTACGTGCGCGGCAACAAGATGGTCGACATGAAGCTCTCCAACGTGAAGCTCGTTGACCGGGGCGAACGCATGCTGATGGACGAGCTTGGAATCGGGCAAGCCGAAGCAGCGGAGTTGCTGAAGCAACACGGCAGCGTGCGTGCGGCACTGGATTCGGCTCAGCAGTAGCACACGCTTTAGCTTGTGGTTCACGGGCTTATTTTTTCGGGCGAACGATTCGTACTTTTCGGCGTTTCTAGAGACGCACCAGCTATCAACGGTGCGCCTTCCGCCCTATGCATACCATTGAGCCGCACTACAACTGGATTGAGCAATACTCGGCCTCCGAAGACCCGCGCTCGCCTCTTTTTGAAGCCGAGAACAGCCTCGAAACCTTCACAAATACCATTTACGGCTATTACATCCACCCGCAGTGGGACAGCCTGGGGTCGGACACGCTGTTTTTAAAAATTCTCTTTGTGGACTACGAGGATGGCATCGCCGTGCTCGAATTCATCGGCGAGTGGAACGACGCCATCGAGAATGACATCATGGAATTGAAGCGGAATATCATCGATATTCTGGTGCACGAAGGCATTCGCAAGTTCGTTCTCATCGGCGAAAACGTGTTCAATTTCCACGGTTCCGACGATGATTACTACGAAGAATGGTACGAGGATGTGGAAGATGGCTGGATTGCCGGCATCAACTTCCAGGAGCATGTGCTGCGCGAGATGAAGCAATACAACGTCGATAACTACATCAATTTCGGCGGGCAGCTCGACGACCTGCCCTGGCGCACTTATGAGCCGCGCCGCCTGTTCGAAGTAGTAGACGGCCTGCTGAACCGCCGGCTGGGCTTGCCCGAAACCGAGTTGTAAATAGCAAAACCTGAAACGCAAAAAAGCCTCTCCGTTGCCGGAGAGGCTTTTTTTACGCTAAAGCAGCAAGAATTACTTCTTAACTTCTTCGGTCGTGGTAGTAGTGGTGGTGCCAGCAGCGGGAGCGTTAGCGTCCATTTTGTCAGCACCGTCCTGGATGGCTTCGCCTTTGGCATCAGCCGAGTCACGTACGGCATCAGCCTTGTCTTCCATGGCATCAGCTTTGGCTTCGCCAGCTTCTTTCACGTTTTCGCCAACCTGCTCGGTAGCGTCTTCTTTCTTGCTGTCGCACGAAGTGAAGGTGAACGAACCGAGGGCCAGGGCGAGGAACAATACTTTTTTCATCTTGGGGGTTGTTTTAAATGTGGTTGATTTTCAAGCAAATTCTGAAGGTTTGGCCGAAGCTTCACTTCAAATTTGGGGCTTTATACTTCCGCTTAAAAAAGGTAACCCGCCACTGATAAAAAATTTATGAAGAATATATGAGGCCGCACGGCTCCGCTTATTTCTTGCGGAACAGGATACCAATGGGCACGCCCGTGAAGTCGAAATGCTCGCGCATCCGGTTTTCGAGATAGCGCACGTAGTTGGTTTGCACGTACTGCGGCAGGTTGGCGAAGAAGGCAAACACGGGGTTGTGCGTGGGCAGCTGCGTCACATACTTGATGCGAATCATCTTGCCTTTGAGCGCGGGCGGGCCGTACTTCTCAATCTCCTTCAGCATGATGTCGTTCAGCTGCGAGGTCGGGATTTTGCGGCGCTTGTTGTGGTACACCTCAATGGCCGTCTCGATGGCCTTGTGCACGCGCTGCTTGTTCAGCACCGAGATGAACACCACGGGGATGTACGCAATGGGCGCAATCTTCTCCAGGATTTTCGCCTCGAAGTCCTTGGCCGTGTTGGTTTCCTTGTTCTCCACCAGGTCCCACTTGTTCACCAGAATCACGATGCCTTTGCGGTTTTTGTCGGCCAGGGTGATGATGTTCACATCCTGGGCTTCGATGCCCCGGCTGGCGTCCAGCATCACGATGCAGACGTCGCACTCTTCCAGCGCGCGCAGGCTGCGCATGTTGGCGTAGAATTCCACGTCCTCGCTCACCTTGGCTTTGCGGCGCAGACCGGCCGTATCAACCAGGATAAACTCCTTGCCGAAAGCATTGTAGCGGGCCGAAATCGAGTCGCGGGTAGTGCCGGCAATTTCGGTCACGATGCTGCGGTCTTCGCCGAGCAGCAGGTTCACGAGGCTGGATTTGCCCACGTTGGGGCGGCCCACCACGGCAATGCGCGGGATTTCCGACTCGGGCTCCTCAATGCCCGGGTCGTCGAAGTTGGCCACCACGGCATCCAGCAATTCGCCGGTGCCGTGGCCGTTGGCGCTGCTGATGGCGTAGATTTCGCCGTCGCCGAGGCCCAGCGAGTAGAACTCGCCCACGCCGTTGGCGCGCAGGTTGGTATCGGCCTTGTTGGCTACCAGGTAGATGGGCTTTTTGTCTATGTAGCGGCGCAGCACGTGCGCAAACTCTTCGTCGAGGCCGTGTACGCCCGCGTCGGCATCCACCATGAAGAGGATGACGTCGGCCTCTTCAATGGCCAGCTTCACCTGCTTGTTGATTTCGCCCTCGAAAATATCTTCCGAATTGTGCACGTAACCGCCTGTGTCAATCACGGTGAAGTTCTTGCCAATCCAGTCACCGTAGCCGTAGTGGCGGTCGCGGGTTACGCCGCTCTCGTTGTCCATAATGGCCTTGCGCTGGCCCACGAGGCGGTTGAATAGCGTGGATTTGCCCACGTTGGGCCGCCCTACAATGGCGACCGTGTTTTGCTTTGACATGTGGTGTTGGCCCCAGCCGCCGACCCGACCTAGATTCGGCAGTGCCCGGGGTTATTTATGTTATAGATGGTCGGAATATCTATAGCGTGGGCTCTGTGAGTCCACGCATCGTTGTTGTTTTGTTCGTTCAGGCGCGGACTCGCAGAGTCCACGTTATAGGCTTACTGGTACCCAAACCGGCTCAACGCTTTGGGGTCGGT
>JAQBNT010000285.1 GCA_028288445.1 Hymenobacter sp. | reverse complement strand
GCATTTTCGACTGGAGCCTGGGCAAGGTGCAGGCGGCCTTTGTGGGCTACGCCGTGCTAAATGGCGTGACGCTGAGCTGCGTGTTTCTGGCCTACACCTCCGCGTCCATTGCCTCTACGTTCTTCGTCACGGCGGGCACGTTTGGCGTGATGAGCCTCTTTGGCTACTTCACCAAGGCCGATTTGTCGGGCTGGGGCAAGCTGCTGAGCATGGCCGTTATCGGCCTGGTCATTGCCATGGTGGTTAATATTTTCCTCCATAACTCGGTGCTGGAAATCGTCACGTCCTTTATTGGGGTGCTGATTTTTACGGCCCTCACGGCCTACGACACGCAGAAGCTGAAGCAGCTGGCGCTGCTGGGCGTGACGGAGGGCGAGGAGACGAGCCACAAGGCATCCATCCTAGGGGCGCTCACGCTGTACCTGGATTTTGTGAACCTGTTCCTGTTTCTGCTGCGCATTTTTGGGCGGCGGCGGTAAGCTCACACGCTGTTGCGGACAGTTGCACGTTGCTAAAAAGGCCCGCTGGCATTGCCAGCGGGCCTTTTTGCTTTGGGGCTATTTATTCTGGTCCTGGATACGTTGCTCCAAGCATCGGCTGTGGCCGGGGTTTGGAGCGTCAAGACCAGGATTTTTCAATGTGAATATTGGATTGGGAAACCCGTGGCGGGTGTTTGGAGAGTCGGGGCGGCCATTTGGAAGCTCATGGCGAGGTTTGGGCAATCATGGCGGCCGTTTGGATAGGCGTGGCGAGGGTTTGGAGAATAGCCGGTATTATGGCCTGATTTCAACCCCCGCCAGCTTACTGCCCCGTGGTCATATCGACCTGGCCCTGGGTGCCGCCGTTGGTGATGGCGTTGACCTCGGCACCCTTGGGCATACCCTTTTTGTAGTGGTCGTAGCGGCGGGCGCTGTCGACGGTGTCTCTGGACTGTTCTTTGGCGACTTTGGCCGGGTTCACGCCGTAGGGCGTGCCGTCGGGCGTGTTGCCGCAGCCGGCGAGGAATGCCAGCAGCAGCAGGCGCGGGAAAAGGGTGGGGAGCATGGGCAGGCAGGGGGCTGGTTGAATTAGCCCATGCTAACGGCCATTCGGCTACGTGAGGTGCCTTTTAAGCCCGATTTAATGTGGCACCGCCACGCCATTGGCTTGCAGCACTTGGCTCAGAAACAGCACCTGGTAGGGCAGGGCCGTTTGCCAGTATTCCCAGGTGTGGGCGCCGGGGCGCTCGGTGTAGTCGTGCGGGGTGTGGGCGTACACGAGGCGGCGGTGCAGCTCGCGGTTGATGTCGATGAGGCCGTCGTCGACGCCGCAATCGATGATGAGGGGCAGGCCGTTGCGCTGCATCTGGGGCAGCAGGCTGATGACGGAATTGGCGGCGAAGCGCTCGGGGTTGTCGGTTTCGGAGCCGAGGATGGGGGCCCAGAGTTGGGCCCGCTGGGCGGCATCGGCGGGGGAGAGCTTGCGGTTGAGGCTGGTCAAATCGAGGGCCCCGCTCATGCTGCCGGCGGCGCAGTATAGGTCGGGGTGGCGGGCCGAGAGGTAGAGCGCGCCGTGCCCGCCCATGCTCAGGCCGGCGATGACGCGGCCCTTGCGGTCGGCCACGGTGCGGTAGGTCTGGTCGATTTTGGGGATGATTTCCTGGGTGAGGTAGGTTTCGAACTGGCTGTCGGGGCTGACGGGGCTATTGAGGTAGAAGCCGAAGGTTTCGCCCTCGGGGTTGACGATAATCAGGTTGTACTGGTCGGCCAGGCGGTGGAGGAGCTGCTTGTCGGGCGTCTTGTTCAGCCAGTCGGAAAAGTGACCGTAGGCCCCGTGCAGCAGGTAGAGCACTGGGTAATTGGCCTTTTTATTCTTGGCGTAGGAAGCCGGCAGCACCACGGCGGCGCGGTAGGTTTTGTGCATGGCCGCGCTGGGAATGGCCAGGGTATCGACGCGGGCGGCACGGGCGGCGGTGGCGGCGGTTGCCAGAAACAGGACCAGTAGGAGGGAGCGGAGGGAAAGCATAGCGCGTGGGTGAAATGGTGGGCCAGAAAGAAGCGCAAATATCTACCAATCTCGGGAAGCAGCTCGCGCTGGAGTTGCTTTCGTGAAACGGCTGGAATTAAGTCGCTGCCAGTCGGGTTGGCCACCCAGCGGCGTACCTTTGAACTTCTGGTTTTAGTAAATATCAATCAATGAAATTTCGCTTACTACTTATTTCGCTGCTGGCCGGCTGGGGCAGCGCGCAGGCCAATCAGCTCACTTTTCGGGTTGATATGGGCACCACGGCCGTGCCCGCCGGGGGCGTGCACGTAGCGGGCAACTTCCAGGCCGCCGCCGGCTTTCCGGCCGACTGGAACCCCGCCACTACGGCCCTCACCGATGCCGACGGCGACCACGTGTGGGAGGCCACCGTGAACGTGCCGACCGGCACGTACCTCTACAAATTCGTGAACGGCAACGCCTGGGGCCGCGACGAATTGGTGCCCGCCACCTGCGGCAGCACCGACGGCGGCGGCAACGTGAACCGGCAGGTAATTGTGGGCGGCTCGGCCGTGCGCCTGCCCATCGTGGCGTTTGCTGATTGCGCTCCGCAGCTGCGCTTTGCCGTGGACATGACCGGCCAGACGGTGGCCCGAACCGGCGTACACGTCGTGGGCAACTTCCAGCCGTTGGCTGGTTATGGCGCAACCAACGACGCCACCGCGCTGCCCCTGACCGATGACAACAGCGACGGCATCTACGAGGTGACGATTTCGCTGCCGGCCCCCGGCATGTTCCAGTACCGTTTCGTGAACGGCAATACCCTGGCCGGGGCCGAAACCGTGCCCGCCGCCTGCGGCACCGCCGATGCCAGCGGCACCCTCACCCGCGTGGTGAACGCCACGGCCGCCGTGAACACCACGCCCAGCTACTGCTTCGGCACCTGCACGGCCTGCAACGGGGCCACGCTCACCAGCTACCCCACGTACTGGTGGAACGACGCGGTGTTCTACGAGGTATTCGTGCGCAGCTTTTATGACAGCAACGGTGACGGCAAGGGCGACTTCGCGGGCCTGACCCAGAAGCTGGACTACCTCAACGACGGCAACCCCGCCACCACCACCGACCTGGGCGTGACCGGCCTCTGGCTGATGCCCATCATGGATTCGCCCAGCTACCACGGCTACGACATTAACGACTACAAGGCCGTGGAGCCGGACTATGGCACGATGGCCCAGTTCGATGCCTTCCTGGCCGCTGCCCACCAGCGCGGCATCAAGGTGATTCTGGACATGGTGCTGAACCACTCGTCGAGCCAGAATACGTGGTTTACGCAGTCGGCAGCCAGTACCACCAGCCCTTACCGCAACTGGTATTTGTGGTCGCCTACCGATTTGGGCTTTGGGCCGTTTGGCAACGGCTGGCATTTGCGCAATGGGCAGTATTACTACGGTGCTTTCTATGATGGCATGCCCGACTTGAACTGGCGCAACCCCCAGCTGCGGGCCGCTATGTGGGATGCCGACCGGTTCTGGCTGCGCAAGGGCGTGGATGGCTTCCGCCTCGATGCCGTGCGCTACCTGGTAGAAACCGGCACGACCACCGCCGACACGCCCGAAACCCTCGGGATTCTGGAGGAGTTTCACGACTCGCTGAAGGCCGTGAACCCGGCCGCGCTGTCGGTAGGAGAGGCCTGGACCAACACCAGCGCCGTAGTGCCCTACGTGCGCAACAACCGGCTGGACCTGTGCTTCGAGTTCGACCTGGCCAGCAGCATTATCGGGGCCGTGGCGTCGGGCAGCCCCACCGCGCTGCGCACCCAGCTCAACCTCGTGACGAGCCTGTACCCGCGCCTGCAATACGCCACCTTCCTCACCAACCACGACCAGAACCGCGTGTTCGAGGCGCTGGGTAGCGACGTGCCCCACATGAAGCTGGCCTCCACGCTCTACCTCACCATGCCCGGCGTGCCCTTCATCTACTACGGCGAGGAGTTGGGCATGGCTGGCACCGGGGCCGACGAAGACAAGCGCCGTCCCATGCAGTGGACGGCCAGCACGCAGTCGGGCTTCACCACCGGCACGCCCTGGCGCTCCATCAACTCCAACTACACCACCTACAACGTAGCCACCGAGCAGGCCAACCAAAGTTCCCTGCTCAACCACTACAAGAAGCTCATCGGCCTGCGCACCGCCAACGAAACCTTGCGCAAGGGCTACTACCTGCCCGCCACGTCGTCGGCCGCTACGGTATTGGCGTACGCCCGCGTGTTCGGTCAGGAAGCTACCCTGATTGCCGCCAACGTGGGGCAATCCAACCTGAGCAACCCCACGCTCTCGCTCTCGATGTCGACGCTGGCCGCCGGCACCTACCAGGTAACCGAGCTGTACACCGGCCAAGCCGCCGGCACCGTCACGGTGAACGCGCAGGGCGGCTTCAGCAACTTCGCCGCCACCCTGCCCACCCTAATCGGCAACCAGACCTGGATACTGCGCCTGCGCTCCACCACGGCCACCGGCAAGGCCAGCGCCGTGCCCGCCTTCGCCGTAGCCCTCTACCCAAACCCCACGGCCGGCGCAGTGCGCCTGGCCCTGGCCGCCGCCCCGGCCGCCCAAAGCCAGCTCCAGGTGTTCGACCTCACCGGCCGCCTGCTGCAAACCCGCAGCTTCAGCGGCAGCAGCTACGCGCTGGAAACCAACGGCTGGGCCACCGGCACCTACTTCGTGCGGGTGCAGTCCGGCACGGCCGTGGCGATGCAGCGGCTGGTGGTAGAGCGGTAATTCGCTTGAGATTTACCCGGTAAAAGGGACAAAAAAAGAACGTCATGCGCTCAGCATGACGTTCTTTTTTTGTCCGGTTGGTGTCAGTCGTCTACTATTGCTTACTTCATAAACACCGGCCGAATCAGGTTTTCAAACGTGAAAATCTCGTCCCATTTCTCCTGCGTCAGCAAGCCGCGCTCGGTCACGGCAATGTAGTACACCGACTTGCCGGTTTTCAGCGCTTCTTTGGCAATTTCAGCCGAGGCTTCGTAGCCGATGACGGGGTTGAGCTGGGTCACGATGCCGATGCTGTTGCGCACGAGGCTTTCGGCGTGCTCCTTGTTGGCCGTAATGCCGATGACGCACTTGTTGCGCAGGGTGCGGCAGGCGTTGGTCATGTAGGAAATCGAAGTGAACAGCGCGAAGCTGATGACGGGCTCCATCACGTTGAGTTGAAGCTGGCCTGCCTCCGCCGCCATGGTCACCGTGAGGTCGGCCCCGATGACGTAGAAGGCCGTTTGGTTCACCACTTCGGGCACCACCGGGTTCACCTTGCCGGGCATGATGCTGGAGCCGGGCTGCAAAGCGGGCAGGTTGATTTCGTTGAAGCCGGTGCGCGGACCGGAGGACAGCAGGCGCAAGTCGTTGCAGATTTTGGAGAGCTTCACGGCCGTGCGCTTCAGCACGCCGGAAAGCTGCACGTAAGCGCCCGTGTCATAGGTGGCCTCGAACAGGTCGCCGGCCAGGCTCAGGTTGAGGCCGGTGATGGTGCGCAGGTGCTCGGTCACGAGTTCGGGGTAGCCGGTAGGCGCGTTGATGCGCGAGCCGATGGCGGTGGCGCCCATGTTGATTTCGTCAATCAGCCGGCGCGAGTCGTCAATGCGCAGCAGCTCTTCGCGCAGGTTGGTGGCGAAGGCACGGAACTCGTCGCCCATGCTCATCGGCACGGCGTCCTGGAGCTGGGTACGGCCCATTTTGAGGATGTCGCGGAATTCCTCGCCCTTCTGAGCGAAGGCGTCGGCTAGTGCGCCGAGGGTTTCGCGGTAGCCCACCAGCTTGTTGTTGAGGGCAATGCGGAAGGCGGTGGGGTAGGCGTCGTTGGTGCTTTGCGAGCAGTTGACGTGGTTGTTGGGGTGGCAATACTGGTACTCGCCTTTGGCGTGGCCCATCATTTCTAGGGCTACGTTGGCGATGACTTCGTTGGCGTTCATGTTCACCGATGTGCCCGCGCCGCCCTGAATCATGTCGGTCAGAAACTGGTTGTCGAACTCGCCGCTGGCCACGCGGTCGCAGGCGGCGGCAATGGCATCGGCAATGTTGGCGGGCAGCACGCCGAGCTCCTTGTTGGCCAGGGCCGCGCCTTTTTTCACGTAAGCCAGGGCCTGCACGAAGAGCGGCTCGTTCTTGATGGGAATGCCGGTAATGTCAAAATTTTCGAGCGCACGCAGGGTTTGGATGCCGTAGTAAGCGGTGTCGGGCAGGCTGCGTTCGCCGAGGAAATCGTGTTCGATGCGGGAGGTTGGCATGAAGATTTTTTGGGTGGGATGATGGGGCTGATACGGAATGGCCGAATGGCGGGACAAACCTACGGCGGCGCTTTGCAACGTGGCGGGTTTCTACGTGTGTGTTGGTTTGCCGTCCGTCATGCAGAGCGCAGCGAAGCATCTTTACCGCTTCGTTGCAATGGTATTAATTACTATTGAGGTAAAGATGCTTCGACTCTGCTTGATTCGCAGAATGCTCTGCATGACGGACTTTTTCAATCGCCAAATCTCACCCATGAAACTCCGCTACCTGCCCATTGTGGCCCTGGCCCTCGCCAGCTGCTCCCAAGCCGATAAAACCGCCACCGCCACCGGCCCCGATGCCCGCTTCGATGCCTTCAAAAACCAGTTCATCGGAGCTCTGTGGAAGCAAAACCCGGACTACGCCTCCGGCATGGGCTTCCACAAATACGACTCGCTGCTGCTGATTCCCAACGCCGCCCAGCGCCAGGCCGACGACGCTTTCGCGCAGCAAAACCTGGCCGTGCTGGGCAAGTTCACCCTCGACAGCCTCTCGCCCAACAATCAGATTGACCTGCGCCTGCTGCGCAACGAGCTGCGGGCCGAGCGTTGGTACGCCGACACGCTTAAAAGCTGGCAGTGGAACCCGGCCGGCTACAACCTCGGGGCCTCGGTGGGCGACCTGCTCAATGGCCGTCACTTCCGCCTCGACCGCCGCCTGCGCAACATCTCCGACAAAATCAGCCACGCCGCCGAGTTCTACGCCGCCGCCCGCGCCAATATCAGCAACCCCACGAAGGAGCACACCGAGCTGGGCATCAAGCAAAACGCGGGCGGGCTGGAAGTTTTCGGCTCCGCGCTGGCCGATTCGGTGCGGAAATCGGGCCTGACCGAAGCCGAGAAAAAGACCCTGGCCGACCGCGTAGCCGCCGCCCGCACGGCCGTGCAGGGTTACCTGGATTTTCTCAAAAACGACGTGCTGACCAAGGGGCAGTTCCGCTCGTTTCGTATCGGCAAGGAGTTGTTCGACCAGAAATTTGCCTACGACATCCAGTCGCGCTTCACGGCCGCCGAAATCTACCAGCAGGCCCTGGCGCACAAAGCCGAGCTGCTGCACGACATGGGCCACCGCGCCGCCCGGCTCTATCCCAAGTACTTCCCCGGCCAGAAAGCCCCGGCTGATACGCTGGCCCTGATTACGGCCGTCATCAACCAACTTACGTTGAAGCACGCCCCGCGCGACGGTTTTGTGGACGCCGTGAAGCGCCAGATTCCAACGCTGGTGGCCTATGTTAACGAACATAAGCTCCTGACCCAGGACCCCAGCAAGCCGCTGGTGGTACGCGAAACCCCGCTCTACATGCGCGGCAGCGGCGCGGGCGCCAGCGTATCGGCCCCCGGCCCCTACGACAAGGGCGCCAACACCTACTACAATGTGGAGCCGCTGCCCGCCGAGTGGACGCCCGCCCAGGCCGAGAGCTACCTGCGCGAGTACAACGACTACACCCTCCAGATTCTCAACATCCACGAGGCCATTCCGGGCCACTACACGCAGCTGGTGTACGCCAACCGCTCGCCTTCGCTGGTGAAAAGTATTTTCGGCAACGGCGCGATGGTGGAGGGCTGGGCCGTGTATTCGGAGCGCATGATGCTGGAAAGCGGCTACGGCAACAACTCCGACGAAATGTGGCTGATGTGGGACAAATGGAACATGCGCTCGACCCTTAACGCCGTCATCGACCACGCCATTCAGGCCGAAAACATGAGCGAAACCGACGTGGTCACTATGCTGCGTCGCGAGGGCTTCCAGGAAGAAGCCGAGGCCCGGGGCAAGTGGTTGCGCGCCACCCTCAGCCAGGTGCAGCTCAGCAGCTACTTCACGGGCTACTCCGAGATTTATGCGCTGCGCCAGGAGCTGAAGCAAAAGCAGGGCACGGGCTTTGGCCTGAAAGCCTTCCATGAAAATTTCCTCAGCTACGGCAGCGCCCCGGTGAAATACATCCGGGAACTGATGCTGCGCAAATAAGCCGAACCCGAAAGCCGAAGCGCGCGCCCAATTTTGACTGCTGGCGCGCCTTCGTGCCTGGCCCACGCGTAGCCGGCGCTACCTTTGGGCGTGTTTTTTCTGCTCTCGAAGGTTCTCGACTTTGTGCTGCTGCCCACCGTGTGGCTGGCAGTTTTTCTGATTGCGGCGCTCGTGGCCCGGCCACCGCGCCAGCGCCGCTGGCTGGTGGCCGCGCTGGTGCTCATGTTATTAAGCACCAACCCGTTTCTGGTAAATGAGCTGCTGCTGGCCTGGGAACAGCCGCCCGTGGCTCTGGCCGCCCTGCCCCGCCACGCCGATGCCGCCGTGCTGCTCACCGGCATCACCAACGTCAATAAATCGCCGCACGACCGGGTGTACCTCGGCCCCGGGGCCGACCGCGTCACAAGTGCCCTGTGGCTATACCGGGCGGGCCGGGTGCGCCGCATTATCGTGTCGGGCGGCTCGGGCGCGGTGCAGGCCAAGGCGCACACCGAAGCCGACGACCTGACCACGCTGCTGCGCCTGGCGGGGGTGCCGAACTCAGCTATTATCCGCGAAGAAAAAAGCCGCAACACCCGTGAAAACGCACTTTTCACGCAAAAACTGGTGGCCGCCCGGCCCGAGCTGGATACGCTTATCCTCGTCACGTCGGCCTTTCATCAGCGGCGGGCCATGGGCTGCTTCGCCAAAGTCGGGCTGCACCCCATCGGTTTCCCGGCCGGCTACCGCAGCGCCGACCGCCACTTCTCGCCCGATGCCCTACTGGTGCCCAGCCCCGAGGCAATGGTCAATTTCAGCCTACTGGCGCACGAAGTGACGGGCTGGCTGACGTATAAGGTGTTGGGGTATTTGTAGGGAGAAAGAACCGTATTTGTCATCCTGAGCGCAGCGCAGGACCTTATCACGTTAGAACAGCTGGCAGTAACTCCAACTGTGCGGCTGTGATAAGGTCCTGCGCTGCGCTCAGGATGACAGAGCCGTAATGACTGAATAATTTGACTACTCCGTTTTCGCCACCGGTGCTACTTCTTTGCCAATCCAAATCGACTTCTGATTGACGAACTCGCGGATGCCGAGGTACGACAGTTCGCGCCCGTAGCCCGACTTCTTCACCCCGCCGAAAGGCATTTCGGACATCGATTTCACCAAGCCGTTCACGAACACGGCCCCGCTTTCAATCTGGCGGGCCATTTCCTCGCCTTTTTTTGGGTCCGTAGTCCAGACGGCGGCACCCAGGCCGAAGCGTGAGTCGTTGGCGAGACGCACGGCATCGGCAGCGTTTTTGGCTTCGAGCACTAGCGCTACCGGGCCGAATAACTCCTCGGCATAAGCACGCTGGCCGGACTTGATGTTCGACAGAATCATGGGGCGGAAGAGGGCGGTACCGGGCTTGGCCTGCCCACCAAACAGCTCCACTTTCGCGCCCTGCGCTACGGAATCATTCACTTGTTGGCTGAGCTCGTCGGCCAGGTCGGGGCGGGCCAGGGGGCCGTATTGGGTGGCCGGGTCGAGCGGGTCGCCGGGGCGGAGAGCGAGGAGATGGGTTTTAAGGTGGCCGATAAATTCCTTCAGCACCGGCTTTTCTATGATGAAGCGCTTGGCGGCGATGCAGCTCTGGCCGCTGTTTATCATGCGGCTTTGGGCGGCGGTTTTGGCGGCCAGGGCCACGTCGGCATCGGCCAGCACGATGAACGGGTCGGAGCCGCCCAGTTCCAGCACGGTTTTCTTGATGTGCTGCCCGGCGGTGGCGGCCACGGCTGCACCCGCGCCCTCGCTGCCCGTGAGCGTCACGGCCCGCAGGCGGTCATCGGCAATGAGCTTCTCCACCAAATCGGACCCGATGAGTAGGGTGCGGAAGCAGGCCGGCGGCAGACCTGCGTCGTGAAATATCTTCTCCAGCGCCAGCGCGCATTGCGGCACGTTGGAAGCGTGCTTGAGCAGGCCCACGTTGCCGGCCATGAGGGCCGGCGCGGCAAACCGCACCACCTGCCAGAAGGGAAAATTCCAGGGCATGACGGCCAGCACCACGCCCAGCGGCTGGTAGCTGATGAAGCTGCGGCCGGCATCGGTTTTGATGAGCTCGTCGCTCAGAAATTCCTCGGCGTGGTCGGCGTAGTAGTCGCAGCAGGTGGCGCATTTCAGGGCCTCGGCGCGGCCGTCGGTGATGGGCTTGCCCATTTCTAGGGCCATGAGGCGGGCCAGCTCGTCCTGGCGCTCGCGCAGCAGGGCGGCGGCGCGGCGCAGCACCCCGGCGCGGTGGGCAAACGTGGTGGCGGGCCAGGTGGCCGCCGCCCGGTGCGCCTGGCCCAGAATGCGCTCGGTTTTGGCCCAGCTGAAAGGGGCGAAGCGGCGCAGCACGCGACCAGTGTAGGGGTTGTAGGACTCGATGGGCATTGCGAAAAAGTAAATCGAGGGGAAGAAAAATCAAGGAGCAAGCAGGGGCAGAGCGGCGGTAAAAATCGCCTACCTAGCACTGCAGATAAGTAGCTGGTCAACATCATAGCCCCAGCAGTGGTTGTGGCGGAAGCGGGGCCGCAAGGTGCGGTTTTCGGCTTCGGTTGCGGCCCGCAAAAGACCGTATACGGTCTTTTGGGCAACACACCGTATTTTCGTGCGCTTCGCAAGGCCCCGCCTTTCTGCTTTATTACTCACTTTCAGTCACTCCCGTGTCCGATAATCCGTTAATTTCCCTACCACCCGCCGCCGAGGAGGACCTGGTCCGGCGCCTCCAGGCCCGCGACGAATCGGCCATGACGCTGTTTTACGACCGGTATTCGGCTGCGCTCTACGGCGTCATCTTCCGCATTGTGAAGGCCGAAGACGAGGCCGAGGACGTGCTGCAGGAAGCACTGGTGAAAATCTGGAACGCCTTCGCCAGCTACGACCCCAGCAAGGGCCGGCTTTTTACTTGGGTGCTGAACATTTGCCGGAATCTGAGCATCGATAAAATCCGCTCACGACAGCACCGCGTAGGTAGCAAAACTACGGGGCTGGACGACAGTCTGACGGCGCAGCGCCAAGCCGCGCCCACGACCTTTCGCCCCGAGCACATTGGCTTGCAGGAAATTACCCAAAAACTTATTCCCGAGCAGCGCCAGATTATCGACATGCTCTATTTTGAGGGCTTCACCCAAAGTGAGGTGGCCGAGGAGCTCAACATCCCTTTGGGGACGGTGAAAACCCGCGCCCGCACCGCTATCAAAGTCCTAAGCAAACTTATTCGCTGAACCAACCGTGGAAAACTTCCAAGACTATATAGAATCGGGCATCCTGGAGCAATACGCTCTCGGCGAGCTCTCGGCCGCTGAGCAGGCGGCCGTGGAAGCCCAGGCCGCCAGCCACCCCGAAATCCAGGCAGAGCTGCAACAGGTTCAGGCAGCATTAGGTTTTTACGCCGAAGCCCACGCCATCACGCCCCCC
This sequence comes from Hymenobacter sp., assembly GCA_028288445.1. GTDB lineage: Bacteria > Bacteroidota > Bacteroidia > Cytophagales > Hymenobacteraceae > Hymenobacter. The sequence continues at coordinate 7,854 of JAQBNT010000285.1, read as the reverse complement.
GCCGCCATGCGCGAGCGGGTATTGAACAACGTACTGGCCCAAATCTCGGGTCCCGCCGCCAACACCAGCCTCCGCGCCGCCGTGGACGCCGTAGCCCAGACCACCAGCCGCCCCAGCCCCGTGGCCAGCGCCCCGCAGCCCGTAGCTGCTGCTACTGAAGCCGTCGTGCGTCCTATGTCCTCCGCGCCCGTGGCGGTGCCGGCCAGCCGTTCGGGCTGGGCCATTGCCGCCTCGGTAGCGCTGCTGCTGAGTCTGGGGGGGAATATGCTGTTGTATTCGAACTGGAAAAGCGCCAGCTCGGAGCTTGTGGCTATGCAAAACGAACGCAACCGCTTCGCCACAACCTCGCAGGTGGTGGAGCGCAAGCTGGGCAGCTTGCAGCAGGAAAACGAAGTGCTGCGCAACGACGAGTTCCGCGCCGTGGCCCTGGCCGGCACCAAAACCGCGCCCACGGCCCACGCCCGCGTGCTGTTCAACCCCGCCACCCATAAGGTGTACGTGGACGTGCGCAGCCTGCCGCCCTTGCCCGCCGACAAGCAGTATCAGCTCTGGGCCCTCGACAAAGGCAAGCCGATTGATGCCGGCGTGCTCACCGTGGCCACGGCCACCGGCGAAGGCCTGCAGCACATGAAGGACATTGCCAGTGCCCAAACCTTTGCCATGACGGTGGAGCCCGCCGGTGGCAGCGTTGGCCCCACGCTGAGCACCATGACGGTGGTAGGCAATATCTAACCCGTGAGAACTGGTCGCACTTGGTTTGGCCGAAAATGAACAAAGCCGCCTGTTAGCCGTTTGGGCTGGCAGGCGGCTTTGTTTATCACCCGAAAAATCTTTTTTAAATCCATGCACGGCACCATTCTGACACTGCTAAAACGCTACGTGCAAACGCAGTACGACCACAGCACCTGGGTCAAGCTAATGGAGCTGTCGGGCCTTGATAAGGTAGAGTTCGACCACAAAACCGTGTACCCCGACGAGCACATTTATGCCCTCGTGGGCCACGCGGCCGAGATGACCGGTCTGTCGGCCGGCGAACTGCACGAGAAGTTTGGCGAATACCTCGTGCCCGACCTCATGTACATGTACCAGCGCTTGCTCAGGCCCGAATGGAAAACGCTGGACATGCTGGAACACACCGAGCTAACCATGCACAAGCAGGTGCGGCAGGAGCACGTCGAAAACTCGCCGCCCGTGCTCGAAGTCAGCCGCCTCGGCCCCAACGAGCTGCTGATTGACTACGTGTCGCCGCGCCGCATGGGCGGGCTGGCGGTGGGCATCGTGCGCGGCGTGGCCGCTTACTACGACGAAGCCGACCGCATCGACGTGATGCCCACCACCACCGAAGACGGCGAACGGGTGCGCATTCATGTGCGCCGGCGCTAGCTTTTATCCTGCTCCGATTTTATGCCATCCTGGTTTTCTTTCAATTCATGCGCTGGCCCTTTTTCGTTCGCATCAGCCTGAGTGCCGCCTTGCTGGCCCTGGGCGCGTGCGGCACTGAAACGGCCGATGAAACTGCTTCTTCCGGTATGCTCTACAAGCAGCTGTTGCGCACCCTGTACCGCAACACCGTGCCTACGGTGCCTGCCGCCGCGCTGGCGCAGGAGCTGGCCACGCCCGCCGCGCCGCTGCTGCTCGACGTGCGCACGCCCGTCGAGTACCGGGTGAGCCACCTGCGCGGGGCCCGGTTTGTGGCCTTCGATTCCATCGCCACCGCAGAGTTTGCCGGACTTAACCGCAGCCAGCCTGTGGTGGTGTACTGCTCGGTGGGCGTGCGGAGCGAGCGGCTGGGCGAGCGCCTGCACGCGCTGGGCTTCCGCAACGTGCGCAACCTGTACGGCGGGCTGTTTGAGTGGGTGAATGAGGGCCACCCCGTGGTTGATGCTGCCGGCCCTACCACCAATGTGCACCCTTATTCCCCGCTCTGGAGCCCCTGGCTGAAACGAGGGCGAAAACTTTATGAGTGAATACCTTACGGCCCGAGACGTCCAATCGAATAGCGCCGCTCACCTGCTGGTGTTTGCCCGCGTGCCGGCCCTGGGCCGGGTAAAAAGCCGGCTGGCGGCCGGGGTGGGCGAGCCCGCCGCGCTGGCTATCTACCACGAGCTGCTGGCCATTACGCATGCCGCCGTGGTGGCAGCGGGCGTGCCGGCCACCGTCTGGCTGGCCGATACCGCCGGCCCGACTCCCACCGCCTCCGAAGCCCGCGAGTGGGCTGCCCACCACGCCAAATGCCAGCCCGAAGGCGACCTCGGCACGCGCATGGCGGCGGCCTTTGGGGCGGCATTCGAAGCCGGGGCGGGCCGCGTGTCCATCATCGGCACCGATTGTCCGGGGTTGCGCGCCCTGCATCTTAGTCAGGCCTTTGCGCTGCTCGAAACCAACGACCTGGTGCTGGGGCCGGCCACCGATGGCGGCTACTACCTGCTGGGCCTGCGCCGGCCGCAGCCGGAACTGTTCCAGAACAAAGCCTGGAGCACCGACTCGGTTCTGGCCGATACGCTGGCTGATGCCGGGCGGCTGGGCCTGCGGGTGGCATTGCTGCCTACCTTGCGCGACGTGGATGACGCCGACGACTTAGCCGCGTGGCGGGCCGAAAACGTGAACTAGGCCGGTTTTTGCCCGGCTGGCCTGCTCGCGTTTCTTTTAGGCTCATCCGTAGCGTACGGCTCCTATATTGCCACTCCAAATCCCGCCCGATGCTATGAGTTGCTTGCTGCTACACCGGTTCACGCCCTTGCTACTTATGGGGCTGCTCATTAGCAGCTGCACCCCCGCCGAAGACAAACCGGTGAAGGCCAGCGCGCCGACTTCGGCCCAAGCCTTGCAGGCGGTGATGCCGTATTTCGACCAGAACTGGGCCATGCGTAAGCTATGGGAAGACGGCCTGGCCGAGGTGGCGACCTACGATGCGGAGCGGGTGATTTACAAGAAGAAGCGCACGTTTGAATACACGCAGATTACGGTGAAGGAGGAGTTCAACCAGCAGTTCAACGTGAAAACGGACGACTACAAGCGGGATGACCTGTTTCCGGTGATGAAAATCAACCAGTTCTGTAGCATTCCGGCCGATGAGTACCCGTACCACTACCTCACGTCATTGTTCTTCCGGCGCGACCAGCCAGTGTCGTTGTTCAAAATGTCATCGTCGTCGCAGGAATGGTGCGGCAATACCTTCAAGTCCATCATTGATGATGGGGTGAACTTCGAAATGTGGTACCATTCCTACTGGGACGGCCAAGGCGATAACAGCCGCGACCTGCGGCGCGACGTCTTCCTCGAAGATGCTTTGCCGTACACGCTCCGCGCCCTGAAATTCGACCAGAAACCCAGCTTCAACCTCGTAGTGCTGGATTTGCAGCAGACCAACAAAGCCACGCCGCCGGTCTACTACCCGGCCCACCTCACCACCGCAGAAGCCCCGGCTGCCGATGCCCCAGAGCCCGCCTGGCGCGTGGCCGTGACGCTGGCTCCCGGCAAGGAAAACGTGTATTTGTTCGCCAAAAGCTACCCCAACGTCCTGCTCCGCCAAACCACCTGGGACGGCCGCACCCTGCGCCTGAAATCGACGCGCCGCTACGCGTACTGGCCGAAGTAGGGCTACGTTTAATGCCTTATTCCTCGCTCTTCATTGAGCGCAGCGTCAGCTCCCAGGCCAAAACTCCGAAGACAACCACGTATTCCAGCGCCACCAGCCACAGGTTTTCGGTGTAGGTACTGGTGCGGTAAGTGGCGTAGGAAAGCACCGCCAGCCCGCCCCACACCAGCGGAAAGCGAAAGCGCGACAGTGCCCCCAGCCCAATGAGCAGCGTGAGATACCACGGGTGCACGGTGGTAGCCAGGGCATAATACGCGGTGAGCATCAGCAACAGCGTCTGGGCCAGGGAGGCCACGCTGGGGCGGCGCTCGCGCCACGCCAGCCCCAGCCCCAGCAAACCACTGGTGAGCGCCAGCGCCGGCCCGATGCGGGCGATTTCATTGTAGGTAGTGAGCTGGTAACCAATGGCCCGCAGTGCGTAGTAAATGCTGGCATTGAATTCGAATCTGCGGAAATACAGGTTCAGGCTGCGGCTGATATTGACCACCAGCGCCACCGACAGAAACGGGCCGAACAGCACCAGCAGCGCGCCCACCACCACGCTTACATACGCCAGAAACCGACGCCCGCCCAGCCGCCGCACCAGCAGCGGCAGCACCAGCAGCGGCAGCAGCTTGGCCGCCACGCCCAGGGCCAGCGCCCCCGCCGATTTGGCCCATTGCTGCCGGCTCAGCAGCCAGATGGCCAGCAGCAGGAAGCACAAGGCCAGCGCTTCAAAATGCAGGTTGCCGGTGAGCTCGACGATGACCAGCGGGTGCAATAAGTAGCGCAGCGCCCGCGCCTGGGGCCAGCCCATTGCGGCCAGCAGGGCCAGCAGAAGCCAGGCCGTACCGGCTTCGGCCGCCAGAATTACCAGGCGCAGGCAGGTGATGAAGCCGCGCTCGGAAGCGGGAAATAAGCGGGTCGCGCCGCCAAATACCGCCTGGCACACCGGTGGGTACACCGAGTAGTAGTGCGGCGAATTGAGCTGCCGGTACAGCTGCTGAAACTCGGGCAGCACGGCGTTGCGCACGGCGGCAGCGGGCAGGGCCGTGCGGGCCCCGTCGGCAATGATTTCATCGGGCCGAAACCGGAACGGACTGACGCCGTGCGCCACCAACAAGCCGTCCCAGCGGAAACGGAAAATATCGTCGGAAAAAGCCGGGGTGGCCGGCAGCCACAGCAGCCGGAACGCCAGCGCCGCACCCAGCCCCCAGCGCAGCGACAAGCGGCTGTGCAGCAGCCACGCATACGCCCCCAGCGCCACCGCGAACAGGCCCGCCAACTGCCCAAAATTTGCCCTTGGCGTGGCAAACGCCAGGCCCGCATACGCCGCGCCGGACAGCAGCAGTGCCGCAACCTGAGAAACTGAGGGAAGCTTGAGAGACAAGTAGTTCAGGGGGGATTAATGCTCAGGATGACAAGCTTTTCCTAACACTCCACAAATTAGCTGTCGTCGCGGATGGAGAAGTAGCAAATGGCGGCAAAGCCAATGGTGAGCAGCGAGTGAAAGGGCAGCAGCCCGAAATCATCGAAGTAAATGCCGGCCGCGAGGCCAAACGCAAAGTAAGCCGCGAGCACGCCCTCCAAAATGACCAGACCGCCCACACCGCCGGTGCGGTAGCGCCGCTTGCGGGCGAGGCTGCCGGTGCCGGCCTTGGGCGTGCGCACAAACGGGGTACGCCGCCCCAGCCAGCCCAGGATTACGGCCCGGGCATTGTGCAGCGCCAGGCCCATTGAAACCGACAGAAACAGCAGGAAAAAGCCCGGGTAGCGCCACAGCGGCTTGTCCGGGTGAGCCAGCCGCCAGGCGGTGTAATAGTAGTAAATCAGCGGCGTAAACCCAATCAGGAACACCGAAGCCAACTGAAAAACGGCCTTGTACTCGTGGTAGTGCGCCCGCACAAACACCAGCGGCACACTCAACAGCGCCATGAGCATGATGACGACGTACACCGAGCTGTTCAGCAGGTGAAAGGTGGCCTGGAGCTTCACCGGCAGCGGCTGCTCGGAGCGCCACATGTTGCCGAGGTGCTTGTGGGCGGTTTCGGCCGCGCCCTTGGTCCAGCGGAACTGCTGCGATTTGAGGGCGTCCATCACGGCGGGCAGCTCGGCGGGGGCCACTATTTCGGGGCGGTAGATGAAGCGCCAGCCGCGCAGCTGGGCGCGGTAGCTCAGGTCGAGGTCTTCGGTGAGGGTGTCGGTGTGCCAGCCGCCGGCATCGTCGATGCAGGCCCGCCGCCACACGCCGCCCGTGCCGTTGAAATTGATGAAAAAACCCGCCGCCGTGCGCCCCACCTGCTCGATGAGAAAGTGCGCGTTCAGCCCAAACGCCTGCAGGCGCGTGAGCAGCGACTCGTCCTCGTTCAAATGGCCCCAGCGGGTTTGCACCACGCCCACCTTTTTATCCTGCAAAAAATAGGGGATAGTGCGCCGCAGAAAGTCCGGGTCGGGCACGAAGTCCGCATCGAAAATGGCAACGAACTCATCCGCGTTTTCTTCCAGTCCGTAGCGCAACGCGCCGGCTTTATAGCCCGCGCGGTTGGGCCGGCAGACGTGGCTGATGCGCAGGCCCTGCGCGGCGTGGTGCGCCACGCGGGCCTCCGCCAGGGCCACGGTGGCATCGGTCGAGTCGTCGAGGACCTGGATGTGCAGGCGTTCGGCAGGATAGTCGAGGGCGGCGGCGGCGTCAATGATGCGCTCCACCACATTTTGCTCGTTGTAAAGCGGCAGCTGCACCAGCACACGGGGCCATTTGGCCGGCGCGGGCGGGGCCGGGGCCAGCCCCTTGGCGTAGGCGCGTAGGGCCAGCCGCGTAAGCTGCCACTGCCCCGCGCTAAACCCGAGGATAAACAGCAGGCACAGGCCGTACAGCACCACCAGCAAAATGGGTAGCACCGCCATTAGAAATAGAAAATAAAGACTCGCAACACCGCAAAAAAAACAACTCCGCCGACCGGGCAGACGCGGGCCGGGCCGCCGAGCGAGCTCACCGGCCGGGAAATATTACCAGTACTTAAAAATCGTCCACAGAATCTTGTAGCCCGCCCCCAGGGTCCCGCGCACCGTGCCCGATACCTTGCTCGTGCCGATGCGCTTGCGGTAGCGCACGGGCACTTCCACGGTGCGCAGGCCCAGCCGGGCGGCTTTCACTTGCATTTCCACGGTCCAGCCGTAGGTTTTGTCTTCCATGCCGATGCGCAGCAGGGCGGGGGCCATGACGGCCCGGAAAGGCCCCAAGTCGGTGACGGTGCCGCCGTAACGGATATTGAGCAGGCGGGCGGCCAGCCAGTTGCCAAACCGCTGCTGGGGCAGGAGGGAGCCTTTTTCGCGCACACCCAGGGCGCGGGAGCCGATGACCAGGTCGGCCTCCCCGCGCAGGAGCGGGGCCAGTAGTTCGGGCATTTGTTCGGGGAAATCGGAATGGTCGCCGTCGAGAAATACGACGAGGTCGGGCTGTTCGGATTGCGGCCGGCCGAAGGCGTGGGCCATGCCCGCCAGGCAGGCATAGCCGTAGCCGGGGCGCGGCTCGCGCAGCACGGTGGCCCCGCCGGCCCGGGCAATTTCGGCGGTGTTGTCGGTCGAGTTATTGTCGACTACGATGACTTCCTGGGCCAGTCCGGCCGGAATTTCGGCCAGCACCAGGGCAATGGCCCCGGCCTCGTTGTGGGCGGGAATGATAACGCTGACGCGGGGCTGGGGCATGAAGCAGAAGATGTAACGGGCCACAAAGATGCCGCCGCCGCCGTAAAGCAGCACCGTGCCGCTACCTTGCGGTTCTATTTCAATCCCAAGTTGTATGCTCCAAGTAGGCCAGCCCGCTCCCGATTTCACGCTCACCACCACTACCGGCGAAACCTTCCGCCTGGCCGACCAGCGCGGCCGGCACCTGGTGCTGTATTTCTACCCCAAAGACGACACCCCCGGCTGCACCGCCGAGGCCTGCTCGTTCCGCGACCAATACGAGGATTTCAAGGACCTCGGGGCCGAAGTCATCGGCATCAGCTCCGACAGCGAAGCTTCGCACCAGAAGTTCACCCAGAAGCACCGCCTGCCCTTCGAGCTGCTGGCCGACACCGACGGAAAAGTGCGCAAGCTCTACGAAGTGCCCCGCGCCCTACTGGGCCTGTTGCCCGGCCGCGTCACGTTTGTGATTGATAAAAACGGGGTTATTCAGTACATCTTCAACTCCTTGAGCGGGGCCACCGACCATGTGAGCAACGCCAAGAAAGTGCTGGAAGGGCTGCCCGCGTAGGGCTGAAAAATGAGGTTTGTCA
>JAQBNT010000185.1 GCA_028288445.1 Hymenobacter sp. | reverse complement strand
GCTCGGCAACCAGGAAATTACCGAAAAGGCCATCTGGGAGGCAGCCGACCTGGTGGGCGCCCGCCGGTTCATCGAGCGGCTGCCCAACGGCCTCGACTACCCCGTGATGGAGCGCGGCGCCACGCTCTCCGTGGGCCAGCGCCAGCTCATCAGCTTCGTGCGGGCCATGGTGTACCAGCCCCACATCATCGTGCTCGATGAAGCCACGTCCTCCGTCGATTCCGAAACCGAGGAGCTCATTCAGCAGGCCATCGAGAAGCTGATGCAGGGTCGCACCTCCCTCGTCATCGCCCACCGCCTGAGCACCATCCAGAAAGCCGATAAAATCATCGTGCTCGACAAAGGCGAAATCAAGGAAACCGGCACCCACGAGGAGCTGCTGCGCATTGAGGGCGGCTACTACGCCCAGCTCTACCGCATGCAGTACGTGGTGGCCGATGCTTCGCTTGATAAGGAATGAGATGGCCCCCGGTTGTCATCCTGAGCTGAGCGAAGGACGTTATCACGGTTGAACGTTAGTTGTTTGTTCTTGATAAGGTCCTTCGCTCTGCTCAGGATGACAACCGTTAAAAATTCCTCATTCCCAATTCTTCATTAAGCGAAGCGTCATGCGTTACCTCTTCCTCGGCATCATCCTGCTCACCCTCATCGCGGCCGGCACCTACGCCTACCTCGGCGGCACCCGCGAGCCCGCAGTCACCCTCGAAACCACCGCCGCGCCGCTGTACCTGGCCGGGCAGCCCTTCCACGGCAAGGTCACCGGCGATGCCTTCGGCAACCTGTTCCGCCAGGCCAAGGATGCCCAGGCCCGCCTGCACGGCGACCTCACCAACCTCTACCTCAACGACCCCGAGACGGCCCACGACACCATTCAAGCCTTCATCGGCCTGGCCGTGGCCGATACCACGCAGGCCCTGCCCGCCGGCTTCCGCTACCGCGTGGTGCCGGCCGGGCAGCGCATCCTGGCCGCCCGCCTCACCGGCGTGAGCTACCTGCTGGCCCCCAACAAGCTCTACCCCGCCGCCCTCGATGCCGTGAAAGCCCGAAAGCTCACCCAGCGCGGCAACTTCTACCTGGAGCGCTTCGGGGCCAACGAGGAGTCGGAAGTGTGGGTGGGCGTGAAATAGCCGGGCGCATTGCGCACGAAAAAGCCTTCCAGCCACTTGGCCGGAAGGCTTTTTCGTGCTGTTTCGCTCTCGTTCGGCTTAGCGGCCGAAGTAGTAGGTGCCGCCGAACTGCAGCTGGCTCAGGCCAAAGTTTGCGCCAAAGGTGTCGTTTTTACTTTCGTAGTTGGTAGGCGCGACGGTGCCGCTTGAGCGGGGATAATCATAGCTATAATGACTGAAGGCAAGCGCCCCCATGGTTGCGCTGAGGCCCAGCTTCGGAATGGGAAAGAAGACGATGCCCGGCGTAATCGCGGCATAGTAGCCGTTGCCCGTGGTTTCGACGATGCCGTTGCTGGTCGAGAAGTTGTAGCTCTTACTGCTTTGGTAGCCCCCGCCAAGCGTGCCTATCAGGCCGAATTGCTCGCCCAGCATCTTATAATACTGCGCATACACGCCCAGGCGCAACGACGTATTGGGGTCCAGCTCGGGCACCACGGCACCAACGCCCCCGTTGGTGGAGGATGACGAGGTTTGCTTCTGCGAGAAGTAAGTCAGCTCGGCCCCAATGGCGAAATTATCGGCCACAAAATACCCCACGGCAGGCGCCAGGGTAAACTGGCTGTTCGTGTACTTATTGGAGTAGTTATAGGTGCTTGGATAAGGGGTATTAATGGCATTGTACGCGGCCGATTGCGTGCTGACCGACCGGTTGTAGCCCACGCTTCCGCCCAGCGACACGGTACCGGCTTTGATGCCCTGCGCGTGGCCCGTGCCGGCAGCAGCCACCAGCAGAGCAAGAATAAAGGTTTTTTTCATTGACGCGAAAAAAGGAAAGGGGGTTAAAAATGAAACCGCGAAGCTAACGCCCTTCCCCCGCCCAAAGTATAGGCTTGCGCCAAAACCCGAAGAGGCCCTTTCCACCGTAGTGAAAAGGGCCTCTTCGGGTTCTCGGGTCGGGGTGGCAGGATTCGAACCTACGGCCTCGTCGTCCCGAACGACGCGCGCTACCGGGCTGCGCTACACCCCGAAAGCCGACTGATGGGGCAGCCGGTTTTCTTGTTCCAATAGTAGCGGCCGAAAAAAGCCTCCGAACTCAGAAGTTCGGAGGCTTTACAAGAGCGGCTGCTCTTCCGTCGGAGTGGCAGGATTCGAACCTACGACCTCCAGCACCCCATGCTGGCGCGATACCAGGCTACGCTACACCCCGATTGGTATTGGAGCGACAAAGGTAAGGTTATTTTTGATTCCTGTGCAAGCCAGATGCAAATAAAGTTTTGTCAGGGATGGTCTGGGGCTGGCTTTTGGAGCGGTTTTGGCCCAAGCAGTCCCGGAATTGCTTAGCTTTACGCAAGCCGTTTTACCTCATCTTGTTCTTATCCTACTTATGAAAAAGTTATTACTACTTGTGTTGGTCAGCGCATTGGCTTCGGCCGCCGCGCAGGCCCAGGCCCCGGCTCCCACCAGTCCCGCAGCGGCCGCCGCTGCTCCCGCCAAAGAAGAAGCAATTTTGCCCAACGGCGTAGTGGCGGCTCCCGCCACGGCCGTTGCCGCCGCGCCGGCGGCCGAGGGCACCAGCCGCATCGCGCTGGCCCCTGAGACGCCCGCCGCCAACCCCAACGCCATCAAGGTCAAAGCCGATGCCGTAGCCGGCAAGCTCACTGTGAAAACCGACAACCCTGGCCCCACGCGCGTAGAGGTGACCGATACCGGCGGCCGTCCCGTTATCACTCACACCATGATGAACGGCCAGACCCCGGCCGTGCTCAACGTGAGCCAGCTGCCGGCCGGCGCCTACATCGTGCGCTGCACGGCTTATGAAAAAACCGGCATGCGCCGTGTTATGATTGGGCAATAGAACACCTTCCGCTCGACGAAGGAAAAGACAGCAAAAAGGCCGTCATGCTAAGCATGGCGGCCTTTTTTATTTGCGGGCGAAATCGGTTATCCCAACGGCTCCAGCAGGTCCCATCTGTTGCCGTACAAGTCTTCAAAGACGGCAACGTGACCGTAGACTTCGGAGCGCGGCGTTTCGAGGAAGCGCAAGCCGCGGCTTTGCAGTACCGGATGGTCGCGCCAGAAATCGTCGGTGTGCAGGAACAGCCAGACCCGGCCCGCGCCTTGCCGGCCCACGGCCTGCTTCTCCTCGTCGGTTTTGGCTTCGGCCAGCAGCAGGCCACAACCAGCGGGGCCGGGTGGCGCGACTACGACCCAGCGCTTGCCCTGGCCCATATCCAGGTCAGAAGCAAGGCTGAAACCCAACACATTGGTGTAGAAAGCAATGGCTTCGTCGTAATCCTGGACGATTAGGGTGACGTGGGCGAGTCGTTGGTTCATAAGCAGTAGCCTGGACTATGTGGGTCCGGGTATCAATGGTTATCCAGAAGTTTGGCCGACACGAGACGCGAACTCTCAGAGTCCACGCTATATTACGCTTCTTCGGTTTGCAATTGCCGGTCATACAGCGCCTTGTATAACCCCGCCGCATCGGCCATTAGCGCATCGTGGGTGCCGTGCTGCACGATGACGCCATCATCAAGCACCAGGATTTCATCGGCCAGCTTCACCGAACTCACGCGGTGCGAGATGATGAGACTGGTGCGGGCGGCCATAATGCGCTGGAGGCTGCCGAGAATGGCGTTCTCTGTCTTGGTATCGACGGCGGAAAGGGAGTCGTCCAGAATCAGGATTTTGGGCTCCTTAACCAAGGCGCGGGCCATGCTCACGCGCTGCTTCTGCCCGCCCGAGAGCGTGATGCCGCGCTCGCCCACTTTGGTATCGAAGCCTTCGGGGAAGGCGAGGATGTTTTCGTACACGTCAGCATCGCGGGCGGCTTGCAGCATCCGGGCTTCTTCGGGCTGGTCGAGGCCGAAGTTGATGTTGTTGCGGATGCTGTCGGAGAACAGGAATACGTCCTGCGGCACGTAGCCAATCTGGCCGCGCAGGGCGCGCAGGGAGTAGTCACGCACGTCAGTGCCGTCGATTTTGATGTCGCCTCCGGTCACATCATAAAGACGGCAGAGCAGCGCAGCCACCGTGCTTTTGCCCGAGCCGGTATTGCCGATAACGGCCAGCGTCTGCCCCGGCCGCACGCGGAAACTCACGTTTTTCAGGGCCTGAATGCCAGTGTCAGGATAGGTGAAGGACACGTTCTCGAACACGATATCACCTTCCAGTTCACGCTGCACATTCTGGCGCGAGATGATGTCCGTTTTCTGGTCCAGAAATTCATTGATGCGGGCCTGAGAGGCTTCGGCGCGCTGCACCAGCGAGGACGTCCAGCCCAGCGCCGTGACCGGCCAGGTGAGCAGGTTCACGTAAATCAGGAACTCGGCAATAGTGCCCGTGGTGATGGTGCCGCGAATCACTTCCTGGCCGCCTACCCACACGGTAATGAGCGTGCTCAAACCAATCAGGAACAGGATAAGCGGGAAGAACAGCGAGTTCACGAAGTTCAGGCTCAGTGACTTCTCCTTGTACTCGTTGCTGGCCGCCGAGAACTGCGCGTGTGAATCGGCTTCGCGCACGAACGATTTCAGCACCCGAATCCCCGAGAAAGCTTCCTGCACAAAGGTCGTCATGCCCGACAACGCCCGCTGTATTTCGTCGGACTTGCGCTCAATCAAATTATTGACGTAGAAGATACTGACCGACAAAACCGGCAGCGGCAGCAGCGTGTACAGCGTCAGCTTCACGTTCACCATGAGCATGAGCGGCACGATGAGCAGAAACAGCAGCACGAGCTGCAGAAAATACATGATGGCCGGCCCGAGGTACATCCGCACCCGGCTCACGTCTTCCGAAATGCGCGACATCAAATCGCCGGTGCTGTGGCGGCGGTAGAAGCTGAGCGGCAGCGACTGGTAGTGCTGGTAAATCTGGTTCTTCTGGTCGTTTTCGATGTGGCGCGACATCACGATGAGCGTCTGGCGCATGAAGAACAGGAAGATGCCGCGCAGCAACGCCAGCACGATGATGAGCACGCCATAAAACAGCACGTTGCGCCCAAACAGTTGGTACACGCCCTTTTGGGCCTGCGTGCCGGCGTAGAGGTGATAAAGGTCAATGCCCTCGTTCACCAAATCGAAGGCGTAGCGCACCAGCTGGGCCGGAAAGATGGCCAATAAGGTGCTCAGTGCCACAAATAGCACCCCGGCGAGGAAATGCCACTTGTAGCGGAAGATGAAGGGGTTAACGGCGGATAATGCGCGCACGGGCAGGGTGGGAAAGGGGCCGGTTCGGGAAAATAGCGGTACTTTTGCGGCCTGAAACGTAAAGTCAATGGTCAATTCGTCTGTCATGCTGAGCCTGCCGAAGCATCTCTACCGCAGTAGTAATTATTTACTTACGCAGTAAAGATTCTTCGGCAGGCTCAGCATGACGTTCCGGTTTTTCCGTATACCTGAAACGCAACAAAGTTACGCCGCACTGTTCTCAACCATCCATCCCACAATTCCCACCAACCTTCAATTCATTCCCATGATTGAAACCCAAATCATCGCCCCCGAGTCGATTTTCGGCCAGATTGCCGAGCATCAGCACGAGCAAGTCGTGTATTGCCACGACCACGAAACTGGCCTTAAAGCCATTATCGGCATCCACAACACCGTGCTCGGGCCGGCCCTCGGTGGCACGCGCATGTGGCATTACGCCTCCGATGCGGAAGCCCTGAACGACGTGCTGCGCCTCTCGCGCGGCATGACCTACAAAGCCGCCATCTCCGGCCTGAACCTAGGCGGTGGCAAGGCCGTCATCATCGGCGATGCCAAGACCTTGAAAACTGAAGCACTGCTGCGCAAGTTCGGCCGTTTCGTGAAGAACCTAAACGGCAAGTACATCACGGCCGAGGATGTAAACATGACTACCAAGGACATGGAGTACATCCGCATGGAAACCAAGCACGTAGCCGGCCTGCCCGAGAGCATGGGCGGCAGCGGCGACCCCTCGCCGGTGACGGCCTACGGTGTGTACATGGGCATGAAAGCGGCTGCCAAAAAGGCCTTCGGCTCGGAGAGCCTGGCCGGCAAGCGCATTGGCGTGCAGGGCACGGGCCACGTAGGCACCTACCTGTTGGAGCACCTCCAGAAGGAGGGCGCGAAACTCATCGTGACCGACTACTACGAAGACCGCGCCCTAGATGCGGCCAACCGTTTCGGCGCTACCGCCGTGGGCCTCGACGAGATTTATGACCAGGAAATGGACATTTACTCGCCCTGCGCGCTGGGTGCCACGCTCAACGACGACACCATTCCGCGCCTGAAGGCCCGCGTGGTGGCCGGCTGCGCCAACAACCAGCTCAAAAACGAAAACCAGCACGGCCCCGAACTGGTGCGCCGCGGCATCGTGTACGCCCCCGACTTCCTCATCAACGCCGGCGGCCTCATCAATGTGTATTCCGAAGTGACCGGGGGCAGCCGCCAAGGCGCCCTCACCCAGACCGAAAAAATTTACGATTTCACCCTCCAGGTTTTGGCGAAAGCTGAAGAAGAAGGCACGCACCCGCAGGCCGCCGCCATCCGGCAGGCCAAGGAGCGCATCGCCAACGTGGGCCGGGTAAAGTCGACGTATTAAGGAATTAGCCGAATAAATAAAGAACGTCATGCAGAGCGCAGCGAAGCATCTTTACCTCAATAGTAATTAATGCTACCTCAACGAAGCTGTAAAGATGCTTCGCTGCGCTCTGCATGACGTTCTTTAAGCTCATACCTCCGACCTCCTGATTACCTAATACTGATTACCAGACCAATATGCTCAATCGCCGCCTCCTTCGTATCAAAGTCATGCAGTCGCTCTACTCCTATCACCAGGCGGTGGGAGCTGATTTGATGCTGGCGCAAGACCGCATCGCGGCGGCTTTCGAGCCCGACCTGACGGCCAAAGAGGCTCCTGACCGCCGCCAACTGGAAGGCCAGCGCAAAATGGGCGAAGCCCAGCTGCGCGACTGGTACCGAACCGGCACGATGCCCGAGAAAACGGACGACAAAGCCGTGGACAAGGCCGTAACCGACGCCATCAACTCCTTCCAGAACCAGGTGAAGAAGGACGGCGAGTTCTACGCCGGCCAGCTGCTGGTGGGGGCCGAAAGCATTCACGACCAGTACCTGCACCTGCTGAACCTGCCCGCCGCCCTGCTCGGCGTGATTGAGGAAGAGCAAAGCCGCGAGGAGCGCCGCCGCCTCGGCCCGCGCGAGGATGCGCTGGATGCCACCCGCCTGCACCGCAACAAGGCCATTGCCAAGTTGATGGCCAATGAGCAGCTCCAGAGCCAGACCATCCGGCGCAAGCTGGCCTGGGAAGGCAATGAGGAGCTGGAAGCCCTGCGCGCCGCCTGGGAGGAAATGAAGACCGACGAAACCCTGCTCGCCTACCTCAACGGCAAGGACCTCGACCAGCCCGACATGGACTACGACACGGACCTCGAAATCCTGCGTCATATCTACAAGGACTTCGTTTTCAAAGGCGAAGCGCTGCCGCGGCAGCTCGAATCGGATGATTTGAACTGGGAAGAAAACCGGCCCATCGTGCGCAACCTGGTGCTGAAGACGCTCAAGATGCTGCCTTTCAGCGCCGAGCCTACGCAGGAGCTGATGAACCTCTCGGCCAACTGGGCCGACGACCGCGAGTTTGCCGAAACGCTCTACAAGCAGACGCTCATCGAGGACGACAAGATGGAGAAGCTCATCGCCGGCTCGGTGCAGAACTGGGACGTGGAGCGCGTGGCATTGCTCGACAAAATCATTCTGAAAATGGCCCTTACCGAGATGCAGCTTTTCCGCGGCATCCCGGTGAAAGTCACTATCAACGAGTACATTGAAATCAGCAAGCTCTACAGCACGCCCAAAAGCAAACAATTTGTTAACGGCATTCTGGATAAGCTGGCGACGGATTTGGCCGCCAGCGGCGACATTCGTAAATCGGGCCGCGGCTTGCTGGACAACCAGTAATCTTATAGGCACATGCGAAGGGCAACATTATGGCTTGCGGCTGAACATTGGGCCGATATAGCCACTTTTGCATCTACGGCCGCTTTTCTGCGTACGCAGGCCTGAAAACATTCTCACCTCTCTTCCCTAATCCTCGACGACCATGGCTAGCAAAACCACCACCGGCATCCTATGCTTCGCGGGCGGCGCCCTCACCGGCGCAGCCCTTGGCTTGCTCTATGCCCCCGAACCCGGCACCGAAACCCGTTCCTGGCTCAGCTACCAGCTCGAAAAGTACCGCTCGGTGCTCGCCGACCTCACCGACAGCCTCGTGACCAGCCGCGAAGGCGTGGGCCAATCGACGGCCAAAAGCGAAGGCCAGCGCGTGATTTCCGATGCCAAATCCAAAGCCGAACAGCTGCTCGGCGATGTCGACCAGCTCATCAACCAAATCAATTCCCGTAAGGGCGCTTAATTTTTTTTTACGAGTGCTTAAGTACTTGACGGAATGGGAGAATGGGTGAAAGGCCGCTGAAAATTCAGTCTTCACTCATTCACTCATTCCGTTCTTTGCTTTTTCATTCAGTCATTTATTACCAGTACGATGCACGTAGTAACCCTTATTCCCGGCGATGGCATAGGCCCCGAAATCACGAAAGCGGTAATGGATATTTTTGCCGCCGCGCAGGTGCCCATTCAGTGGGAAGAGCAGAACGCCGGCCAGACCACGTTTGACCAGTCGGGCGAACTGATTCCGACCTCGTTGCTCAAGTCACTGGAAAAGAATAAGGTGGCTCTCAAAGGACCAATCACCACGCCGGTCGGCAAGGGCTTCCGTAGCATCAACATCACGCTGCGTCAGAAGTACGACCTCTACCAGAACGTGCGGCCCAGCAAAACCACGCCGGGCATCAAAAGCCGCTACGAGGGCATCGACCTGGTGCTGTTCCGCGAAAACACCGAAGGCCTGTACTCCGGCCTGGAAGTGTACGACGAGCGCCTCGGCATTGCCGACTCGTTCAACCGCATCACGGTAGCAGGCTCGCGCAAAATCTGCCGCGCCGCTTTTGCCTACGCTGCCAAGCACGGCCGAAAAAAGGTGACGCTGGCCCACAAAGCCAACATCCTGAAAATGGCCGGCACACTGATGCTCAACGCCTGCAAAGAAGCCAGCAACGAGTTTCCGCAAATTGTGTTCGAGGATAAAATCATCGACAACATGTGCATGCAGCTCGTGAACAAGCCCGAGCAGTTCGACGTGGTGGTGACCACCAACCTCTTCGGCGACATCCTCTCCGACCTTTGCGCCGGCCTTGTGGGCGGCCTGGGCGTGGTGGCTGGTGCCAACATCGGCGACGACATGGCCATCTTTGAAGCGGTGCATGGCTCGGCCCCCGACATCGCCGGCCAGGGCAAGGCTAACCCTACCGCACTGCTCCGCTCGGGCATTATGATGCTGCACTACCTCGGCGAGCACGCCCTGGCCGACCAAATCGACAAAGCCCTGGATGCCACGCTGCTGAATCCGGAGGAGTGCACTGGCGACCTCGGCGGCAAAGCCAGCACCAGCCAGTTTGCCCAGAGCATTATTGCCAAGCTGTAATTTTAGACGGTTGTGCCCCGTCTGTCATCCAGAGCTTGCGAAGGACCTTATCCCGTTAGAACGGATTGTTCAGCGGTTATAAGGTCCTTTGCTCCGCTCAAGATGACAGCCGGGGCACAACAAATCAATCCAATGAAACAGTACCTCATACTGGCTGCCGCGCTCTCGCTGGCGGCCTGCAACCACGACAAAAGCGCCGAAGTAGGCACCGAAGGCATCAACGCGGCCGCGACCGTGGAGTCCGACGCTGCCAACCCGACCGTGGACAACCCCAATGTGGTGAGCGACGAAGCCGCGCCCAATCCCAATGCTCCGGTGATGAAATTCGCCGAAGCCGAGTTTGATTTCGGGGATATTCAGCCCGATACTAAAGTTCACCACACGTTTACCTTTACCAACACCGGCAAGTCGCCGCTGCTGATTGAGGACGCTACCGCTTCCTGCGGCTGCACCACCCCCAGCTGGACCAAGGAGCCCGTGGCACCCGGGGCCCAGGGCAAGATGGAAGTGCAGTTCGACAGCCGCGGCAAACAGGGCATCATCAGCAAGCAGGTGGCGGTGCGGGCCAATACGCAGCCCAGCATCACCACCATTCTCATCAAGGGCAACGTACTCACTCCCAAGGCTAACTAACTAGCCTGTTCCAGCTTCTTACTCCAACGCCATGTTCCTGAACCTTATGCTGCAAGCCGCCGGCGGCGCCGACTATGCCCAGCCGCTTTTCCTGCTGATTGCCGCTGGCGTCTTCTATTTCTTCATGATTCGGCCGCAGCAAAAGCGGGCCACCGATGCCAAGAACTTCCGCCAGTCGCTGGCCAAGGGCTCGCGCATTGTCACCATTGGCGGCCTGCACGGGCTGATTGTGGAACTGACCGACGACACCGTGGTGGTGGAAGTAGACCGCGGCACTAAGCTGCGTTTCGACCGCTCGGCCATTGCTCGCGAAGTGGGCAACAAAGCCAACACCGGTACCGGCGCTGACACCATCACCGCCGCCTAAGTCATGGACGGGCCGCTGAATCGGGCAAGCTGGCTGCTGCGCTGGTTCGTGCGGCCCTTCGCGGGCCAGGAGCCCAGCTTTTACCGGGCCATCACGGCCTGCCTGCTGGCGGCGGGCCTGTTCTGGCAAATGAATGCCCTGAACAAGACCTACACCACCCGCATCAATTTCCCGCTGGCCTGGCACTACGACTCGGTGCATTACGTGCCGATGCGGCCCTTGCCAGCGGCGCTGCCCGTCACGGTCACGGGCCAGGGCTGGCGGCTGCTGCGGGCCAACCTGGGTTGGGGCACTCATCCCGCCGACCTGCGCCCCGTGCCCCTACCTGGGACCCGCTACCTGCCCGCCACCGCCTGGCACCGGGGCCTGCAAAACGCGCTGGAAGGCGTGCAGGTAACCGAGTGGGCCGGCGATACCCTGCGCCTCACTTTCGACCGCTACGCCAGCCGCCGCCTGCCCCTGGCCCTGCCACCCGATTCAGCCAAACATTACAAGGCCAGCTTCACGCCCGCCATGGTCACGTTTCGGGGGCCGGCCAGCTTGGTAAATGAGTTGCCCAACCCCTACCCCATTGTGCCGCCGCAGCCCTCAGCGCGTGGCAAGGCTGAAGAAGTAGAGGCCGACGTGAAAACCCCGGCCCGGATTCGGGCCTCTGTGCCCACGGTGCGCCTGCGCCAGACGCGGCGCTAAGCTCTGTTCATTTAAATCAATTCTTCCCATGTTGCGCATCGGCATTACCGGCGGAATTGGCTCGGGCAAAAGCATTGTCAGCCGCTTGTTTCATGCGCTGGGCGTGCCCATTTACGATGCCGACACCCGCGCCCGCTGGGTGATGGAAAACGACGCGGAACTGCGCCAGCAGCTCACCGCCGCCTTCGGACCCGATACTTACGATACCGCCGGCCGCCTCAACCGGCCCGTGCTGGCTGGCACCGTGTTCAACAACCCGGTTTTGCTGGCCCAGCTTAATGGCTTGGTGCACCCGCATGTAGGCACCGATTTTGAGCGCTGGGCCGAAGCGCAGGCGCAAGCCGGCCATGCCTACGTGCTTAAGGAAGCCGCTTTGCTGTTTGAAGCCGGCTCCTACAAGCAGCTCGACCGCATCATCACCGTGTTTGCGCCGCTGACGGTGCGGGCGGCCCGCGTACTGCGGCGCGACCCGCACCGCTCGGCCGCCGATGTGCAAGCCATCATGGCCAAGCAACTCAGCGAAGAAGAAAAAATGGTGCGGGCCGACTACCTGCTAACCAACGACGACGTGCAGCCGCTTCTGCCGCAGGTATTGGCGCTGCACGCGGTGTTTAGCGCTCTACCGCCCACCCCGTAAACAAAGAAAGGCTGCCTCTTGCGGGGCAGCCTTTTCTTTTGATGCTGGAGGGCTTAAATGCGGCCCGAGTAATCTTCCAGCGTATCAATCACTTTCAGGAGCTGGGGCACCGCCAGTGAGTAATAAATCTTCGTGCCGATTTTGCTGGACTTCAATACGCCACGGTCTTTGAGGGTGATGAGGTGCTGCGAGGCGATGGCCTGGGGTAAATCGAGCGCCTGGTAGATGTCAGTGACCGACATTTGGCTGTCTTTGCCTTTGGTCTTTCCCAACAGGTCTACGATAGCAAGACGCTTGGGGTGAGAGAGAACCTTGAGCATAGCCGCGGCGCGGTCTAACTGTTGCGCTTCTACACGCGAGTGTAATGGTTTCATGAAGTCAATAAAAAATGAAGGGGGAAGTGGAGGAGTAGAATAAGTGCAATACAGCGCTACTACTGGGGTAGTTCCTAATGATTACGCAAAATAGCGTTAAAGGGGTTTGTTATTCCTAAAATACCTTAATATTTATTCATTTTCATTTCTTATATAAATGCTATTCTGGTTTTCCGGCCACTTCGGAAGCGGCCCCTACCTTTGTGGTTCTGCTTATTGGCAGTTTTTCTTATCATTTTCGTCCTATGCTCGACCTGCTCACAAAGTTTGAAAATAAACGCCCCGAAATCGTCTTTGAATGGAAAGATGCCGAAACCGAAGCCGAAGGCTGGGTCGTCATCAACTCCTTACGGGGCGGAGCCGCCGGCGGGGGTACCCGCATGCGAAAAGGTCTTGACAAGCGCGAGGTAGAAAGCCTGGCCAAGACCATGGAGGTGAAGTTCACGGTATCCGGGCCGGCCATCGGCGGGGCCAAGTCGGGCATCAACTTCGACCCGCAGGACCCCCGCAAGCGCGGCGTGCTGGAGCGCTGGTACCGCGCCGTGTTTCCGCTCCTGAAAAATTATTACGGCACCGGCGGCGACCTCAACGTGGACGAAATCCACGAAGTCATCGCCATCACCGAGGAATACGGCCTCTGGCACCCGCAGGAAGGCGTGGTGAACGGCCACTACCATGCCACCGAGCCCCAGAAGATTCAGAAGCTCGGCCAACTGCGCCAAGGCGTTATCAAAGTGGTGGAAGACGCCACGTTCTCGCCTAACCTGGCCCGCAAATACACCGTGGCCGACCTCATCACCGGCTATGGCGTGGCCGAAGCGGTGCGCCACTACTACCGCCTCTGGCCCGGCACCGAGATGGCCGGGCAGCGTGCCATCATCCAGGGCTGGGGCAATGTGGGCGCGGCGGCGGCCTACTACCTGGCCGGGCAGGGCGTGCGCATCGTAGGCATTATCGACCGGGCCGGTGGGCTGCTGAGCACCGAAGGCTTCGGGCTGGAGGAAATCCGGGCGCTGCTGCTGGCCCGCCAGGGCAATGCCCTTACGGCCGATAACTTGCTCTCCTTTGAGGAAGTGAACGAGAAAGTATGGTCCATGGGGGCTGATATTTTCATTCCGGCCGCAGCCTCGCGCCTCGTGGCGCGCTCGCAGGTGGAGCGCCTGGTAGCGGGCGGCCTCAAGGTCATCAGCTGCGGGGCCAACGTGCCGTTTGCCGACCCCGAGATTTTCTTCGGCCCCACCGGCGTTTTCGCCGATGAGCGCACGGCCGTTATCCCCGATTTCATCGCCAACTGCGGCATGGCTCGCGTATTCGCCTACCTAATGGAAACCGGCGCGGAAATCACCGACCAAGCCATTTTCGCCGATACCTCGCGCATCATCGGCGCGGCCCTGGAGCGCACGCACGCCGAGAACGCGCAGCCTACCGGCATCGCGCAACGCTCGTTCGAGATGGCGCTGCGGCAGTTGGTGTAGAGTTCATTAGCGACGCAAAAACACCGTTTGTCATCCTGAGCGTAGCGAAGGACCTTTTCGTATTCGTGGCAGTTTTTTACTGCAAACGATTTCGGCGTGAGAAGGTCCTTCGCTACGTTTAGAACGACAGACACAATTCCTTTCAACTGGCAGCATTTTTATTTGGCAACAATTCGATAACTTTGACGCCCTACTTTTGGTCGCCCCGCATTTGGGGCGATTTTGTTTTGGTAGGAATTCCCAATTGAATAATATGTCTACTCTGAAAAAAGCCAAGACCAGCAAAACCAAGGTCTCCGACGACATGCTGAATGCCGGCAGCGGCAAAACCATCAAGCAGCCCAACGTCAACGACGACAAGCTCACCTCCATCACGGAGATGCGCCAGACTACCAACGGCCAGACCGCTCTGGCCATTGAGGATGAGCAGCGCCTACGCAAAGCCTTCGTGGACAAGGACTGGAACGAAATCAAAATCGCCGATAGCTGGCAGATTTTCAAGGTGATGGCCGAGTTCGTGGAGGGCTTCGAGAAGATGTCCAAAATCGGCCCTTGCGTGAGCATCTTCGGCTCGGCCCGCACCAAGCCCGACAATCCTTACTACCAGATGGCCGAGGAAATTGCGGCCAAACTGGTGCGCCACGGCTACGGCGTTATCACAGGTGGCGGCCCCGGCATCATGGAAGCCGGCAACAAGGGTGCCCGCGCCGAGGGCGGTAAGTCGGTGGGCCTCAACATTGAGCTGCCCTTCGAGCAGACCCACAACATCTACATCGACCAAGACAAGTGCATCAACTTCGACTACTTCTTCGTGCGGAAGGTGATGTTTGTGAAGTACGCGCAGGCCTTCGTGGGCATGCCCGGCGGCTTCGGCACGCTCGATGAGCTGTTCGAGGCCATGACGCTGATTCAGACTAAGAAAATCAGCCGCTTCCCCATTGTGCTGGTGGGCTCGGCCTACTGGAACGGCCTGTTTAAGTGGATTGAGGACGTGATGCTGCATGAGGAGCACAACATCTCGGCCGAGGACATGAACCTGGTTCAGATTGTGGACGACGCCAGCGAAGCTGTGAAAATTATCGACGACTTCTACCACAAGTACCTGTTGTCGCCGAACTTCTAATTCGTTCGGCCGTTATTTAAATATCGAGAAAGCCGGGCCGTAAGGTTCGGCTTTTTTGTTTGCCGGTTCGCCATTTTTGCGGTTGATATCCCATTCTCATGCCTGCTACCAATTCTCTGTTGGAATTCGATTACCTCATCGTGGGCGGCGGTGCGGCCGGGCTGAGCCTCGCGTATCACATTGCTCAAGAACCTCGGCTGGCCGATAAAAAGGTGCTGATTATCGAACCCGAAGCCAAGACGCAGAATGACCGCACCTGGTCATTCTGGGCTGATGAGCCGGGAATGTTCGACCGCATTGTGGCGCATGAGTGGCCGAAAATTGCCTTTCGCAGCCCCGGATTTGAGCGGGTTATTGACCTGGGCCGCTACCGCTACAAAACCATCAACGGGCTGGATTATTACCACTTCGTGCAGCAGACGCTGGCCGATAATCTGCAATTCACGCGGGTGCGCGGTAATGTCGGGCAGTTAGAAAACACGTCGGCAGGCGTGTGTGCAACCACCGCTGCCGGCCAGAATTACACCGCCCGCTACGGCTTCGATAGCCGCCCGCCGGACCTTGCGAAGCTGAAGCAACCCAAGAAACACCGTTACCTGTTGCAGCACTTCGTGGGCTGGGAAATCGAAACTGACACCGACGTTTTCGACCCTGACACGGTGGAGTTCATGGACTTTCGCGGCGAGCAGCAGCATGAGGCGCGGTTCATATACGTACTGCCGTTCCACCCACGTAAAGCACTGGTTGAATACACGTTGTTTTCAGGAACAGTATTACCAAAGGCAGAATACGAAGCCGCTATCAAGGAATATCTGAGCAATACGCTGGGTTTGAAAACCTACCGAATTGTAGCCGAGGAAGTGGGCGCGATTCCGATGACGGACCACCCGCTGCCGGCCCGCAGTGGCGCGCACATCATCAATATGGGCACGCGGGGCGGGCGGGCCAAGCCCAGCACCGGCTACGCATTCAAGCGCATTCAGCAGCACTCGGCGCGGCTGGTAGCAGCGCTGGCCAAAACCGGACGCCCGCCCGCTGACGTGACGGGCGATAAATGGCAATTTCGGTTATTCGACACCCTGCTGCTCGACATCATGCAGCGCCGGGGCGAAACCACGCGCGACATCTTCCGACAGCTATTCGAGCGCAACCCCGTGGAGCGCATTTTCCGGTTTCTGGATGAGCAGACTTCTTGGGCTGATAACCTGCGAGTGATGAATTCGGTATCGGCCGGGCCGTTTATGCGGTCTATCGGGCAGGTGCTGCGCGGTCGGCCGGGAAAACGGAGTTGAGTTAGGAGTGGAAAGTTAAAATTTACTGGTCCCCTCAATTCTTAATTCCTAACCGGGGCCTGTTCCAGCCACGCCCGTGCCTCGCGCACTGTGACTTCTGAGATAGGCCGTAGCTGCGGCTGCGGCTCCGAAAGATTCAGCAGGTAGCCGGTGAGGGCGGGCAGGTTGTCGAGGTCGTGGGTGCTGCACAGTACGGTTTTGCCTTCGCGCACGGCCCAGTCATGTACCAGGCTGAATACCTGACGACGGTAATATACATCGAGCTGCTGGGTAGGCTCATCGAGCAGATACACCTGCGCATCCTGCAGGCTGAGCTGGGCCAGCCATACCAGCTGCTGCTCACCACCGGATAGTTGCGTGAAATCGCGGGCAGCCAAGTGGGCCATGCCTACGCGGGACAGCGCGGCATCAGCCAGGGCATAATCGGCCGGGGCGTAGGCACTGAGCAGGCCGTGGTGGCGGTAACGGCCCATCACCACCAGCTCGCGCACGGCGATGGCAAAGTCGAGGCTGCCGCGCTGCGGCAGGTAGCCCAGCAGGCCGGCCGTGGCGGCACGGCGCAGGTCGCGCACTTCCTGGCCGTGCAATTGGGCGCTTCCTTCATAAGGCAGCTGCCCCGTGAGCACCCGAAACAGCGTGGTTTTGCCACTGCCATTGTGCCCCACCACGGCCACGAAAGCCGGCGCAGGCAGGCACAAAAAAAGGTTGCGGACCAACACCCTACCGGGGTAGCCCGCAACCAGATTTTCGATGATTAAGGAGGATTGATGAGTGAGAATTGAAGAATTGGGGACTGCCCTCAATTCTTCGTTCGTCATTCCCAATTCCTCATTCACCCTAGTACTCGTCCTCGTTGAACATGAAGTCCTCCTTGGTCGGGTAGTCGGGCCATACTTCCTCGATGTTTTCGTAGGGCTGGCCGTCGTCCTCCAGGGCTTGCAGGTTCTCTACTACCTCCATGGGCGCACCCGAGCGGATAGAAAAGTCAATCAGTTCGTCTTTGGTGGCGGGCCAGGGAGCATCTTCCAGATAGGAAGCCAGTTCGAGTGTCCAATACATAGTGAAGCGAATAAAAAAGGGTGGGCGAAGGTAACAGTTTCCCGTCAAGATAC
>JAQBNT010000184.1 GCA_028288445.1 Hymenobacter sp. | reverse complement strand
AGTCTCGCCCGAAGCAGCTGCTTCGGGCGAGACTTTTTTATGAGCAATCCTTCTGATTTGCAGCAAAAATCAATGACTGCCGCTTAAACCCGCAACGAGCCCCGGAAGCCCCGGCCACCGTAGTAAGATTGCGCTCCGTTGTGATATACGAAGACGGTGCCGAAGCGAAAATCAGCGAAAATGGCCCCGCCAAGTTTCCTGATTTCTGCCGGGGTTTTCAGCCAGCTCGATGTTTTTGCATCGAATTTGCCCAGCTTATGCAAGGCTCGGTACTGCGCTTCCGTCAGCAGCTCAATGCCCATATCAGCGGCCATATCCACGGCGTTATTTTCGGGTCGGTGTTCTTTTCGGGATTCCAGCCCGGCGCGGTCGTAGCAGATGCTGCGGCGGCCGGCGGGGCTTTCCGCCGCGCAATCATAGAAAACGTATTCGCCCGTATTTTTATCGATTCCTACCACATCCGGCTCGCCGCCAGTTATTTCCATTTCGTCGAGCACCCACAGCTTTTCTGGGTTTGCTTCCAGCCGGGCCTGCACGTTGGCCCATTCGAGGCCTTTGTGGCGGCTCATGTTTTTCTCAAACCGCGCTTTTAAGACGCTGAGTAGCTCTTCGCGTTGGTCGTATGACAACTCCTTCTTATTTCCCATGGTCATCATTCGTTCCGGTGGTTTATTTACAACATTGGGCCATTAGCGTCGGGCTAATGGCCCAATGTTACACGATAGAATCTGCTGGTGGTTATCTCAGGATAATGCCCCGGGCTTTTAGGACGGTTTGCTTCGATAGCTCCACCAGTTCATCTACATAATTGCCGTAAATGGCAATGGCCTGGTTATTTTCGATGCGGTAATAGGGAGCCGGAAACGTGCGGGCCACGTAGTCGGGGTCGTTGCCGGTGATATCAATCACCACCGGCTCACGGAATTTCAGCCGGTGAGGCTTCGTGCCTGAGCCGGCGGGGAGGCTGGCGTAGGTAAGGGCGGGATAGGGAGCCGCCCACCGGTTATCGGCGGTTTTATACAGCGGGAAATACTGATATTTCTCATGAATGAGTTCCTGGCAGTATTCGCTCACGAACAGCAGCACGACCTGCTTTTTGCTGAACGCGGGGCGGCCGTAGTGGTCATAGGCACTGAAGCGGATGGTATCGTGGGGCAGGTGACCGTACACATTGGCGAGGACTTTATATTCGGCGGTGTATTTTGAATCCATGGATATACGGTTGCAGTAATAGGGCTCCGCCGTCGCTTCCACCCGAATTTTTTCGCCGATAAACACGTAATGGCGGGGCAGCGAATCGCGGCAGGGCACATAGGGCAGGCAGGGAGCAGGCTGCAGAACGATGTTAATGGCCGGACGCTTCAATAAATCGGCGACTTGATACGCCTGCCGAATGGTGTGGTAGCCCTCAAAATACAGCGAGTCGGCGGGACGGGCCTCCACGCGGAAGCGCCCGTCTTCCTTCACAAAGAAAGAGTAGTCCCGCACCAGCTTTTCGAAGCCGGAAAAATCAGGATTTTCTAACCGTAGTGTGCTCTTTTGGAACTTACGCACGGTGTCGTTCACCACCACGCGCACGCCGTTTCGGGGATTATGCAGCACGATGGCGGTACCACTGACCGCAATGCGCTGAGCCAGCGCCGGCCACGAGAGAACCAGCAACAAGGGCAATAGTAACTGTCGGGACATTCAGATAGCATCCTAGAAAGAATGAAGGAGTAAGCTCAAACCTGAACGCGGCCGTAGCCGCGCAAATGCCAATGGCCGGAAATATACGCCTGCCCGCGCCGCTGCCGTACCTTTCGGCCTATGCGCATCCTTCCCGCTCTTTCTCTCCTCCTCGCCACCGCCTGCGTGCCGCTGGGCACCCCCATCACCAGCACCGCGCCCGGTACCCAGAAGCCGCCCGAATACTACGCCGACCGCACCCTGCGCTACCAGGACTACGCCTACGCGCCTGACGTGCGCAGCGTGCAGTGCTACGTGAACACCGGCCAGCCCAACGAGGTGTTTCAGCCGCCGGTGGTGCCGCTGGGCCAGAGCCCGAGTATCCTGCTGGAGTTCGATGTGCTGGGCGAGCAAAGCCAGCGCTACACCGCCAAGCTCATTCACTGCGATGCCGATTGGCAGCCTTCGGTGCTGACGGACATGCAGTTTCTGAGCGAAATCAACGAGTTTCTCATCACCGATTACCGGGTGGGCACGGGCACCAAGGTACCGTATTACCACTACCGGCTGCGCGCGCCGCAGGTGAAGCTGAGCGGCAACTACCTGCTGGTGGTGCAAAGCCAGGGCGGCGTGCCCGTGGTGTCGCGCCGGTTGCTGGTGTATGAGAACCAGGTGAGTGTGGGCCTAGCCCCGGGCATCGTCATTGGCGGGCAGGAGCGTTTCACCATGCAGCAACTCGATTTCAGTGTGGGCTACGGCACCGTGGATTTGGTGAACCCCGCCGTGGAAGTGAAGGTGGTGCTGCGCCAGAACTTCCGCTGGGACAATGCCAAGTACAACCTGCACCCCACCTTCGTGCGCGACGCCGAGCGCCGCCTCGACTACCAGTATTTCAACTTTGAGAATGCCTTTCCCGGCCTGAGCGAGTACCGATATTTCGACACCCGCTCCATCCAGACGGTGGGCATCGGCGTGCTGCACGTGGACCCGCGCGCCGCGCCCGTGACCACGGTGCAGCTCCAGCCCGAAGTATCGCGCAGCCAGACGGCCTACAACCAGTACGTGGATTCCAACGGCCAGCGTGTGTTCGAAAGCCGCGAATACGGCAGCGGTGCCACCAATGCCGACTACGCCGACGTGGAGTTTCAGCTAAAGGCCCCGCAGCCCGCGCCCGGCCCGGTCTATGTATTCGGCGCGCTCACCGACTGGCAGATGAAGGACGAGTTCAAGCTAAAATACGACGAAGCGCAGCAGATGTACACCGGCCACGCCTTGCTCAAGCAAGGCTATTACAACTACGATTTTGCCGTGGCTGGCACCACCGGCAAGGCCCCGAACGAAGTCTACTTCGAAGGCACCCACTACGAAACCGAAAACCAGTACGACCTGCTGGTGTACTACCGCCCGCCCGGCACCCGCGCCGACCTGCTCATCGGCTACAAAGCCGTGGACATGAACAGCCGACAGTAGCCACCTCGGCGCCGGAAACTATTTATTGCTGAGCTGCACGCTGGTTTTCAACGCTATCGGGGTCATTTGCGGCCCGCCGCTGTAGCTGCCCCGGCCACCTCCGCCACCACGCATACCGCCGCCACGCATACCGCCGCCCCCTCCGCCGCGCATGCCGCCACCGCCCATCCCGCCGCGCATGCCGCCGCCGCCCATCCCGCCCTGCATACCGCCACCCTGGCTGGGCATGGCGAGTTTGCCACCAGCCAGCGTGACGCCTATTGCTGCTTTTTGGCCGGTAGCCAGCGCGGGCAGTTTGTGGTAGAGCAGACGTAGCGGCACGGCTAGCTCATAAATCAGGTCTTCCTGCGCATCCAGGGCCAGGGCGGCTTTCACGCCAAGCTGCGACTGGTTGTCGGTGAGGGTGGGCTCCTTGCTGCCTTTGTAGTTGAGGAGCTCCATCTCGCGCATATTAGCAATCATGCGCGCCATGCGCTCGCGCCGGGAAGTCTGGCGGTCGGCGGCATTGTCAGGTTGCTGGTCGCGGCCTTCGCCCGGGCCACGCCCGCCCATCTGGCCCAGGGGGAAATGCACGCCAAACTGGTGCTGGTTGCGCCCCGTGGTATCGAGCCAGACCGTGAGGCCCAGCCGCACAATTTTGGCTTGCGTGGTGGGGTCGGCGGCTTTGATGCGCAGATACACCGCGCGGCCGTCGTTCAATACCTGATATTGCAGCTTGCTGGTGGGGTCGTAGTGCAGCGAGTCGGTCCACTCCGTGGCGAGCCCGTCGACTACCGGCGGCGCGGGGGCGAACCGGCTGGCGCTGCTGGCCGTGGGCTGGCGGCTGCACGCCAGAAACAAAAAAGCTGCGGGCAGCCACACGGGCCACAAACGGGAAATAGTCATCACAAAATTTGAAATACAACCAGGCAAAATCAGCCGCAATGTTCCTGGCTACCGGGTGTGTTTTGGGTGAATGTGACTGGGTTGGCGGCAAACTGGCAGGGAAATGGTATAACACCGGCGAGACTTGTCCCGGCCGGCCGCATCAGTTGGCCAGCCGCCCGCCCCATCAGGCCCGACGGTAGCGCGGCGTAACCGCATTTGCCCCGCCGCCGTTGCAAGCCCATTCGTTGCCCTTCACCGGTAATTCCGCTTTATTTATCCTCATGAATCTTTCGCTTCTTCCTTCTCTGCGCACTGGCGCGTTGCTGTCGCTGCTACTGCCGCTGGCCAGCTCGTCTACCACCACCGATTGGGCGGCCCGCCGCCCGGCAGCGGCCCCCGCTGCGGCCACTCCTACCGCCCGCCCGTTGCAAGGGGCCAAACCCGACCCGGCCGTTATCGCCCAGTTTGGCCTGTATGACAACGCCAAGCTGCAAAGCCTCATCACGGCGCGGGGCAAGGCCATGACGGCCGTTTCAGACCGCCCCGGCGACTACGGCTTTACCGTCGTTGATTCGCCCATTATCAACGCCTTCGCCACGCCCGATGGCCACGTGTATTTCACGCGCGGCATCATGGCGTACTTCAACGACGAAGCCCAATTCTCCGGCGTGCTCGGGCACGAGCTCGGCCACATTACCGCCCAGCACGGCAAAAAGCAGCAGACGCGCAGCACCATTGCCGGCATTGGCATGATACTGGGCTCGGTGCTGGCCCCGCGCGTGATGCAGTCGGTGGGCGGCGTGGCACAGCAGGTAGTAGGCCTGGGCATGCTGAAATACGGCCGCGACGACGAGAACGAGGCCGACGGCCTGGGCGTGAAGTATTCTACCAAAATCGGCTACGATGCCAGCCACATGGCCGATTTCTTCCAGACCCTGGAGCGCACCGAGGCCCAGAGCGGCAGCAGCATCCCCACCTTCCTGAGTACCCACCCCAACTCGGCCGACCGCTACACCCGCGTGAAGCAATTGGCCGCCCAGGCCAAGCAAAGCGTGGGCAACCGCACGCTGGCCGTGAACCGCGACGCCTACCTGCGCTCCATCGAGGGCCTGACCTTTGGTGAAGACCCGCGCCAGGGCTTCGTGGAAAGCAACGTTTTCTACCATCCCGATTTGAAATTCCGCTTCCCCATCCCCTCGGGCTGGAAATCGCAGAACGCCCCCGACAAATTCCAGATGGCCGAACCCAACGGCAAAGCCCTGCTGGTGTTCCTCGGCGCCAGCGGCTCGTCGCTGGACGAAGCCGGCCAGAGCCTCGCCAAATCCATCGGCCTGGCCTCAGCTAATGCCAGCAAAACCGCCATCAACGGCTTCCCGGCCCTCGTGTTTGAAGGCGACCAGCAGGCCACCGACCAAAGCAGCACGCCGGCCCACGTGCTGGCCCAGCTCATCCAGGACGGCAAGAGCATCTACGCCTTCGTGGGCCTGGCCGCGCCGGCTTCGTTCAGCACCTACGCGCCGCAGTTTCAGCAGGCCGCCCAGGGTTATGCCCGCCTCACCGATGCTAGCAAGCTGAACCGCCAGCCCGAGCACATCCACATCCGCACCGCCACCGGCACCCAAACGCTGGCTTCGGCATTGGCTGCCGCCGGTGTGCCGTCGAAGCGCTACGAGGAGCTGGCCATCGTCAATGGCATGAAAACCACTGATAAGCTGCCCAAGGGCATGCTGTATAAAGTGGTGGGCAAATAGGGCCACGGATTCGCTCGGATTTTTCCGGATTTCACGGATTTTGTAAACGAGTCAATCAAAGAAAAAAGCTGCTCGTTAGAGCAGCTTTTTTCTTTGGGACCGTTTTAACTATCAGACGCATTATAGATTAATATTGGCTATCAGAAATACGAGTAGCCCGCCGAATTTTAAATATCGGATAAGGGCTATCTATTCCGACTATCACGCCGGTGATTCTGTATCTTCTACGCCAATAACTACCCTGAATCTCACGGTCTTCATCTTCTGAAATGGATACATTGTTAATTCGCGTAGGAGGCGTAAATAATGAATCCCAAGCTGCTACTGACGTCGCACGCAATGATGTTGCTTGGTACCCATTTCGAGCCACGCGTTTTGCAATTTGCTCACGCGTTCCGTACAACTTTGCCTTTTTGCTGAGTGCATCAATGTATGATTGTCGCAGTTGCTCTGGCACAACTATCTGGCCGCTATCAACTGAAAAATCACCCCCACCGGTACACGCACAGTAAGATATTGTAACAGTGTATTGTGGTGGCACTTTCGTTTCAATTGCAGGCCTGGAATATTGGCTTAGCACGGGCAATGCACAGGTCGTTAACAGCGTAATCAACATTGCTCTTTTCATGCTATTATGATTATTGACAAATGAAATAGCCCCGACCAATATTGGCCGGGGCTATAAATTAAGCTCAAAACTTCAGTTGAAGCCGTTTGAGACTGCAATTACACATTAAACCGGAAGTGCATGATGTCGCCATCCTGCACCACGTATTCTTTGCCTTCCACGGCCATTTTACCGGCTTCCTTAATTTTTACTTCGGTCTTGTACTCCTGATAATCCGGCAGCTTGATAACCTCGGCGCGGATGAAGCCTTTTTCGAAATCGGAGTGGATAACGCCGGCCGCGGCGGGCGCTTTGTCGCCGCGGTGGATGGTCCAGGCGCGCACTTCCTGCACGCCGGCGGTGAAGTAGGTAATCAGGTTCAGCAGCTCGTAGCTGGCCCGGATTAGCTTGTTCAGGCCCGATTCGGTGAGGCCGTATTCGCCCAGGAACATTTCTTTCTCCTCGGGGTCTTCCATGTCGGCAATCTGGGCTTCGATGGCGGCCGACACCAGTACCACCTGGGCACCTTCGGCTTTCACGTGTTCGCGCAGGGCGGTTACGTGGTTGTTGCCGTTGCTGGCAATGCTGGCCTCGTCCACGTTGGCCACGTAAATCACGGGCTTGATGGTGAGCAGTTGCAAGTCGGCCACGGCTTCGAGGTCGTCGGCTGAAGCATCAACAGCGCGGGCATTGGCCCCGCCTTCAAGCGCGGCTTTGAATTTCTGCAGCGACACCACTTCCTTCTTGGCCACGGCATCGCCGGCCTTGGCGCTGCGCTCCGATTTCAACAGCTTCTTATCGATGCTCTCCAAATCTTTGAGCTGCAACTCGGTGTCGATAACGTCTTTGTCGAACACGGGGTCGACCCCGCCGGCTACGTGCACGATGTTGGGGTCATCGAAGCAGCGCACGACATGGATAATGGCGTCCACCTCGCGGATGTTGGCCAGGAATTTATTGCCCAGGCCTTCGCCCTTGCTGGCGCCCTTTACGAGGCCGGCGATGTCGACAAACTCGATGATGGTGGGCAGCACGCGCTTGGGGTTCACGAGGGCCTCCAGAATCTGGAGGCGCTCATCGGGCACGGTGATAACGCCCACGTTGGGCTCGATGGTGCAGAACGGGTAGTTGGCCGATTCGGCCTTGGCGTTCGAAAGTGCGTTGAAAAGGGTGGATTTACCGACGTTCGGCAAGCCGACGATACCGCAGCGGAGGCCCATTGGGTTGAATTATAAATTATGAATTATCAATTATGAATTGGGGGCAATTCGGGCGCAAAGGTACGGCCCAGGCATTGGGTTCAGTTGTAAAAAAAGAACGTCATGCTGAGCAAAGTCGAAGCATCTCTACCGCGAGAGTAAATAAATTACTTGCGCGGTAGAGATGCTTCGACTTTGCTCAGCATGACGTTCTTTTTGTCCGTCGTACCAAATGGACGCCCTTAATACGCGTCGTCGCTGCGGTTGGGGTCGAAGGCGGGACGCTCCACCTCGCGGCGGGGCTGGTCGCGGTCGTCGTAGTCGCGCGGGCGGTCGAGCTCGGCCACTTCCTCGGGGCTCAGCAGCTCCTCGCGCACGTAGTCCACGGCGTCCTGCAGGGCATCCACGAACTTGAGGAAATCTTCCTTGTAGAGGAAGATTTTGTGTTTTTCGTACGAGACAGAGTCGTCGCCGTTCTGGCGGCGCTTGCTCTCGGTGATGGTCAGGTAGTAATCCTGGCCGCGGGTGGCTTTCACGTCGAAGAAGTACGTGCGCTTGCCGGCTTTAATGCGTTGGGAATAAATTTCTTCCTGGTCGTGACGGTCGTCCACGGCGTTGGGTTGGGGGTATGGGTGGGAAATAGAATCGGTCGGTTGGTTGAAAGGACTAACTTACGAAAGTTGCGGTAAAGATAAACGGCGGGGGTAGCGTTGGTGTTGAATACGGGGACAGCAAAAAAGAACGTCATGCTGAGCGTAGCCGAAGCATCTCTACCGCAATACTAAACCCTATCGATTGGCTTAGTTGAACAGTAGAGATGCTTCGGCTGCGCTCAGCATGACATTCTTTTCTCACGTTCTTTATAACCCCAAAGCTTCTCTCCCACCACCCCATGCCCCTCGACCTCGCCGCCATCCGCTCCTTTGAGAACCTTGAGTTTCTGGCCCGCCAGCTGGTGGATGGGTTCATCACCGGCCTGCACCAGTCGCCCTACCACGGCTTTTCGGTGGAGTTTTCGGAGCACCGCCTCTACAATCCTGGCGAGAGTACGCGCCACATCGACTGGAAGGTTTTTGCCCGCACCGACAAGCTGTTTGTGAAGCGCTACGAGGAGGAAACCAACCTGCGCGCCCACCTGCTGCTCGATGTGAGCCCCAGCATGTATTACCCCGCGCCGGGGTTCGACAAGCTGAAGTTCAGCATTCTGGCGGCCGCGGCGCTCACCACACTGCTCACCCGGCAGCGCGATGCCGTGGGCCTCGTCACCTTTGCCGATGCCATTGAGCTGCAAACGCCGGTGCGCTCCACCAGTACCCACCGGCACACGCTGCTGCTGGCCCTGCAACAGTTGCTGGAGCGTCCGCCCGCGCCCAAAACGGTCCGGGGCACCGATGTGGCCGGCACCATCCACGCCATCGCGCAGCAGATTCCGAAACGCTCGCTCGTCATCCTGTTCAGCGACATGCTGGGGCGCGGGGCCGAGGAGCAGGAAGCCGCCCTGGCCGCCCTTCAGCACCTCAAGCACCAGCACCACGAAGTGCTGCTGTTCCACGTTCTCGACCGGGCTACGGAGGCCAATTTCGACTTCGCCGAGCGGCCCTACATTTTCGAAGATGTGGAAACCGGCCTCGAAATCAAGCTTCAGCCCTCGCAGGTGAAGGAGCAATACCAGGCGGCCATGACGGCCTACGAGCATGAGCTGGCCCAGCGCTGCGGCCAGCTCCGCATCGATTTCGTGCCCGTGGACGTGCGCGAGCCGTTCGAGAAAGTGCTGTATGCCTACCTGGTGAAGCGCGGCAAGGTGCGGTAATGCTTCTCAATTAGAACGAAAAAAGCACGGTCATGCTGAGCGCAGTCGAAGCATCTCTAGCGCGCAACTAACCCTTTTGCTTGGGTTTACTACTGCGGTAGAGATGCTTCGGCTGCGCTCAGCATGACGGCCTGGATAAACAGGCATCCCATTTATTCCCATTCCATCCCTCTCCCCTCAATTCCTCGTGTTCTTTCTTCGCCTGCTGCTCATTTTCGGGGTTTCGCTGCTCATTTTCGCGCCCATCACCGGCTACATTGCTTACAACTACGGCCGCTCGTTCTGGCGGTGGTTTGGGCTGGGGATGCTGCTGCCGTTTGTGTCGGTATTTATCGCGCTGTTCATGGCCATGCGCGACAAGTACCGGGAGGAAAAAGCCGCCCGGCAACAGCGGCCGCCGCACCAGTGGCCCACGCAGCTCTAGCCGCGCAGCCGTCCGCGCCTGGGTTGGCCGGGCGGCCGACGGTCCTACCTTTGCGGGCATATTTAGCTCCGTTTATTCGATGATTGAGGCCCTTATTGTTATTCTGACGCCGCTGTTTTTCATGCCGATTATGACGGCGTTTATGGCGTTCAGCCACGGCCGCTCGTTCTGGCGGTGGTTTGGCATTGGGTGCGCCCTGCCGTACGTGTCGCTGTTCGTGGTTATGTTCGTGGTGCACCGCGACAAGAAAAAGCTGGCCCTGGCTATTGCTTAGGCCGCTTTTGCAACTGATTTTCTCTGCTCACCTCTTCCCCTTTTTATGTACCAAACCCTTCTCGTTCTGCACTCCTGGTCCCGCTGGTTCGTGCTTGTCTTCGGCCTCATTGCCGTGTACCGCGCCTACGTGGGCTACTCCGGCCGCCGCCCCTTCGTGAGTGCCGACAACGGCATGAGCGCCGCCTTCTCGGGCTTCATGTGGTTGCAGGTTATCATTGGCCTGGGCCTGTATTTCGGCCTCAGCCCGGTGGGCCTGAACGCCATGAAGCAGGCCGGGGCCATGAAGGACCCCACCGCCCGCTTCTTCGGCATGGAGCACGTGGTGGTGATGATTCTGGCCGCCATTGTGGCGCAGGTGGGCCGCATTGCCGTCAAGAAAACCGGCGACGATACCCAGAAGCACCGCAAGGCCCTGCTCTACTTCGGCGTGGCGCTGGTGCTGGTGCTGCTCATGAT
Source organism: Hymenobacter sp. (assembly GCA_028288445.1). Taxonomy (GTDB): domain Bacteria; phylum Bacteroidota; class Bacteroidia; order Cytophagales; family Hymenobacteraceae; genus Hymenobacter. Next base: position 3,460 of record JAQBNT010000184.1, on the reverse strand, counting down.
TCCGTGGGGCATCTGGAACCCGGCCCGGCCGCTGTTTCGGTTTTAAGTCTTATGTTTGGGGATGCTACGTATATGACGTAGCGCCCCCGCTATATTGCCCGCACCCTTTTGTTGTTTTGCTCGTGTCATCCGCGCCGAAACGTTCGTATTCCGTCGAAGACTTCTCGGAGTTAATTAACTCCCGTCTTCAACAGCTGGAAAGCACCCAAGAAGCCCGCCAGCGCTACGGCTCCTTATTGGCCGTGCTGCGCCAGCAGGTCGATTCGTACCGAACGCGGCGAGCGAGCGGCAAATAGCCGGGCTTAAGACCTTCAGAAATTCAAAAGCCTTCCCGCTACGCAGCGGGAAGGCTTTTTTGTGTGTCAGCACGGCTAAAAGAACGTCGTGCCGGGTGTTTGCTTTCCGCTGCTCCCCCTTACACGAACATCCCGCCCGAGGCTTCCAGGCGCTGGGCGTTTAGCCAGCGGCCTTCTTCGGTGCAGAGGAAGGCGACCACGCCGCCGATGTCTTCGGGCTGGCCGGTGCGGCCGAGGGCGGTTTGGGAGGCCACGAAGGCGTTGAGTTGGGCGTTGTCGCGCACGGCGCCGCCGCTGAAATCGGTTTCGATGGCGCCGGGGGCTACCACGTTGGCGGCGATGCCGCGGGCGCCGAGCTCCTTGGCCTGGTAGCGGGTCAGGACTTCGATGGCCCCTTTCATGGCGGCGTAGGCCGACGAGCCGGGCAGCGCAAACCGGGCCAGGCCAGACGAGATGTTGATGATGCGCCCGCCGTCGGCGAGCAGCGGCAGGGCCTTTTGGGTGAGGAAGAAGGGGCCTTTGAGGTGGATGTTCAGCACGGCGTCGAACTGGGCCTCGGTGGTGTCGGCGAAGTTGGCATGCAGGCCGGTGCCGGCGTTGTTTATCAGGAAGTCGAACTGCTCGGCCTGGAAGGTGTCGTGCAGCGTGGTGCGCACCTGGGCGAAGAAGGCGTCGAAGCCGCCCACGTTGGCCGCATCGAGCTGCAAAGCGGCGGCTTGCTGGCCCAGGGCCTGGATTTCGGCTACTACGCTGGCGGCTTCGGCCTGCTGGCTGTGGTAGGTGAGGATGACGCTGATGCCTTTTTGGGCGAGGCTCAGGGCCATGTTTTTGCCCAGGCCACGGCTGCCGCCGGTGACGAGGGCGATTTTGGAGGTGCTCATCGAATCAATTTCGTTGGGGTGAATGATGAGGCAAAGGTCTGGCCCCCGGCAGGCGGGTTTATGGTGAGTAGTTAAGATTAAATGGTGACAGCTTCCGCAATTTCGGCGCGCTGGGCGGCCCACACTTGCTCGCGGTACTGCTTGGGGGTGCAGCCCTGGAAGCGCTTGAAGAACTTGGTGAAATTGGAGGGGTCGTAGGTGAGGTTGGCGGCAATGCTGGCCACGGAGCGGCTGGGGTCGCGCAGCAACTCCCGCGAAACCTCCAGGATGCGGGCCTCGAAAAAGTAGCACGGCGCGTGCCCGGTGGCCCCCTTGATGGTGTTGCTCAGGTGCGTGGGGTGGATGCAGAGGATGCCGGCAAAGTCGCGGATTTCGAACATCTCGGTGGCCCGGCCGGCCACGATGTCGGCGAGGTGCCGGTCAACCTCGCGCCGGAAATCGGCGGTGATTTCGTGCTGGCGGGCCAGGAGTTTCTTGGGGAGGGTAGGCATGGGGAAGATGGTAAGCGTGTAAGTAGTGTCGTAATTTGAAGAATTACTCGAGCCATTTATTATTCCCCTAAAGCATTCATGGAAGAGGGCTTCAACATTCAAGGCGATTCAGGCAATTTTGTTCGACTTACTTTCCGAGAAGTTTATGGGTTTCCAGAGACAACTTCATTTTGGGGTGGATATGAGTTGCGTTCAACTTTAGAAATAAAATCAAGCGGATTTCAAGTAAATGCACCGCTATTTACTTCAACAGGCGAAATCTTTTTGCTGTATCAACAACTCCAGCAATGCAACGAGTTGTTGACAGGAAGCGCAGCCTACTTGTCTTCGGAGCAAGATTTTACCTTCACTGCCGAATACAACAATATGGGGCACGTCACTATCAACGGCAGCTTTACCGAACACAAAGCAGGCGAGAATACCCTGCATTTCGAATTCCCAACCGACCAATCCTTTATCCAAACTACCCTTTCCCAGTTGAATAAATTATTCAGAAAGTATGGCAACATGCAGGGCATTGTGGGCACATGAGCCCAGCGGGAAATTTTCCTTCGATTAGCCGTTAAACCCCAAACCCTGCCCTCCCACTTGCGGAAAGGCAGGGTTTGCTCTTTGATAGGGCTTATCAACGATGGTAACGGCGTATTTGAACCCAAACATGCCATTACCAACGATGGTAAGCCCGTATTTGAACCTAAACATGGTCTTACCATCGTTGGTAACGGCGTTTTAGCTTCAATTATGGTCTTACCATCGTTGGTAAGGCAATGTTTGAAGCCAAAGATGCCCTTACCAACGATGGTAACGGCTGCTGGAGTCCCTCCGGCGCTGCTGCTCCCGGATTATTGCCTACATTTCCAGAATTAATCCACTTAACCACTTCATTGATGTTCTTTCCTTTTCTCAAAAACCCGTTTGCTACCAAGAAAATGGCCCGCGAGGACTTCCGCGACCTCATGGCCGGCACCCTCAGCCGCATGGCCGGCCAGAACGAAGCCGGCCAGTACACGGCCATGATTGCCGCCCTCCAGCCCCACCACGACGCCTACGCCGCCTTCCTCGGCACGCAGGACGTGGCCGTGGGCGACCGCCTGGGCGACACCGACGCGGTGGAAAAAATCCAGGCCGACTTCCGCCTCTGGGCCAAAAAAGAACTGCTCGTGGACGTGGCCTACATTTTCGGCCGCCAAAACCCTAATTCCAAAGCCCTCACCGACTTCCTGCCCAAGGGCCGCTCCGAGTACACCGGCGTTTCGCTCAAAGACCTGCCCACCCTGCTGGAGCGCGTGGCCACCCTCACCACCACGTATAAGGACGACCTGAGCGAGGCGTTGGTCGACCGCGCCGCCAAGTTTAAACAGGACTACAAAGACGCCCGCAACACCCAGGGCGAAAGCAAAGGCGAAGTGCAGGGCGACAGCAAGGAGGAGAAGAAGCTGCGCAAAGCCGCCGCCCGCCAGCTCAAGCTCAATTTGCTGGACCAAATCGCGCTGCACATCGACACCCCCGACAACGTGAAGGCGCTGTACGACCCGAAGATTTTCACGCAGCCCGCGCCCAAGAAGTAGCGCACCGTAGCGCGAACTTGTAGTTCGCGCTACTGCCCGCCCCGCCGCTCCCCCGCGGCGGGGCTTTTTTGTGCCCGTCCTCAAAACAAAATCCTACCTTCGTTCCACTTATCTCCTCACTCCCACCCACCCCCCCGTTCATGCCCACCCTGCACGACCACGCCCACATCGGCGGCCAGCACCTGCGCCCCGAAAGCCTCATGATGAGCTACGGCTACACCCCC